>NZ_JBYTCI010000025.1:0-61899 GCF_058790095.1 Terrabacter sp. FW104-15G4B | reverse complement strand
CCCCTGACCCCACCCGGCCTGACCCAGACTGACCCGGACTGACCTGCGTGAGGCAAGGTGCCCACTCGACCGGAACCCCACCGTCGAGTGGGCACTTTGCTACGGGTCACCTTGCTACGGGTCACCTTGCTACGGGTCACCTCGCCACGGGTCCGGAACTCAGGTGGGCTCGGGTGGGTCCCCGGCGTCGGACGTCGACGCGTCGCCCAGCGGCCGCTGGACCCACGTGACGTCGCGCCACGAGCCGTGCTTCCACCCGACCGCCAGGAAGGTCCCCACCAGCTGGAAGCCCAGCGCGGCGTGGAGCCGGCCGCTCGCCTCGTTGGGCTGGGTCATGCCCGCCGCCGCCATCCGGTAGCCGCGCTCGGCGAGCCGCGCGAGCAGCGCCTCGTAGAGCACCCGCCCCCGGCCGCTACCCCGACGGTTGCGGTCGAGGTAGACCGACACCTCGCACGACCAGCGGTACGCCGCCCGCTCCTTGAACGGCCCGGCGTAGGCGTAACCGGTGACGACCCCCGCCTCCTCGAGCACGAGCCACGCATGCAGGCGCTGCGCCGTCGCGATCCGGCTCGCCATCTGGTCGGCGGTCGGCGGCTCAGTCTCGAAGGTGACCGCCGTGTCGGTGACGTAGGGCGCGTAGATGGCGGCGCAGGCGGTCGCGTCTGCCGCGGTGGCGTCGCGGACCTCTCGCTCGAGCATTCCCGGATGCTAGGGCGCCCCGTGACATTGGCGTGAACCCGACCAGCTGCGACGGTGCTCCAACACACTGGGGCCATGGACATCGGACTGAGGGCTCGGGTGCTGCCGACCAACCAGCGGCGGTCCCTCGACGAGCTGACCGCCGAGCTCGACCTGAACGAGGGCGACGTCCGGGCCAAGCGCTCCGCCTTCTGGACGATGCTCGTCCTGTCGTCGTGCATCGCCTGCGCGGGGATCATCGCCGACTCGACGGCCACGGTCATCGGCGCCATGATCATCGCCCCGCTCTCGACGCCGATCATGGGGACGGCACTCGAGCTCGTGAAGCGGGAGCGGATGGGCGCCGTCACGTACGTCGTGCTCGGCGCCCTGCTCGTCATCGTCGCAGGGCTCCTCTTCTCCCTCATCGTGCCGAGCACCACGGTGCTCCTGGACAACAGCCAGATCTCCAGCCGCACGAGCCCTCGCCTGGTCGACCTGATCTCCGCCCTCGCGACGGGATTCGCCGGCGCCATCGCCCTCGCACGCCGGGACGTCGCCGCCGTCCTGCCCGGGGTCGCCATCGCGATCTCGCTCGTGCCGCCGCTCGGCGTCGTCGGCATCTGCCTAGGACAGGGCGCCGTGAGCCTTGCCTTGGGGGCCCTCGTGCTCTTCCTGTCCAACTTCCTCGCGCTCGTCTTCGCCGGCAGCCTCGTCTACACGAGCCTCGGCTACACCACCGAAGCCGGCCAGCGGGCAGGTCGGTCCCCTCGGTCGACGAAGGTCACCTTCGGGGTGCTCGTCCTGCTTGCGCTCGTCCCCATCGTCGTCAACTCGGTTCTGGGCTATGCCTACTCACAGCTGGACGCCCGGGCCACGACTGCCGCTCAGCAGTGGATCTCGGGCACGCCCGGCGCGGAGGTCACCGGCGTCGACAACCAGGGCTTCACCGCGACCATCCACGTCACGGCTCGGGGCGAGCTGCCACCCGTCGCGAGCCTCATGACCGACCTCGACGCCGGGCTGCCGGCGAACATCGCGATCGTCGTCGAGCGCTCCGTCGGCGAGCGCATCGAGGCGGGCACGACGACCTGACGCTGCGTCACTGGTGTGCTGGGCGGAACACTGACTGAGCAGCCGGGGGGCGCCACGTCTCCCGCGAGGCGGGACGGTCAGACGACGTCCTTGTCCGTGTCCGTGTTCGTTTCCTGGTCCGTGTCGGGGGGAACGTCGTCGAGGGACGCGCCGAGCGAGCCACGCGGCATACCAGCCGCGAAGCGCGACACGATGAGCGCGACGAACGTGACGAGGAAGACCTGCCCGACGACGGCCTCGCTCGCTGCAGCCATCCGGCCGAGATTGGTGACGGCGGTGAAGTCTCCGTAGCCGACGGTCGAGAGGGTGACGACGCTGAAGTACATGTAGACCGTCGTGGAGACCTGTTCGCCGAAGAAGTGGGTGGACGAGAAGGCGTCGATGGTCTGGAAGAGGAACGCGTACGCCACGGCGATCTGCAGGAAGGCCGCCACCGAGCCCATGATCGTCTGCACCGTCACGACGCGGTGCTGCAGCACGCGCCGGGCGAGGAGGAACGGTGTGAGGGCCGCCGCGACCAGCCACGCCGTCTGAGGTGGCACGGTCGTCTGGACCACCGGCCCTCGCCCCACGACGACCGTCACGATGCTCAGCAGCAGAGCCACGCCGAAGATCACGTCGACGCCGTGGCGCCAGCGACGGCGGGCCCCGGAGGCCCGCGCTGCGGCGATGAGCGCGAGGCCGCTGATCGCGTGCGCGAACACCTGGGCGACCATGGAGCCCGTCGTGTCGACGAGGCCCTGCACCGCGATGGTCGCGAGCACGAGCAGCAGCACCAGCTCGAAGCGGTCCAGCAACCGGTTGCGGGTCGCGCCGGCTCCAGCCATGCTGCCTCCCCACCCGTCCGGGGCGAACGCCCCTTGACCGAAGGATAGGGCGGCCGCACCTGCCGCACCCCCCGCTTCCCGAGCATCAAGGCCACGACGCGTGAACGCGCGGCGAGGTGACGTACGCTCGAGGTGAGTTCAGGACTTTGGCAGCCGGCTGCTGAGAGGAGACGTCGCATGGGCGCCCTGCGCGAGCGCGTCTCCAACTCCGGACAGGCGGCGGCCCTCCTCCTCGCGGGCCTTGCTGCGACGGTCTTCGTCCTCCTGGGGTCGCTCGACGGCGCGAGCGCCGGGCAGGCTGTGCTCGCCGCCGCCGCCGTCGGTGTGCTCGCGGCGGCGCTGGCCACCACCGGCCAGCACGTCGTCCGACCACTGCCGGTGCGCATCAACCCGTCGGGGGTGGCGGGCGCCGTGCCTGCGTCGACCGCGTACTGGTGCACCCTCGAGGCGCCGAGCTGCCCCCAGCGACCTCGGGCTCCGGGTCGGCGCTGACCCCGCTCGTCGCACCCGCGACGGCCGGGCCACGCCCCTACCCACCTGAACCGGCCCTCGACGGGCCGAGCCGAGGAGCTCACCCATGTCCGACCTCCTGCCTGCCCTGCTGTCCCCACTGACCCAAGCCGTCGCCGCCGTCCTCGCGGGCACCCACGACGTCGGCGGCGCGCTCGGCCTGAGCCCAGGGTCTGGCGGCGCCTGGCTGCTCGCCGTGCTGCTGCTCGTCGTCGCCGTCCGCACCCTTCTGCTGCCCACGACGATCCACGGGGTGCGCTCGTCGCACGCCCGCGCCCACGCCGCGCCCCAGCTGCGTGAGCTCCGCCAGCGGTATGCCGGCAGCCGCGACCTCGAGCAGCTGGCCGCCCTGCGCGTGGAGCGGAAGGCGATCCATGCAGAGCACGGCGTCTCGAGGTGGAGCCTCGCACCGATGCTGCTGCAGCTGCCGCTCTTCTACGCGCTCTACCGCGTCGTCTCCGACCTGACGGCCGGGCACGCGGTCGGCGCTCTCGACGCCGGGCTCGTCGCGTCGGCGTCCGCCGCGTCGGTCGCCGGCCTGCACCTCACCAGCCACCTCGGTGCGACCCTGGCGTCGAACGTCCCGGCCGGACTGCTCCTGGTGGCGGTCGCCGTCGCTGCGGCGGTGCTCAGCCTGCTCACCCAGCGCTGGTTCGTGCTGCCGATGACCGATACCACCGACCTGCCCGAGGGGACAGCGACGGTCCAGCGGCTGATGCCGTGGCTCGGGGCCGTGGGGGTGCTCGCGGCGGCAGCCTTCGTCCCGGCCGGGCTCGTCGTCTACTGGCTCTTCAACAATGCGTGGACCTTCGGGCAGCAGGGCCTGATCTGGCGGTTCGCCCCGACACCCGGCTCGCCGGCCGCAGCCCGACGCGACGCCGGGGGGCTGGAAGGCGCGACGCCCTGAGCGCCGGCCAAACGGCATACCTCACGGCGGTCGGCGGTCACGTCTAGCGTGGTCGACGTGACTTCAACGACGAGCACGACGAGCGGCCCGGGCATCACGGAGGACCTGCTGCACCACCTCCGGCAGGGGCGGGACGGGCTGCTCCGGGCCCTCGACGGGCTGGACGACCACGACGCCCACCGGCCCGGGGCGGCCGGACGGTGACCGAGCGCCGACCCAACATCGTCTTCCTGCTGAGCGACGACCACGCCGCGCACGCCATCGGCACCTACGGCTCGGTCGTCAACCGCACGCCGCACATCGACGCCATCGCGACGGCCGGCGTACGCCTCGACAACCTCTTCGCGACGAACTCACTGTGCTCGCCGAGCCGGGCATCGATCCTCACCGGCACCTACAGCCACGTCAACGGCGTCACGACCCTCGACACGTTCATCGACGCGTCGCAGCCGACCTTCGTCACGGCACTGCGCGAGGCGGGCTACCGCACGGCGTTCGTCGGCAAGTGGCACATGGGGCATGGGTTCGGCGACGGCTCGAGCGACGGCGTCGGCCACGACCCGCACGGCTTCGACCGGTGGGACGCCCTCATCGACCAGGGCGAGTACCACGACCCGCGTTTCCTGTCCGCCGACGGGCTACGCGTGGAGCAGGGCTACGCGACCGATCTCATCACCGACCTCGCGCTGGACTGGGTCGAGTCGCTGGAGGGTGATGACCCGTGGTGCGTGCTCGTCTGGCACAAGGCGCCGCACCGACCGTGGGAGCCCGACGCCGCCCACGAGGGGTTGTACGCCGAGGGCGGGCCTCTCGGCGGCACGCCGATCCCGGTGCCCGCGACGTTCACCGACGACCTCGCCGGGCGCTCCGACACGGCTCGTCGCGCGGCGATGCGCGTCGCCGACCACCTCACGGCCGAGGACCTCAAGCAGCCGGTGCCGCACGGACTGTCCGCCGACGAGGAGGCGCTGTGGAAGTACCAGCGCTACATGGAGGACTACCTCGCGTGCGTCGCCTCGGTCGATGACAACGTCGGGCGCATCACCGACTGGCTGCGTGGGCGCGGCGAGCTCGACGACACGATCGTCATCTACTCCTCCGACCAGGGCTTCTTCCTGGGCGACCACGGCTGGTTCGACAAGCGCTTCATGTACGAGGAGTCGATCCGGATGCCGTTCGTGCTCTCCTACCCGCGGGCCGTCGCGGCCGGGCAGGGGCTCGACCGCATCGTCACGAACGTCGACATCGCCGCGACCCTGCTCGAGGCGGCCGGGGTAGAGGTGCCGGAGCGGATGCAGGGCCGGTCGTTCTGGCGCGACCTCATCGATCCAGCTGGCGCAGATAGTCGACGCGACCGCGAGGCCGAGGGCTTCTACTACCGCTACTGGATGCACGACGATCGCAGCCACCGGGTCGGGGCGCACTACGGCTACCGGACGCACCGCTACACGCTCATCTTCTTCTACAACGACGGGCTCGGGCTTCCGGGCTGCTCGGACCGGCGATTCGCGCAGGAGTGGGAGCTCTACGACCTCGAGGCCGACCCCGAGGAGCTCGTCAACGTCGCCGACGACCCGGGGTACGCCCAGGTGCGCGATGAGCTGGAGGCCCGGATGTGGCTGGCGCAGCAGGAGCTGGGCGACGAGCCGCACCCCGACCAGTCCGTGCCGCGCCTGATCCTCGCCTGACTCACCACCCGCTGGACACCGGCTCAGAGCCGAGAGGCGAGCAGCTTCTCGAGATCGTCGACGGCGCGCCACGCCTCCTTCTCGAGCTTGGCCATGATGCGGTGCTCGTCGGCGTCGAGGTGGCCGAGCAGGAAGGCCGCGGCCTCACCGACGTCCTCGTCGAGCGCGAGGTGGCGCAGGGTGGCCCGGGTCGTGACGGCGTCCTGGTGCAGGCCGAGGGCCGACTGCACGCTCTTGGCCCCCGCACCCACCCGGGCGATGCCCTTGCCGCTGACCGGGGCGGCGGTCTCTGCGGCGTAGCGCAGTCGCTTGGCCGCCTTGCGCACCTCGTGCAGCCGGGCGGCGTGCTCGTCCTCGTCGGGCGGCGCGTCCGGGTCGGTGGCATCCACGGGGACCCGTGCGGCGGCCACCCGGTCGACGAAGCGGCGGCCCTCGTGGCGGACCCGCTTGCGAGCCACGGGTCGCGCGCGCCGCCGCGCCTTGGCGGTCACCGGTGGGTGGGCGACCATCTCGTCGAGGGCGGTGACGAGTCCGGCGTACCAGTCGGAGTCGAGGGTCTCCTCGACCACGTCGTCGGCAGCCACCTCGTCGAGACGCAGGCGCGCGCGAAGGCCGGTGACCGCCTCCCCGTCGAGGCCGCCGATGCCGTCGAGCACGCTGAGCCCGGCCGGGCCGCCGAGGCTCCCGACGCCCGTCAGCCAGGCGTCGTCGAGCAGCTCGTCGGTGCTGTCGGTGGCGACCTCCGCGTCGCGCGACTGCCCGAGCCGGGCCGACGCCGCCTTCAGCTCGTCGCGCATGGGCTCCGTGACGGAGGTGTCGAGGAACGGACGGTAGGTGGCCAGCAGGGACCGGATCCTGCGCATCGCGACCCGGAGGTCGTGCACCCCCGTCGGCTTGCCGTCACGCACGGTCGCCTCGGCGGTGCGCAGCACGTCGCGCTGTTGCGTGAGGCGCCGGCTCACGAGCTTCGCGACGGTCGGCATACCCCCTTATCTACCCCTCGTCGAGGCGGCCGGTCCTCGCTTCCGCGATTCCTGTGAAGACTTGACAGCCCGCCCACGCTCGGAACGATCCGAACGTACAGTCGAGAAGGTGGCACGGGTCACCGCTCTCCCAGAGGTCGACACCGCCGCCCCTGGCGCCGGGATGCCTCTCCGCGCCCCGGCCCCGCAGCCCGAGCAGCCTCCCCCTCCGCCGACCCGCTCCGAGCGCGTCCGGGCCCGGTTGGCCGGTCTCCCCCGTCGCGTCTCGTGGCTCGTCGCGGCCCTCGTCATCGTGGTGGCGGCGACGACGTCGTATGCCGTCACGCGTCCTCCCGGCCCACCCGTCCTCACGCAGCGCGACGTCGACGTGAGCGTCAAGCGCGGCATCGAGAAGCAGGCCGAGGCGGACGCCGCGAGGCCGGCCGACGGGTCGGTCGCGCACGCGGTCATCAGCCCGTCCCTCGTGCTCATCCAGACACGCGACACGGTCGGCGGCCGCCAGGAGGCGGGCACCGGCGCCGGCGTGGTCGTCAACGCCGACGGGACGGTGCTCACGGCGCTGCACGTCGTCGGCGGGTCGACCGCGATCACCGTCACCTTCGCCGACGGCACCGTCTCCCCGGCTCGGATCGCGACCCAGAAGCCGGAGAGCGACACCGCGACGCTCCTGCCGGCGAGGCTGCCCGACACCGTCGTACCGGCCGTGCTCGGCAGCCCGGTGCCGGTCGGGGCGCCGGTCTTTGCCGTCGGCCACCCGCTCGGGCTGGTCGACTCGCTCTCGGCCGGAGTGGTCTCCGCGCTCGACCGGACGGTGACCGTGGAGGGCAAGCGCAAGCTCGAGCACCTCATCCAGATCGACGCCGCGGTCAACCCCGGCAACTCCGGCGGGCCTTTGCTCAACAAGGCCGGTCAGGTCGTCGGCATCGTCACGGGCCTGGCCAACCCCACGGACCAGAGGCTCTTCGTCGGCATCGGCTTCGCGGTCCCGATTGAGACGCCGGGAGGGGCGGCGGGCAGCCCGCCCCGCTAGGAGGCCCGCTGGCACGGGCGTCCCGTAACCCGGACGGTCAGCACACGGCATACGCAAGCGGTCACGACGACGTGACCCGCCACCGGCAGGAGGAGGACGGCATGGACGGACAGGCACCCGCCGGTCAGCAGGGGCCGCAGGTTCGGGCCGCGCTGGAGCAGGCGCTCTACGAGGTGAAGCGCACGATCGTCGGGCAGGACGTGCTCGTCGAGCGGATGCTCGTGGCGCTGCTCGCGCGCGGGCACCTGCTCGTCGAGGGGGTGCCGGGGCTGGCCAAGACGATGGCGGTCAAGACGCTCGCGCAGGCGATCGGCGGCGACTTCCAGCGCATCCAGTTCACACCCGACCTCGTGCCGGCCGACCTCGTCGGGACCCGGATCTACAACCAGAAGGACGGCGAGTTCCAGGTCTCGCTCGGGCCGGTCTTCGCCAACCTCGTGCTCGCCGACGAGATCAACCGCGCGCCGGCGAAGGTGCAGAGCGCGCTGCTCGAGGTCATGCAGGAGCGGCAGGTGACGATCGGGCGCGAGACCTACCCGGCGCCCGACCCGTTCCTCGTCATGGCGACCCAGAACCCCATCGAGTCGGAGGGCACGTATGCGCTGCCCGAGGCGCAGGTGGACCGTTTCATGCTCAAGGTCCTCATCGGATATCCCTCTGCAGCCGAGGAGTTCGTCGTCGTCGAGCGGCAGATCGCGGCGGCGGTGACGACCGTGCAGGTGCTCGACCCGGAGCTCCTGCGCGGCTTCCAGCGCGACGCGGACGCCGTCTACGTCGACCCTGCGGTGATCGAGTACGCCGTCCGGCTGGCCACCGCGACCCGCGAGCCTGCCAGCGTCGGGCGGGACGACCTGGCGCGGTTGCTGACGTACGGCGCGAGTCCCCGGGCGTCGATCAACCTCGTGCTGGCGGCTCGGGCGCTGGCCTTCCTGCGGGGGCGCGACTACGCGCTGCCCGAGGACGTGCGCGACCTCGCGCGCGACGTGCTGCGGCACCGGATCGTGCTGTCCTACGAGGCGCTTGCCGAGGAGCTGTCGGCCGACGACCTGCTGACGCCGCTGCTCGAGGCGGTGCCCGCGCCGACGGTGCCGCTGCGGCAGCCGGCGGGTGTGGGCGGTGATGCGACATGGGCCAGACCGCCCCGCTGACGGCCGAGAGCCTGCTCCGCCGCCTCGAGTGGCAGGTCGTGCGGCGGCTCGACGGGCGGCTGCAGGGCGACTACCGGACGCTCTTCCGCGGCACGGGACTCGACTTCACCGATCTGCGCGAGTACGTGCCGGGCGACGACGTGCGCCACATCGAGTGGAACGTCACCGCCCGACTCGACGAGCCCTATGTGCGCGACTTCATCGAGGACCGCGAGCTGACGGCCTGGCTGCTGCTGGACCACTCGGCATCGATGGGTTTCGGCCCGGTCGACCGGCAGAAGGACCTCGTGCTCGCCGAGATCGCGACGACGCTCGCGCACGTGCTGACCCGTGGCGGCAGCCGGGTCGGGGCTGTCGTGATGGACGTCGGCGTCGAGCTGGTGATCCCGCCCGCGTCGGGTCGAAACCAGGTGCTGCGTATCGCCAAGGCCCTCCTCGACCGCCGCGAAGCCCGCGCCGACCTCGGCTCCTCGTCCTTGAACCGTCGAAAGGCCACGAACCGGGAGGAAGGCGGGTCGCTCCTTCGTCGTGGAGTTCGCCGCGTGCTGGGTCGCCGGGTGCCGGCTGGAGACCCAGCCCGCCCGGGGACGGTCACGGACCTCGGGGTGCTGCTCGCGGCGGCATACGGAATCGCGCGGAGGCGCTCGCTGCTGCTGGTCGTGTCGGACTTCATCGCGGTGGACGGATGGGAGGCGCCGCTGTCACGGCTGGCGCGGCGGCACGAGGTGGTCGCGATCCAGGTGGTCGACCCGCGCGAGAGCGAGCTGCCCGACGCGGGCGCGATCTACGTCGAGGACGCCGAGACGGGCGAGCAGATCTTCGTCGACACGAGCGACGTCGGTTTCCGGGCGCGGCTGGCGGCGGCCGCGGAGGCGCGACAGGCGGACCTCGAGGCGAGGGCGCGGCGGGCCGGCGTGGACCTCTACCCGGTGCGCACGGACGACGACCTGGTGCGCTCGCTGATGCGGATCTCCGAGCTGCGGCGGCGGAGACGGCGATGAGGTGGCGGCGATGAGGTGGCGGCGATGAGCACGGTGTCCCTGACGTGGCCGTGGGCCCTGTTGGGGCTGCTCGTCGTGCCGCTCCTCATCGCCGGCTACCGGCGCGTGCTGCGGGCGCAGGAGGCGCGTCGTGCGGCGCTGGCGGCGGACGGGCTCGTCATGCCCGCGCCGCGCGGGCGGTGGCGGCACCTGGGGCCGGCCCTGCTCATCGCTGCGCTGGCGGCGATGGTGCTGTCACTGACGCGGCCGGTGGCGTCGGTCGCAGAGCCACACCGGGAGGGCACGGTCGTGCTCGCGTTCGACGTGTCCAACAGCATGGCGGCCACGGACGTGAAGCCGTCGCGGCTCGAGGCCGCGAAGGCGGTGGCGCTCGGGTTCGTGGCGAAGCAGCCGGAGTCGGTGCGGATCGCGGTCGTCGCCTTCGGCGGGACCGGGCTCGTGACCCAGCGGCCGACGGACGACCGGGATGCCGTGCTGGCGGCGGTGGCGCGGCTGCGGCCGGCCGGGGAGACGTCGCTGAGTGACGGGATCCTCGGTGGGCTGAGCGCGATCGTCGGCAAGCCGGTCAAGCCGCCGGGCGACGCGGAGAAGGGGACGGACGAGGAGGTGCCGATCGGCTACCACGGCGGGACGGCGATCGTGCTGCTCACCGACGGTGAGGACACGACGGGCCAGGGGTCCTCGGGCGCGGCCGAGCTCGCCTCGGCGGCCGGGGTGAAGGTCGAGCCCATCGGCCTCGGGACGCCGGCGGGGACGACGATCCAGGTGGACGGCTTCAGCATCGCCACGGCCCTGGACGAGTCGGCGCTGCAGTCGATAGCGCAGACGACCGGAGGGACGTATCGACGGGCGTCGGACGCGGCGTCGCTGGCGGCGGTCTATGACGCGATCGAGCTCCAGTGGACGACGCGGACGGTTCCGCACGAGGTGACGTCGTGGGTGGCCGGTCTGGCCGCGTTGCTGCTGCTCGGCGGGGCGACCGTGTCGGTCCTGCGGCAGGGGCGGGTGGTCTGACATGTCGTTCGGGCTCCCGCTGATGCTGCTGGTGCTGGTCTTCGTGCCCTTGTTGCTCGGGATCTACGTGTGGCAGCTGCGGCGTCGTCGGCGGCAGGCGGTGCGCTACTCGAACGTCGCGCTGCTGCAGGTCGCGGGCGCCGGGTCGGCGTCGTGGCGACGGCACGTGCCGATCGCCCTCGTGCTCGGGGCTCTCGCGCTGCTGGGGGTGGCGAGCGCGCGGCCGACGGTGCGGGCGGAGGTGCCGACATCGAGCTCGACGGTCATCCTGGCCCTGGACGCCTCGGGCTCGATGTGCGCCACCGACGTCCTCCCGAACCGGTTGAGCGCGGCGCAGGCGGCGGTCCGGTCGTTCATCGAGGGGCAGGACGACGAGACGAAGGTGGGGCTCGTCGTCTTCTCCGGGTTCGCGCAGCTGGCCGTGGCGCCGACCCGCGACCGGGACGAGCTGCTGGCCGCGCTCGATGCGGTGACGACGGGACGCGGGACGACGATCGGGGCGGCGATCCTGCGCTCGATCGACGCGATCGCCGAGTTGGACGCGAACATCTCACCGGCCGATGCGGTGGACGAGCCGACGACGGACGGGCCCGGTTTTGGGAGCGCGCCTCCTACTCCTCAACCTTCGGTCGCTGCGGGCGGCGGCGGTGCGGGCTCGGCTGGTGGGGGCGCGGGGCCGGTGGCCGTGGCGCCGGAGATCATCGTGCTGCTGACGGACGGCGCGAACACGCGCGGGGTGACTCCTGGAGTGGCAGCGGCCCAGGCAGCGGCTCGAGGGGTGCGGGTCTATCCGATCGGCTTCGGCACGACGCACCCGACACAGATGGCGTGCACCCGCGACCAGTACGGCGGCTTCCAGCCCCCCCGCCTTCGGGACCTCAGTGGTGGCGGTGCAGGGGCGCTGGGTGGCCGAAACTTCCTCGTCGTCGACGAGGCGGCGCTGAAGGGAGTCGCGCAGACGACTGGCGGCGAGTACTTCGCTGCGACCGACGCCGACGGACTGACCAAGGTCTTGGCCGACCTCCCGAAGCACGTCACGGTGAGCAAGCAGGACATCGACCTCAGCGCCGCCTTCGGCCTGCTCGCCGCTGTGCTGCTGTTCAGCGGCCTGGGAGTGGCCGTAAGCAGCGGCCGCCGCCAATGGCGTGCTCGCGTGCAGCGTTGAACCCAGGCGGTCTCGTGGTCCAAGAGCTCGCCGGGCTGGGCGGGACCAGCCGAACCGCCGAACCAGCCGAACAGCCGGAAACGGTGGTGCGTCGATGCGCAGCCTGTTTGGTCGCTCGTCTCCGCGGGGCGCCGAGAACCTGACCGAGGCTCACGACCGCGCGGTGCGTCTCGACTTCAGTCTTGCGGGCAACCGCGCTGGTCGTACCAGTCCAGGACGCGTAGCGCGCGCAGCGTGTTCCAACGGCTCGGTTGCCCGTCGCCGTCCTCGAAGTCGAAGTGCGTTTCTCCCGGGTGGGTGTTCTCCAGCAGCCAGGTGCCATCGGGTCGACGCTTGTCCCGGACCAGGTGCACAGCCTCGGTGATCCGGCTGTCGGGCTCTGCTCCGGAGAGCCTGAAGTAGTCGAGCGCGCGAAGCACGTCGTAATGCCAGCGCGGCGGCCAGGAGAACTGCAGCCACCTCTCGGCCGGCACCTCGCCTGTGCTCTTGCGCCGGAACAGGTGCCGCTGCAACAGGTACTCCTCCGCGTGGCGGCGAGACGCCCCCACGGCGACCTTTCCGCCGAACCGCTCGTACTCGAGCAGGCCCTCGAGCACGCAGATCGTCGAGTCGAAGGACGAGACGGTGGCGCCGTTCTCGCTCTCGCAGTTCCAGCCGCCGTCGCTGAGCTGCTGGTCGAGCAGACCCGAGACCAGCGCGTCGACGTCGACACCGAAATAGGCGCCGATGGACAGTGTCCGGCCGTTGATGCAGGGCTCGACCTCGCCATCGAAGAACGCCTGGCCGTCGTGCTCCCACCGGCAGTTCGCCGCGACCAGCGCGACCGTGTCGCGCGCCGCCGCGCTCTGCGGGTCAAGGCCCAGGTCTCGCAGCAGCACCAGCGTGGGCAACGTCGAGGTCCACGGCTGACCATGTGAGAAGTCCGGCTGGATCCCCGCCCGCCAGTCATCGGCGACGCGCCGCGGGAAGCACGCTCCACCGTCCCACTGGCCATCAGCATCGCGGAGCGCCAGCAGCCGAGCTCCCCACCCCTCCGTCTCGACCCGGGCGCGCTCGGCTGCCACCTGGTCGGGAGGTGCATCGAGCACGTCGCGCAGCACCTGCCACCGAATCGCGGGATCACCCTCGAGCAGCCAGCCGATGACGTCCATGGTCGCGATCCTAGGCACCGGCTGGCCGCATCGGTGATCCGCTCGCCCCTCAGAACGGGCCTGTGCCGCCGCCGCCCAAGGGGACGAAGATCGGTCTGTCGTTCTCGCGTGCCTCGCGGTCCGGGTGGACCGAGGCGTCGAAGCGGTTACGGCCGCAGTCGACGCAGATCCGCTCACGCATCCCGGTGACGGTGGTGGGCTCCCAGCGGTGCCGGCCGATCCTGCATCTCACGCTCTTCTTCGTGTCCATGTCTCGAGAGTCCCCTTGGGACTCCTCCCTGTCTGTGCGCTGGGTGACACAAGGGGACCAGTCCACGGCAGCGTCAGCCCATCCGGGACTTCCGGGGCATGTTGGCGGCCGTCACGACGAGTCTCGGCACCCGCCTGACGCCTTCGCCGGACACCGGACGGAGAGCGGTCCATGCTGGTGAAGGTGCAGCGCTCGGTGAAGGTCGCAGCTCTGGCCGCGTCAGTGTTGGCGCTCGCCGGAGTCGCCTGCAGCCCGTCCGCGACAACGCCGCAAGCGACCACGACGGCCTCGACAGCGACCACCAGAGCCACGACAGCCCCCACGGCCGCCACAGCCCCCACGGCCACGACGGAGACCGCGCCGTCGCGGACGAGCTCCCCCACTGGCGCTTCGGCACCTGCGCCCTCCGCGACCGCCCAGCCGGCACCCCCCACCGCGGCGAGCACGAGCTGGGCCTGCTCTGCCGGGCTCGGCGATGTCTGCGGCGCCTACGACTACCGCGACATCCCGAACAGCAACGGCTCCAACACGTACGTCTCCAACCAGGCGGTCGGGCCCCAGTCCGGCACGACGCAGACGGTCTACGCGAACCACCCCGGCGACTGGAAGCTCGTCGCCCACGGCGTGCCGTTCGGCTACCTCGGCGTGCAGACCTTCCCCGACGTGCAGCAGCTCTTCGACAACTGGTGCGGCTCCGGTTGGGAGGGGTGCGCCAACCCGACCAGCACGCCACTGAACTCGCTGTCCACCCTCAAGGTCACCTACAGCGAGACGTCCCCGACGGACGCGCACAGCATCTACGAGTTCGCGGTGGACGCCTGGAGTGAGAACTACGACTCCGACGTCATGTTCTGGACGGACACGCGCGGCCGCTGCGACGAGGGCGCCTTCGGTGGAACGCTCCTCGGGCATGCCGACCTCGACGGCCAGAAGTGGACGGTGCACCGCTACGGCGATCCTGGGGCGGAGATCATCTTCGTCCTCGACGGCAGTGGTGGATCGGGCACGTGCGCTCGCCAGGGGTCCGGGACGGTGAACGTCAAGGCCGGGTTCGAGTGGCTCGCCGCCAACGGCTTCGCCAAGGGCCCGCACGCGATCACCCAGCTCAACACCGGCTGGGAGATCACCTCCGCAGGCAACTCCACCTTCACGATGCACAGCTACTCCATCCAGGCGGTCCCCACGGCGCAGTGACGCTGCCCAGCCAGCGCGCTCGGCCCCGAACTCCGCTTCAGGCGCCGGGCATCGACGTGTCCACCGAGGCTCCGTCGACGAAGACCGTCGCCGGCCGCCAGAAGCAGACCAGGTCCTTGACAGGGAGCGCGTCGAGCAGCGGTTCGGGGTAGAACCACGCCACGTCCCGGGCGCCCTCAGCGCTGAGGTAGGACGCCACGCCCTTGTAGGCGCAGACGCTGTGGTGCTCGGACGGCGTCAGCAGGTCCACCCGGACGTCGTCGCGCGGCAGGTACCACCGCACCGGCAGGCTGGTCTCGACGAGCATCATCGACCGGGTGGACTCGGCGACGGTGACCCCGTCGACCTCCACGCGCACGTGGCGGTCGGAGTGCAGCACGTCGATCCGCTTGAACGGGTCGTGCGGGTGGCCCATGACGGACTCGTCCTCCTCCAGCCACTCGAACGGCTCCCAGTGCAGCATGACGCGGCCGTCGAGGTCGGGGTCGTCGGGCCGGAAGGCCACCTCGCCGTGGCCGTCCAGGTGCAGCGAGCGCCCCGGCACGGTGTGCCACTCGTTGTGGGTCGGCGGCAGCACCGGCGCCCGCAGCTCGGGCACGGCAGACGGGTCGCGCTCGGTGAGGTCGAGGTGCAGATCGCCGGGCGGGACGGCATACCAGGGCACGACCCGGCGTGGCTCGTAGACGAGCAGCGCGTCCCGGGTGTCGAGCACCGTCTGTCCGTCGAGGAGCGCCCGGACCCGCTTCGGGGTGGCTGCGTAGCGGAGCTGGCTCAAGCCGCGGAACCACTCCTGCTCCAGATTGATGGCCATGCTCCAGTGTGCACGCCGTCCCGCGCTCCCGACCCCGTGTCGGTGCGGATGGCTAGGGTCTCGGACATGGCGGTCCACCGGCTCACTGTCGAGCAAGCGCGTCGCATCGCGGTGCACGCGCAGCTGCTCGACGTGCCGCGGCCGACCCACGTCGTCGCGACGGTCGAGCGGCTGACGTTCCTGCAGATCGACCCGACCGCGGCCATCGCGCCCAGCGCCGACCTCGTCCTGTGGTGCCGGCTCGGCAAGAGCTACGACCCCTCCCACCTGGTCCAGGCGCTCGAGCACGACCGCACCCTCGTCGAGACCGTCGCCTACATCCGCAGCCCGCAGGACGTCCCGGCCGTCATCGCCGAGGCCCGCGACACCGACCCCTACCCGTTCATGGCCGACTGGCTCGCCGCCAACGACTCGTTCCGCCGCGACATCCTCGCGAAGCTCGAGGCCGAGGGTCCGCTGCTGTCGCGCGACATCCCGGACACGAGCGTCGTCCCGTGGCCCTCGACCGGCTGGACCAACAACCGCAACCTCACCAAGATGCTCGAGGCCCTGGCCCTGCGCGGCCAGGTCGCCATCGCGGGCCGCAAGGGCCGTCAGCGCTACTTCGATCTTCCCGAGCGCGTGTACCCGCCCGGCCTGCCGACGCTCACCCTCGACGAGGCGATCCGGCACCGCAACGAGCGCCGCCTCGCCGCCCTCGGCATCGCCCGCGCCACCGGCACCGTCATGCCGGGCGAGCACTCGTATGCAGCCGACGCCGGCGAGCCCGCCGAGGTCGAAGGGCTTCCGGGCTCCTGGCGCGTCCACCCGGCATACCTCGACCTTGCGGACTTCGAGGGGCGCACGGCGCTGCTCAGTCCCTTCGACCGGCTGATCCACGACCGCGTCCGGGCCGAGCAGCTCTTCGGCTTCGAGTACATCCTCGAGATGTACAAGCCCAAGGACAAACGCCGCTGGGGCTACTTCGCGCTGCCGATCCTGCACCACGACCGGCTCGTCGGAAAGCTCGACGCCCAGGCCGACCGCAAGGCCGGCACGCTCGTCGTCAACGCGATCCACGAGGACGTCCGCTTCACCAAGGCCGTTCGCTCTGCCGTCCACCGCGAGATCGCCGACCTCGCCGAGTGGCTCGGCCTGACCCCCAGCGGCCCCGCCGCGCCCTAGGAGACCTCACATGCGCAGGATCGTCCTCTACAGCCTGACCTCGCTCGACGGCGCCGTCGACGACCCGATCCGCTCCTTCCCTGAACACACCGATGACGAGCAGTGCGTCCCGTCGTTCGACGACGTCATGCTCGAGTTCGAGGCCCGCCTCATCGCCGACCAGGACGCCGTCCTGCTCGGCCGGCACATGTACGACCAGTGGTCGCACTACTGGCCGACCTCGGACGAGCAGCCCTTCGCGGACTTCATCAACGGCGTCAAGAAGTACGTCGTCACCTCCAGCCCGCTGCCCGACGCATCGACGAGCGCGTGGGGCGACGCCGAGGCCGTCTCCGGTCCGCTTGCCGACATCGTCCGCGACCTCAAGGCCCTGCCCGGCAAGGACATCGGCGTCCACGGCAGCATCGAGCTCGCCCAGGCACTGCTCGCACAGGGCCTCGTCGACGAGCTCCAGCTCGGGGTCGCGCCCGTCCTCGACCCGCAGGGGCGGCGCCTCTTCGACGGCCTTCCCGAGCTGCAGCGCCTCGCCCTGCACAGCGCGACCCCGACACCCAGCGGCGCGCTGTGGCTCGTCTACCGCTTGGACCGGAGCCGTCCCAGCGAGCCGTTGACGCGGTAGCCACGCACCGCCCGCCTCGACTGCGCCGACAGGATCGACCAGTCGCTCTCGTGCGAAAGGATGGACAGCTTCGACATGTTGGAGAGCAGGCCGAGCGCGCTCATCGACGACCCGATCGACAGGAACGACGCGAACGAGCCCACGTCGCCGATCGACAGCACCGACCCGATGCTCCCGATCGAGAGCACTGATCCCGTGGAACCGATCGACAGGAAGGAGTCACGCGACGCGATCGACCACTTCCCGGTGCGCACCCTCGCCATGCGCCGAGCCTACGAGGGCGTACCCGCGACCGTGGCGGCATACGCGAACCGACCACGCCAGGAGCAGCCATGAGCACGCGCCGCACCGACTGCGCCAACGAGCCGCCCCACATCGTGGAGACGCGGACGGCATACGACACGGTCGCGGTCGACTACACCGCCCTCCTCGAGGGTGAGCTGGCGCGCAGCCCGCTCGACCGCGCCCTGCTCGGGCACTTCGCGGAGCTCGTCCTCGGCGAGGGCGGTGGGCCGGTCGTGGACGTGGGATGCGGACCGGGGCGCATCACCGGCCACCTCGCCGGGCTGGGCCTCGACGTCAGCGGCATCGACCTCTCGCCGGGCATGGTCGCGGAGGCGGCACGGCGTCACCCCGAGATCTTTTTCCGCACCGGCAGCCTCGCCGCCCTCGACCTCGCCGATGCCTCGCTGGCCGGCGTCGTCGCCTGGTACTCGATCATCCACACGCCGCCCGCCCTGCTGCCAGACGTCTTCACCGAGCTGCGCCGCGTCACCCGGTCCGCCGGCATCCTCCTGCTGGCCTTCCAGGCGGGTGGCTTCTCGGTGCGGCACGAGCAGGCCTACGGCCACAAGGTCTCCTTCGAGGCGCACCGCCTCGACCCCGGCCACGTCACGGCGCTGCTGGCCGGTGCCGGCTTCCGGGTGACTGTCCGCACCGAGCGCGCCAGGCAGGACGACGAGAAGACCCCGCAGGCGTTCCTGCTCGCCCGCGCCACCTGAACGGCGACGCGGGCGGGCAGGTGTCGCCGGTGCGGTGCCGCGCATGCCTACGCGGCGGCCGGGTGCAGCAGCACCTTCGTGTAGCCGGCGGCCCGCTCGTCGAACTTCTTGTACGCGTCCACTGCGTCGTCGAGCGACACCTCGTGGGAGACGATGAACGACGGCGTCGCGACCCCGCGGATGATGAGGTCGCGCAGCTGCTCGTTGTAGCGCTTGACCGGGCACTGGCCGGTGCCGATCGCGATTCCCTTGTCGAAGGCGGCGCCGAAGTTGAACTCCACCCGGCCCTCCTTCGCCGGATCGGTCGCGGCCTCGGGGTCCTGGGGGACGTAGACCCCGACGACCCCGATGTGGCCGGTGGCGCGCACCACCTCGACGAGGTTGTCGAGCACCATCGAGGGGTGCTCGTTGCCTGAGGAGTCGTGGGCCTGGAAGCCGACCGCCTCGACGCCGCAGTCGACGCCGAACCCGTCGGTGCCGTCCATGATGCTCTGCACCACGTCGGTGTCGGCGGCGTTGACGGCCGTTGCGCCGGTCTGCTCTGCGAGGGCGAGCCGGTCCGGCTGGTGGTCGACGACGAAGACCTGCGAGGCGCCGCGGATGGCCGCGCTGTGCGCCGCCATCAAGCCCACCGGCCCGGCGCCGAAGATGGCGACCGTCTTGCCTGGGCTGACTCCGGCGAGCTCGGTCCCGTGGTAGCCCGTCGGGAAGATGTCCGACAGCATCGTGAAGTCGGTCTCGTGCTCCTTGCCCTCCGGCAGGTGCAGCAGGTTGAAGTCGGCCCACGGCACGCGCAGGAACTCCGCCTGACCGCCCCAGTAGGGGCCCATCTGCGGGTAGCCGTAGCCGGCGCCCGGCTTGCCGGTCGGGTTGGCACGCAAGCACGCGGAGGTCCAGCCGTCGGTGCAGTTGCGGCAGGTGCCGCAGGCGAGGTTGAAGGGGACCGAGACGCGGTCGCCCTTCTTGATCCGGTTCACTCCCTGGCCGACCTCCTCGACGATGCCCATGTTCTCGTGGCCGAGGACCGTGCCCGCGTCGAGCGGCGCACGGCCCTCGTAGGGGTGCAGGTCGGAGCCGCAGATGTTGGCGGTGCTGATCCGGATGACGGCATCCAGGGGTTCCTCGATCCGCGGGTCCGGCACCTCCTCGACGGAGAGCTCGTAGGGGGCCTTGAAAACGACTGCCTTCATGGGGTTTCCTTCCGCGTCGCTCGAGCGATGGACGTGTCGCGTTCGGGTTGCCCACGCCTGTTACCCGAATGGCTGTGCTGCTCACGCCTCCCGGCGCCGTCCCCGGCCCTGTCTAATGTTCGGAACGAAACCGGCCGCACCGTGGTTGTGCTCGAGGAGCGTCCCGACCGGGACCCGAGCTGAAGGAGGCACCGTGCGCGCGATCTGGAACGGCAAGATCATCGCCGAGAGTGACGACACCGTGGTGGTCGAGGGCAACCACTACTTCCCACGCGAGTCCGTCGACACCAGCGTCCTGGTCGACAGCGACACGCACACGACATGCCCGTGGAAGGGCAAGGCGTCCTACTTCTCCATCGCCGTCGACGGTGACACCAACCGCGATGCCGCGTGGTACTACCCGGATCCCAAGAGGGCCGCGGCCCAGATCCAGGACCGCGTCGCCTTCTGGCGCGGCGTCACCGTCGCCGACTGAGCCAGCCGGCCCCCGCAGAGGCACGAGGGGCATCACCGGATGGTGGCTCAAGCGGGGCGACAAGCACCCTGCCGGTGCATCGCCATACGTCAGTGACCCGCTGGGCGGGTCACTGTCGCAGTTGGAGCGGGTATGCCGTGTCCCGAGCCCGCCGCGGCAGGTAGTCAGCTCAGTCGTCGAGCTCCAGGACGCAGGCGGTGCCGACGTCGACGAAGCCGACCCGGCGGTAGATCTCCGCCGCGGCGTCGGAGCCGGCCGACAGGAAGACGACCTCGACACCCTGTTCGCGACAGGCGGCAACGAGCGTGCTCGTGATCGCCGTGCCGTGACCGCGGCCCCGATGCCCCGGCGGTACGGCGATGCCCATCAGCTCGGCGACGTCTCCACGTGGCGCAGCCGACCCGGCGCCACAGAGCCGGTTGTCCTCGAACGAGGCGACGACCAGGAGGTTGCCGCGCTCCATCAGCTCCGGCCGCTTGCCCGGGTCCTTCGGGACGACCTCGTCCCGCCCGGCGAAGCCCGCCGACACGGTGCCCATCGCCAACGACAGGTGCGGCTCGGACGGGTGCAGCGCACGCGCTCGAGGGTCGGGCGACACCGACACACCGGGCGGCATGACGAGCAGCGGATAGCGCTCCGGTTCGAGCCCGGCCGTCCGCACCGCCGGCAGCAGCGAGGGCGTCACCTCGTCGACCCACTCCACCGCCCGCGGCACCCCGAGCTCCTCCTGGCGCTGGAGCACGCGGCACACGTCCGCGGGGCTGAAGGCACCGTGCCGACCGAGGCGCGGCCGCGCGTAGAACTGCCACCCCGTGCCCCCCTCGGCGGCGAAGAGCGTGAAGGGACCGACCTCCTCCACTGCCGCGACGGCGCGCGGGACGCAGTCGTAGTACGCCTCGATGCGGTCCAACCGCGCGTCGTGAGCCCTCACCGCGCCACCATGACAGCCACCGGCGCCGCCGGGCGACCCAATTGACAGGCGGCCTACCCGTCAGGCGGTCACCAGACGACCTCGCGGACGTCGGCGACCCTCTCCGGCGCGGTTCGCGCTCGGGTGGCGACCGACGGCTCGCGCAGGGAGGCGAACGACAGCGACACCAGCTCCTCGAGCCGCGCGAGGGGGACCTCGTACGTCGCGAAGTCGTCGAGGCTGGACGCGGGCAGCAGCGGCTCGACCAGCTGGGCGAGCACGAAGCAACGTGCGGTGAGGACGCCGTCGAGCACGTAGACGAGGACCTTCCAGAACGCGCCCGGGATCCTCACGTCGCGGTAGACGACATCGGCGCCGGTCAGCACCGGACCGCCGAAGAGCGTCAGACGGCGCCGGTCGAGGTTCGCCAGCTCGAGCACCGCGTTCTCGAGCAGGCCCCAGACGCCGTCCAGCCGCGACTGGTTGAAGTCGTTCATCTGCGGCGAGATGTTCGGGAAGAAGAACGAGTCGTGGTTCGCGGCGCGGGCCTCGGCGAGGGTGCCCCACAGCAGGTCCGAGCGGCGGGCCAGGTGGCCGCGGTCGAGGTCGTTGCCGGTATAGAGGGCATCGCCGGTCTGGGCGTCGGCCGGCAGCCGCGGGTCCAGCCGGAACTGCTCACCGGCCCGCGAGATCGACTCGCCGGGGAAGAGCCGCAGCCCGTCGATGTTCCAGCCGACCCACCGGGCCAGCCGCCGGGAGGCGCTCATCGAGAGCGAGAAGTGCGTGTAGTCCCACCGCGTCGTGCCCTCCACGTGGAGCACGTCGGCGGCGGCCTCCCCCTCCGGCTGGGGCGGCGCGACAACGGTGCCGAGAAACGTCTCATCATACATGGCGGGCTACCTGGCTGCGGCCGTGCAGACTCAGCGACGTCCGCGCCGGGTCCGCAGGTAGTCGGCGACGACGTAGTCGCCGAGCCGGGAGATGTCGGGGGTGAAGACTCGTCCACCGGCCCGCCGCGCCACGGCGTCGACGAACCGGGCGAGGCCGGGATCGTCGCCGAGCATGAAGATGTTGAGCTGTGCGCCCGAGCGCCGCAGCTCGTCGACCTGCGCCACCGTGGCGCGGACGGTCTCCTGCGTGGCCGGCCAGTGGAAGCTCGGCCGCCCGTCCGCCTCGAGGTGCGCGGTCGGCTCGCCGTCGGTGACGACGAGGACGACCGGCTCGGCATCGGGGTGGCGGCGAAGGTGCCGTGACGCAAGCATCAGCGCGTGCTGCAGGTTGGTGCCCTGGACCCACTCCGGCTCCGCCTCGGTGAGCTCGGTGGGAGTGAGCCGTCGTGCCGCCAGGTTGAAGCCGATGATCTGCAGCGCGTCGTGCCGGAACCGGGTCTGCACCAGGTGCGAGAGCGCGAGCGCCGTCTGCTTCATCGGCCCCCAGCGCCCCTCCTGCATCATCGAGAACGACATGTCGACGCACAGCGCGACCGCCGCCACCGATCGCCGCTCCGTCTCGGCCACCTCGAAGTCCTCGACGAGCAGCTCCACCGCACCCGTCGAGTGGGCCCTTTCCCTCGTTCGGGCCTGCCGTTGCAGGGCGTTCGAGACGGTGCGCACCGTGTCGATCGGCAGCTCGTCGCCGAACTCCCACTGGCGCGTGAGCCCGGTCAGCTCGTCGGCCTGGCCTGCTGCGCGGTCGTCGTGGTCGCCGCGTCCAGTCGCGTCGACGCGCTCGAAGACCCGCTTGAGCGCGGTCTCACCGAGGCGGCGGACGGCCCGCGGCGTGAGGCGCAGCCCGTCGTCGCCGCGGGAGACATAGCCCTGGCGTTCGAGCTCGCGCTCGAGCTGGCGCAGGGCCTCCATGTCGCGGGCCGCGTCGGCACCGAGGTACTGCTCCAACCGCTCGACGTCGACGTCATCCAGCGTCGCCCCGAAGTAGCCCTGC
The DNA here is from genome assembly GCF_058790095.1 of Terrabacter sp. FW104-15G4B. Lineage (NCBI taxonomy): Bacteria > Bacillati > Actinomycetota > Actinomycetes > Micrococcales > Intrasporangiaceae > Terrabacter > Terrabacter sp. FW104-15G4B. The sequence goes on along the minus strand of NZ_JBYTCI010000025.1, from coordinate 39,147 downwards.
CCCAGCTGCTCACCGAGCTGCTCGAGGTCGGCCAGCTCGGCGACCGCTTCAACCCCGTCGCCGTAGCCCATGGGCTCGCCGCCCTGGCCCTGCTGGACGGGACTGCGCCGGTCGAGACCGGGTCGCAGGGCGCGCAGGTTGTCGGAGAGCTGCGCCATCTGCGAGGCGAGGTCGGGGTCCCCCAGGGCGTCGGACATCAGCTGTCCGAGCTGGGCGCGCTGCTCGGGCGTGAGCGACGCCATCAGCCGCTCGGCCGCCGCCTGCCGGCGGGCGAGGGCGTCGATGAGCTCGTCGACGTTCTCGGGCTGCTCGGGGAAGAGGTCGCCGTGCTTGTCCATGAAGTCGCGGAACTGGTCCTCGGTGTCCTCACCGCGGGCATGCGCGGCCAGCAGCTGGTTGAGGTCGGCGAGCATGTCCTTGACCGCCTGCATCGCCTCGGGGTCGTTGCCCGAGAGCGCCTGCTTGAGCCCCTCGAACTGGGCCCCGACGACCTCGCGCTGCAGCATCTGCTGGATCTGCTCGTAGGTCTCGCGTGCCTCCGGCGAGTGCCACTCGTAGTCGCCGAGCGCGCGTACGGCACCGGCGACGTCGTCCGGGATCGTCGCGAGGTCCATCTCCGCCAGGCGTGCGTCGTCCCCCGACTCACCGGCGAGGGTGTCGCGCTCCTCCGCGAGCGCCTGGTCGAGCATCGCCCGAACCTGGTCGAGCGTCCCGCCGAGGTCGCCGCGGCGACGCGCGGCCTCACGCAACCGGCGTACGCGGTCGGCGAGGTCGTCGAGCCCCCGGCGACCGTCCATGCCACGGCGCATCAGCTCCCGCAGCGACTCCCGCAGCGAGCCGCCGGCGAGGACGTCCTGGCCCACCTCGTCCAGGGCCGAACGGACGTCGAAGGGCGGAGCGAGCGGGTCGGGCCCGCCGGACCACGGCGCGTAGCGAAAACGCCCGTGCACGTCACTGCCTCCACCACCGCCGTCGCGTGGGCTCATCGCAAACTCCTGGTCATGGGGCTCATGGCACGACCTACGCCCCGTACACGGTACGGCCGGCGACGGAGTCCTTGTCGATGCGACGCGTCAGGTGCAGGCCCTCGAGGACGAACTCGACGGCCGCCGCGACCTGGCCGGGCGTCGCGTCGTCGCCGTGACCAAGGCGGTCGAGCACCTTCGACAACCCCGGCACCGGACCGACCTGCGCGAGCAGGTCGGTCCCCGGCACGAGCTCGCCGGTCTCGACGACGGCGCCCTCGGCGAAGAGGTTGGTGAAGCCGCTGAGGTCGAGGCCCGACAGCCGCGCCCGGTAGGTCTCGGCGACGGCGAGCCGCAGCAGGTGCGTCAGCACATCCCGCTCGCGCCCCTCCTCGCCCATCTCGAACTCGACCTTCCCGAGCAACGTGGGCACGACGGTGGGGACGTCGCAGACGCGCGCGACGGCATACGCCTCACCGGTGCGGGCGGCGCGGCGTAGCGCAGATCCCGCGACCCCTTCGGCCCCCGCGATCGCGAACCGCGCCGAGACGCCGGAGCGCTGGTCGACGGCCGACGACTCGCGCAGGCCACGGGTGAAGCGGGCCACGACCTCGAGCAGGTGCTCGGGCACGTCGGCGACGAGCGCCGACTCCTGCGCGATGAGGGCGACCTCGTCGACGACCTCGGTGGGGTAGTGGGTGCGGATCTCGGCGCCGAAGCGGTCCTTGAGCGGGGTGATGATGCGGCCGCGGTTGGTGTAGTCCTCGGGGTTGGCCGTGGCGACGAGCAGGAGGTCGAGCGGCAGCCGCAGCGAGTAGCCGCGGATCTGGATGTCGCGCTCCTCGAGCACGTTGAAGAGGGCGACCTGGATGCGCTCGGCGAGGTCGGGCAGCTCGTTGAGGCCGAAGATGCCGCGGTTGCTGCGCGGCACGAGGCCGTAGTGCACCGTCTCGGGGTCGCCGAGGGTGCGGCCCTGCGCGACCTTGACGGGGTCGACATCACCGACGAGGTCGCCGACGCTCGTGTCGGGCGTCGCGAGCTTCTCGGTGTAGCGCTCGCTGCGGTGGCGCCACGCGACGGGCAGGTCCTCACCGAGCTCCCCGGTCAACCGCCGGCACCGCACGCACGACGGCTGGTGGGGGTCGTCACCGATCTCGCAGCCATCGACGACCGGGCTCCACTCGTCGAGCAGGCCCGCGAGCGTGCGCATGAGGCGGGTCTTGCCCTGCCCGCGCTCCCCGAGGAGGACGAGGTCGTGACCGGCGAGCAGCGCCGTCTCGAGCTCGGGCAGGACCGACTCCTCGAAGCCGACCATCCCCGGGAACGCGTCCTCACCCGCGCGCAGCCGGGCCAGCAGGTTCTCGCGGAGCTCGCTCTTGACGCTGCGGTGCACGTGCCCGGAGGCCCGCAGCTCGCCGAGGGTGGTGGCACGACCGGTGTGGGGGTGGGTCATTGCTTCACGCTACGTCCGACTCCCGGCACTGTCGAAGGGTGGACGCCGGCAGCCTGCGGCCCAGTCGGCGCGGAGAGGTGGCGCCGCCGGCCCCTCGGACACTGTTCCGCCCAGCGCACCCGTGACGCAGCGATCGCGCGCTGCCAAGTGGGTACGCGCCGACTGGTTGCCCCGTTCGGGGGCCCACAGCCCAGGACGGTGAGGCGCATGGAGTCCCGGATCACGCTCAACGTCGACGGACGGGCACGTGACGTCGTCGTCGACCACCGCACGAGCCTGCTCGACGCGCTACGCGACCGGCTCGGGGTGACCGCACCGAAGAAGGGCTGTGACCACGGCCAGTGCGGCTCGTGCACCGTGCTGCTGGGCGGGCGCCGCCACCTGTCGTGCCTGACCCTGGCTGTCGCCCAGGACGGTGCCGACGTCACGACCGCCGAGGGTCTTGGCGGCGGTGACGGCCGGCTGCACGCCGTGCAGGACGCCTTCCTCGCGCACGACGGCTACCAGTGCGGCTACTGCACACCGGGCCAGGTCTGCTCGGCAGTGGGCATGCTCGACGAGGTGAAGCAGGGCCACCCGAGCCACGTCACCGCCGACCTCACCGGCGACGTGGAGCTCAGCGACGACGAGATCCGTGAACGGATGAGCGGCAACCTCTGCCGGTGCGGCGCCTATCCCAACATCGTCGACGCGATCCGGGAAGGGGCGGGGACGTGAAGGCCTTCGTTCACGAGATGGCCCGCGACGCTGCCTCAGCGGTCGCCGCCGTCAGCGCCGACCCGGACGCCGCCTTCCTCGCAGGCGGCAGCAACCTCGTCGACCACCTCAAGCTCGGGGTCGCCACACCCAGCCGGCTCGTGGACGTCAGCCGGCTGCCGCTCGCGGAGGTCACCGAGCTGCCGGGCGCCGAGGACACCGGCACCGAGACCAGCACCGGCACGGGCACCGGCCTGCGGATCGGCGCGAACGTCCGCAACAGTGACCTCGCGGCGCACCCTGTCGTGCGGGAGCGGTATGCCGTGCTGTCCCGCGCGCTGCTCTCCGGCGCCTCGGGTCAGATCCGCAACCAGGCCACGACCGCCGGCAACCTGCTGCAGCGCACGCGCTGCGTCTACTTCCAGGACCTCAGCACGCCCTGCAACAAGCGGGAGCCGGGCACGGGGTGCTCGGCCGTCGACGGGTACGGCCGCTACAACGCGATCCTCGGGCACTCGCCGGACTGCGTGACCGTCCACCCCTCCGACCTGGCGGTCGCGATGGCGGCGCTCGACGCGACGGTCGTGGTGCTCGGCCCCGATGGCGAGCGCCGGCTCCCGTTCGAGGAGCTGCACCGCCTGCCGGGCGGCGAGCCGCAGCACGACACGACGCTCGCGCACGGCGAGCTGATCACCGCGGTCGAGCTGCCCCTGATCTCCGCCACCGCGGCCTCGACCTACTACAAGGCCCGCGACCGCGCCTCCTACGCCTTCGCCCTGGTCTCGGCGGCCATCGTGCTCGACCTCGACGGCGACCGCGTCGAGGACGTCCGCATCGCCTGGGGAGGGGTGGCCCACAAGCCCTGGCGCGCCAGACGCGCCGAGGAGGCGCTGCACGGTGGAGCCCTGACACCGGAGTCGATCCGGAAGTCCCTCGACACGGAGCTGGCCGCGGCGTCGCCGACGAGCGAGACGGCATACAAGATCCCGCTGGTGCGGCGGGTCACCACGATGCTGCTCCACCAGCTCGCCAGCACCGCGGGGGAGGCGAGCGCATGACCGCGCAACCGACGGACCACGGGCAGCTCGACGCGGTCGCGATGGGCTCGCGGGTGGCTCGGGTCGAGGGGCCGCTCAAGGTGCGTGGTGCCGCGACCTACGCTGCCGAGGTGCCCGCCGAGGACGCGCTGCACCTCCACATCGTCGGCTCGACCATCGCCAAGGGCACGATCAGCTCGATCGGGACGTCAGCGGCGCTGGCCCACGACGGGGTCGTCGCCGTGATCGACCACACGAACGCGCCACGCCTCGAGCCCGGCGAGAACGCCGAGCTCCAGGTGCTGCAGACGCCCCACGTGGCGTTCCACGGGCAGGTCGTCGCGGTCATCGCCGCCACGTCGCCCGAGGCCGCCCGCGAGGGGGCGCGACTGGTCCGCGTCGACTACGACGTCGAGGAGCACCGGGCGGAGCTGCGCGCCGGCGACCCGGCCGCGTACAAGCCGGACCAGGTCAACCCGGCCCTGCCGACCGACACGAGCACCGGTCGGATGGAGCTCGCGCTGGAGGCGGCCGTCGTGGTCGTCGACGAGACCTACACGACCCCGTTCGAGCACAACAACCCCATGGAGCCGCATGCGACGACGGCCCGATGGGCGCCCGATGATGCACCTCTCGACGAGGGCGAGCCACGGCTGGTCCTCGACGCGTCGACGCAGAGCGTCCACGGCGTGGTCGCCGACCTCGCGCCGGTCCTGGGCCTCGAGCCGGAGGAGATGCGCGTCCGATCCGTCTACGTCGGAGGCGGATTCGGCAGCAAAGGTATGCCGCATGCTCACGACGCCGTCGCCGCGCTCGCCGCGCGGGCCCTTCCCGGGCGCACCGTTCGGCTGGCGCTGACGCGGCAGCAGATGTTCGCGCTCGCCGGCTACCGCACGGCGACGATCCAGCGCTTCCAGCTCGCCGCCGAGGCCGATGGCACGCTGCTGGGGATCAACCACGAGGTGCTCGAACAGACTTCTGCCATCAAAGAGTTCGCCGAGCAGACGGCCATCGCGACGCGACACCTGTATGCCGCGCCGAACCGGCACACGAGCCACCGTCTGGTGAGTCTCGACGTCGCCGTGCCGTCGTGGATGCGCGCGCCGGGCGAGATGCCAGGCATGGCCGCACACGAGATCGCCATGGACGAGCTCGCCGTGGCGTGTGACATCGATCCGATCGAGCTGCGGATCCGCAACGAGCCGGAGGTCGATCCCGACACCGGCCTGTCGTTCAGCCATCGCAAGCTCGTCGAGTGCCTGCGGACCGGGGCGGAGCGCTTCGGGTGGGCGGAGCGCGAGCGCCGTCCCGGCACCCGGCTCGAGGGCGACTGGCTCGTCGGGATGGGCGTCGCGGCGGCGACCTACCCCTACTACCGGCGACCCGTCAACGAGGCGCGCATCGAGGCACTGGAGGGCGGTCGCTACGCCGTCGACATCGGCGCGGCCGACATCGGCACCGGGGCGATGACCGTGCTGGGCCAGATCGCGGCGGACGCCCTCGGCGTCCGGTTCGAGGACGTCGACGTACACCTCGGCGACAGTGCTCTGCCCCAGGCGTCGGTGGCCGGCGGCTCTGCCGGCACGGCGTCGTGGGGAACGGCCATCGTCGGCGCGGCTCGGACCTTCCGCCGCGAGCACGGCGCCGCGCCGGCTGTCGGCGACGTCAGCCAGGACGGACCACCGGACACCCCGGGGATGGAGACCCACTCGCTGCACTCGTTCGGCGCCCACTTCGTCGAGCTCGGCGTCAACGTGTGGACCGGTGAGCCGCGGCTGCGGCGGATGCTCGGCGTCTTCTCCGCCGGGCGCATCGTCAACCCGAGCACGGCTCGCTCGCAGTTCATCGGCGGCATGATCATGGGCGTGGGCGCCGCGCTGCTCGAGGAGTCCGTGCGTGACCCGCGCTTCGGCCACGTGGTGACCCAGGACCTCGCGACCTACCACATCGCCTCGCACGCCGACGTGCCGAACATCGACGCGATCTGGCTCGACGAGTCGGATGCTCTTGCCAATCCGATGGGTGCTCGCGGCATCGGCGAGATCGGTATCGTCGGGTCGCCCGCCGCCGTTGCGAACGCCGCCTGGCACGCGACCGGCATCCGCGTGCGCGACCTGCCGGTCACTCCCGATCGCCTGCTCGACCTGCCCGACCACCTGCCCGCGCTGGCCGGCCACCCAGCCCGGCACGCCTGAGCCACCCGGGCGACGGACGCGGCTCGCCTGACGAGGGGCCGCCGCCATGCGGTTGGGTGGTCCCATGGACACCGAGCACTGGCATGACCGGATCCGGGTGTTCGCTGCCGAGATCGAGCGGGAGGTGCGCGACGATGCGGCGGCAGAGGCGGTGGGCGCCCTGCGCCGCCTCGCCGACGCCCTCGAGGCCGGTGCTGAGTTTCGCCGTTCGGGCCTGACAGGGCGACCGGCTCCGGTCGAGGTCCTCGCTCCGGTGCTCGGCGTGGACGGCTGCTCGGCCGGCTGGGTCGGCGCGCTGCTCGAGCCCGGAGCGCCGCGGCCACGGATCGTGGTGGCGCCGATGGTCGGGGAGCTGGTCGCCATGGTGCGGGAGTCGACCGGCATCCGCGTCGTCGGCATCGACATCCCGATCGGCTTGCCCGACAGCACGATCCGGCAGGCCGACGTCCTCGCCAGACAAGCCCTGCCGGGCAAGGCGTCGTCGATCTTCTCGACGCTGACCCGCTCGGCGTACGCAGCGGCGACCCGCCTCGAGGCCGACGCCGTCAACCGCGAGCTCGTCGGCCAGGGCGTCGGAGCGCAGGCCTTCGCGCTTCGGGGCAAGATCCTCGAGGTCGACGCCTGGCTAGGCACCCGACCGACCGTCACGGTGCTCGAGATCCACCCCGAGGTGTCCTTCGCGACGATGACGGGCGCTCCCATCGCGGCGAGCAAGAAGACCGAGGACGGCCGCGCCCAGCGCCTCGTGGCCCTGGCCGCCGCGGGGATCGCCCGCCCGTCCGTCCTCCAGGGCCAGGGGTATGCCGCCGACGACGTCCTCGACGCCTGCGCGGTCGCGTGGTCGGCTGCCCGCCACGCCGCGGGCCTCGCGCGCTCGATGCCCGACCCGCCGGAGCTCTTCTCCGACGGCATCCCGGCCGCCATCTGGGCCTGAGCCCCACCCGCGCCACGACGCGAACGAGGTATGTCGTCGGGGTGGGGGGCGACGGCATACCTCGAGTCGGGGGTGCCGGGAGTCAGCCGGTGACGGCGGCCCGCAGGGCTCCGGCGGTGGCGTCCCAGCCGGGCTGCGTCGGATGGACGAACTCGGCGACGTCGCGGCCGGGAGTGCCGACGGGGACGAGCCAGGCCTTCGAGTTGTCCGCCACGGTGCGGGGGTCGAGGCCGTGCACGCGGCCGCCCCACGCCGCCTTGACGGTGTCGACGAAGTGGTAGTTGTCGGCGCCCGGCTCGGCGTTGAGCTCGGCGTTGAGCTCGGCGATGCCGCGGGCCTGCAGGTCGTCGCCGAGGCGCTGCAGGTTGTTGAGGGCCTTACCCGCGTCGTAGACGGGCGCGACCCCCGGGATGCCGTAGCTCTCGGTGTTGATCAGGTACGGGTAGCTGAGCAGGTAGACCTGCGCGTGGCCGCCGGAGCGGGCCTCGACGGCGCGCAGGGCGTCCTTGGTGCGCTCGACCATCTCGGGCGCCTTGGCCGTGGCCGCCTCGAGCGACTGGCGGCAGCTCGACGGATCGCGCACGGTCAGGCAGTTGACGACGATCGTGGAGAAGCCGATGTCGTTGCCCCCGATCGTCACGAACACGAGGTCGGTGTCGGGGGTGACGGAGTCGATCTGCGCCCGCGTGACGAGCTGGCACGAGACGGTGCCGGTGTAGAGGTCATTGACGCCCGCACCCGCGACGAACGTGTAGGTGTAGGAGAAGTCGGGCTGGGCCGTCACGCCGCACAGGCGCGCGGTCTGCGCCCGCCGCAGCCACTCGGCCTTCTGGTCGGGGTAGCGCACGGGGTCGATCGAGTAGGTCGCCGTCTTGGTGGAGGCGTTCCCGAGCTTCCGCGGCTGCAGGATGTCGGCGACGACGCCTCCGCTGCACGCGGCGTCGGTGTAGGTGTAGGTGGCGCCGATCGAGGCCGCGACCTGCGACCCGTAGTTGTCCGGCGAGCGGTAGCAGTCGCGCTCCTCGTAGCTCCCGGTGCCGTTGCCGGCCGAGTAGGAGTCGCCGAGCTGGACGATGTGCGGCCTGCTGGTGGCCGCCGCGGACGGAGCGCCCGACGTCAGGGCAGCCGTCGCACCGAGCGCTGCCACCAGGGCGACGGCGCTGCGGGCGAGGCGGCTGGTGCGCGAGGAACGGGGCACGGCGGGACTCCTTCGTCCGGTGACGGTCTCGCAGGAGAACGAGGCCGCCACTCCAGAGGTCACGCGCGCGCCCTTCGAGCGCCACTTCCAGGCATGGTGGGCGCCGACCGGCGTTGTTGATGACGACGTCGAGCCGGCCGATGGTCACGCTTCAGACACGCTCGTGGCGAAGTGGGGCTAGGGAGCCCGGTCCGGGAAAGCGGGCGCCGTGGGTGGCTATACCCTTCGCCTCATGCCTCGCCGCCTGCGCCGATCCGGCGCCCTCCTCTCTGTCCCCGTTGCCATCCTGCTGGCCTCGTGCACCTCCGGTCAGCCGACCTCCGCGGGACAGACCAACGTGCCGGCCAGCACGACCGCGACGTCGAGCACGACGTCCAGCGCAGCAACGACGACGACAACCCCGAGCGCGACCCCAACCACGACGCCTCCGGTCGCGGCAGCCCCCAAGCGCTCCAAGGCTTCGCTCGAGAAGGCCCTGCTGGCGATCGACGACCTGCCCCCCGGCTACTCCGTCGAGCCGGCCGACAAGGCCGACAAGGGAGGCCCGGCCATCTCGTCCAAGGACCCAAAGTGCCGGGCGCTCGTCACCATCATGAACGCCGACAGCGCGCCCGGCGCCCTCGCCACCGCCTCGACGTCGTTCTCCGGAGGGCAGGACGGCCCCTGGGTCGACGAGCAGCTCGCCGCCATGGGCAGCGCCGCTCGTGTCGCGACGTTCCACGACGAGGTCCGCGCGGCCGTGAAGAGCTGCGCCAAGGTGAAGCTGCGCCTCCCGGAGGGCACCTCGACCATGACGGTCCGCACCGTCAAGGCCCCCGACGTGGGCCAGGACGCCGTCGCCTTCCGGATCTCGGCCCAGGGCGGCGTGCTCGACGGCTTCGAGTCGACGCAGGTGGCGACCGGAGTCGACGACGTCGAGCTGATGCTGAGCTTCCTCGGCGCCTACCCCGAGGACATCGAGGGTGGCACCCAGGCCGCGCAGGAGAAGGCCAAGGAGAAGCTCGGGGTCAAGGAATCCAGCTCCAGCTGACGGCTCCCCGCCTCTTGGAGGACCAAGGAGCCGGGTCGAGGTGATGCCGCCATCGACGTGGCTCCCGTCACCACCTCGAACGGGCATAGGCCACACAGCGGGGCTCAGGAGCGGCGCGCCGTCCGGGCCAGCCAGGTGAGGGCGTCCTCGGAGGTGCCCAGCACCGAGATGTGGCCGTCGCCGGGCTGGAGCCGCAGCTCCGCGTCAGGAATCGCGCTCGCGAGCCACCGGCCGTGCGACGCCGGCACGATGCGGTCGGCGCCGCCGTGGACGACGAGGGTCGGCGCCGTGATGTCGAGCGGGTCGACGCCCCAGTCGGAGACGTACGCGAGGTCGTCGTCGATCAGGGCTGCCGGTCCGGCGGCCAGTGCCGGGCCGGCGACCGAGCCGAGCCAGCCCCACCGGCCCGCGAACGCCGCCTCGTCCGCCTCGATGAAGCCGGCGTCGGCCTCGGCCGCAGCGGACGACGACTCGTAGGCCTCCTTGGCCTCACGTCCAGCCGCGGCCGCTCGCAACGACACCTCGCCACCCGACGCCATGCCGGCGAACCAGTCCAGCCCCGGCGCGCCGAACGGAGCAACTCCCGAGACGCTGACGACCGCGCGCACCCGGTCACCGAGCAGCGCGGCAGACGCGAACGCATGCGTCCCACCACCCGAATGACCCATGACCGCAAACGAACCCAGGCCGAGGTGGTCGGCCAGGGCGGTTACGTCTCGTGCGGCCGAGGCGATGTCGCGGCCCGGTCGCGCGGTCGACCCGCCGTAGCCGGGCCGGTCGTAGGAGACCCAGCGGATGCCGAGCCGTGCCGCCGCCCCGAAGAGCGGTCGCGGCGGCGCGCCGATGTTGGGGGTGCCGTGGTGCCACACGACGACGAGGGGCTCGACGTCGGAGCGCTCACTCAGCACGCCGGTGTCGTAGACGTGCAGCACGTGCCCGTCGCCGCGGTCGACGTCACTCTCGGTCACGGCGAACGTCGAGGTGTCGATTACAGGGTCACCCACATGGTCGCTCACAGGGCTTCGGCCTTCCGTCGGAGGTGGTCCTGCTCGGGGATGCTGGTCGTGAGGCGGGACGCGAGCAGGTAGCTCGCCCGCGCGGCGTCGGCGTCTCCCGACATCTCCAGCAGGTGCGCCCGCACGGCGTGCAGGCGGTGGTGCCGGGCGAGGCGCTTGTCCTGCTCGAGGTCGTCCAGCACGGCGAGCCCGGCGGCCGGCCCCTCGACCATCGCCAGGGCGACGGCGCGGTTGAGCGTCACCACCGGCCCGGGCGCCAGCTGATCGAGCAGCCCGTAGAGCGCGAGCACCTGCTCCCAGTCGGTCTCGGCCGACGACGGCGCCTCGTCATGCACCGCCGCGATCGCCGCCTGCACCTGGTAGGGCCCCAGGCGCGTCCGCGTCAGGGCACCGGTCACGAGGGCGACGCCCTCCTGGATGTATGCCGTGTCCCACCGTGAGCGGTCCTGCCCGGCGAGCGGCACGAGCTCTCCCGCGTCGTTCGTACGAGCCGGGCGCCGCGCCTCGGTCAGCAGCATCAGGGCGAGCAGGCCGGCGACCTCGCCGTCGTCGGGAAGCAGGGCGTGCACCTGCCGCGTCAGACGGATCGCCTCTGACGTCAGGTCGATTCGGTGCAGGACGTCGCCACTGGTGGCTGTGTGTCCTTCCGTGAAGACGAGGTAGAGGACGTGCAGGACCTCCCGCAGCCGCTGGGGCACGTCGTCGGGTGGTGGCATCCGGAACTCGGCGCCGGAGTCGCGTATCCGCTGCTTGGCGCGACTGATCCGCTGCGCCATCGTCGCCTCGGGCACGAGGAAGGCGTGAGCGATCTGCGCGGTCGTCAGGCCGCCGACGGCCCTGAGCGTCAAGGCGATCCGTGCCGCAGGGGAAAGCGCAGGGTGGCAGCAGAGAAGGAGGAGCGTCAGGGTGTCGTCGTGGTCACCCGACCCGACGGCATACGGCGCTGGGGCGAGCTGGTCGTCAGCGGGAACCCTTGTCGCGTCGGCAAGCTCGCGCCGCACCCGCGCCTCGTCGCTGCGCAGACCGTCGATGAGCCGACGCGATCCGACCCGGATCAACCACGCCTTGGGGTCCTCGGGCACGCCCTCCTCCGGCCACTGGGCGGCCGCGGCGAGCAACGCCTCCTGGGCGGCCTCCTCGGCGCGGTCGAAGTCGCGGTAGCGGCGCACGAGCGCCCCGATGACCTGCGGCGTCACGCTGCGCCACAGGTCGTCGGTCACGATGGATTCGCCCACGGCTCAGAGGTCCTCGACCGAGCCGCCCATGAGTGGCCGCACCTCGACGGCGGCGAACCGGGCGTCGGGGAAGCGCCCGGCGATCTCCTCGGCGCGCTCGGGCGTCGCACAGTCGACGACGAAGTAGCCCGCCATTTGTTCCTTCGACTCGACGAACGGCCCGTCGGTGACGACGCTCTCACCGTCCCGCACCCGCACACTGCGCGCGGTCAGCGGGTCCGCGAGCGCCTGAGCGGTCACGAGCTCGCCCGACTCGGTGATCTCGCCCATCAGCTCCTCGAAGTCGCGAAGCAGGCGCGCCCGCCCGTCGTCGGGCATCGCCGCCGCCTCGCGAGTGCGCAGGAAGATCGGGTGCCCCCACGTCTGCGGGTTGCTCCAGATCATCAGCAGGTACTTCACGTCGACTCCTTCGTCCGCAGCGCCGGGACGGAACCGTCCCCGTCCGTCAGGGAGACGTCGGAACGGTGACCGCGATCTCGACACGATCTCGACCCTTCCACAGTCAGGTCACCTGCGGCGTGCGCGGTAGCGTCGGCGCGTGTCCGCCGACGACCTCCCGACCCGCCCCGCGACCGCCCTCGACGAGCGGGCCGCCGAGGCCGAGCGGTCAGTCACGGCGCTGTTCGCCGGCTCCCTGGGGCGTATGCCGCGGACGCACCTCGCGGGGATCGTGCACCCCCCACCGGCCGGGTCTCGGACCTTCGGCGGGCTTGGCGGCACATGGCACTACTGGTGGCAGGCGCACTACCTCGACGCGATCGTCGACGCGGGCCTCCGGGCGCTGCGCACCGGCGACCCGGCAGGCGCGGAGCAACACGCGGCTCGCGGGGACCGGCTGCTCTCGACGATCCGGCTGCGCAACCGGGTGCGCTGGGTCAACGACTTCTACGACGACATGGCGTGGCTCGCCCTCGCCTCGGGCCGACTCCAGGACCTCCATGACGAGACCGGGCGCACGGCCAGGCGCCGGCGCCTCCGCTCAGCCAGCCGGCAGCTCACCGCCCAGCTCCGCTCCGCGCACACGGACGACCTCGGCGGCGGCCTCTTCTGGAGCCGGGACCGCGACTTCAAGAACAGCCCTGCCACGGGCCCGGCCGCCCTGCACCTCGCCCGTCTCGGCCAGGCCGACGAGGCCCGCCGGCTCGTCGACTGGCTCTACGCGCGCTTGTGGTCGGCGGAGAGCGGGCTCGTGCTGGACGGCATACGGCTGCAAGGAGGTGCTGAGGTGCTCGTCCCGGACGTCTGGTCCTACAACCAGGGCACGGTGCTCGGGGCGCTCCTGACGCTCGGTGACCCCGAGAGCCTCGGCCGGGCGGCTGCGCTGGTTGCGGCCGTCGAAGCCCGGCTGACGCTCGAGGTCGAGGGCACCCGAGTCCTGCGCACTCACGGCGGCGGTGACGGCGGGCTCTTCACTGGCATCCTCGTGCGCTACCTCGCCCTCGCTGCCCGCACGGCCGAGCTCGACGGCAAGGCGCGGGCGACCGCGCGACTGCTCGTCACCGACATGGCTGAAGCGCTGTGGGCCGGCCGCGGCGGCCTCGCCGTCGAGGGCCGCCGGAACCCGTCGGTCTTCCCGCTGGACCCGGGCGGTCGCGCGCCGGAGCCGCCCCTCGAGCTGTCGCCGCAGCTGCAGGCCTGGACCGTCCTCGAGGCCGCCGCCACCATCCTTGCCTGATCTCGGGTGAGACTGGAGGGGTGCGAACCTCCCGCGTTCTCCTCGCAGGGCTGACCGCCGGCCTGCTGCTCGGTGCCTGCACGGCCACCCCGAGCCCGCCCGAGGCCGGCAGCGCCGGGTCGCGGACGGCATACGCAAGCACGACCGCAGCCCCGTCCCCGGACAGCCCGTCGCCGACCACGCCGGTCCAGCCGGCGCCCTCGCCCAGCGCGACGAAGCCGGCGCCCGACCCGGCGTCCATCGAGGCGCTCATCGCGACCCGCTACGAGGGCGGCCACCTGAGGCTCGGGCCGGAGCGGGGCAGCACGAGCGCCTACCGGCAGTACTACGCGACCTACGAGAGCAACGGCCTGACGATCTCGGGACGCATCAACATCCCGCGCGGCAAGGGGCCGTTCCCGGCCGTCGTCCTCGCGCACGGCTACGTCGACCCGGCGGTCTACACGAACGGCGAGACGATGCTCCGCGAGCGCGAATACCTGGCCCGCAAGGGGTACGTGACGCTGCACATCGACTACCGCAACCACGCGCAGTCCGACCGCGACCCGCGCAACGACGCCAACCTCCGCGCCGGTTACACCGTGGACGCGATCAACGCAGCGCTGGCGCTCAAGAAGGCCGCCTACGTCGATCCCGACCGGCTCGCGCTGATCGGCCGGTCGATGGGTGGAGGGGTGGTCTACAACGCGCTGGTCGTACGCCCCGGGCTCTTCCGCGCGGCGGTGGCCTACGCGCCGGTGAGCTCCGACAGCGTCGACAACTTCGACAAGTGGGTTCGGCGCGACGCCTCGCGTTCCGGTGCGGCGCGCGTTGTCATCGGGCGGCTCGGCACCCCGGAGGCGAAACCGGCGGCGTGGGCGGCCGCGAGCCCGCGCACCTACTTCAGCCGCATCACCGAGCCGCTGCTCATCCACCACGGCACGGCCGACGAGGAGTGCCCGCTCTCGTGGTCGCGCGCCTCGGTAGCGGCGCTCGAGGCGAAGGGCAAGGACGTCGAGCTGCAGGTCTACCCCGGTGGACGTCACACCCTGACATCACCGCAGTGGGACACCTCGATCCGGCGCACCGAGGCCTTTCTCGCGAAGCACATGGCCTGAGGGGCTGCTCAGCGCCCGGGCAGCCCCAGCCGGCGGACGTATGCCGGCACGTCGGCATCCGTCGCCGGGCCGGGTGTCGCCGCGGCTGAGCTGCCGGTCCTCTTCATCGTCCAGATCCCGGTCAGTCCACCACGCCGGACCGCCCGGCGAGCGGGGATCAGCCGGCGAGGGCGCCCATCGGGTCCCAGGCGGGCAGCACGATCGGGTCCTGGCCCAGCGCCTCCTGCAGCTCGGCCGGCAGGGCGTCGCGGCGAACGGCCACCTCGAAGACGAACTCGGCGAACCAGCTGTCGTTCATCGTCATGAAGCCCTTGTCGCCCTTCTCGGTGCCCCAGCTGTTCTCGACGCGCCAACGACGGGGCACGTCGTCGAGCAGGTCGACGCCGGTGAAGAGCATCGCGTGGGTCATCATCGACTCGTGGTGCACGAGGCGGTCGGCCTTGCCCAGGGTCGGCTCGGTGCCGTAGACGGCGGCCAGGTCGTAGAGGCCGGCGTCCCAGAGACCGAGGTCGGCGTTGGACATCTGGCCCGTGTCGCAGCCGAACCACACCGGCTCGCCGCCGACGATCGCCTGTGCGGCAAGCGACTTCATCAGGTCGGCCTCGACGTTGAGGTAGGTCACGGGCAGGGCTCCGACGACGTTGCCGAGGTGCTCGACGGTGAAGGTGCGGCCGTAGGGGCTGCTCGTCCGCGGGTCGTTGACGAGGCAGACGTAGTCCTCGAGCGGGACGGTGACGTAGCGCTCGGCGAACTCGAGCGGCGTCATGGTGCCGTCGCGGTGGAAGCCGCCGTCGGTGTCCTTCCACTGCCAGACGAACGACTCGGGTGGCGTGCCGAGGTGGATGCAGAGCAGGCGGTGGATCGAGGCGAGCACCTGCTCCTTGGCCTCCCGCAGGTCCTCGACCTCAGACCCGTCGGCGGCCTGGGCCCGCAGGTCACGGGCCGCCTGGCGCAGGATCGTGCTGAGGTCGCGGTTCATCCGGCCGGTGTTGCTCGAGCTCTTCGTCTCGGGCATAGCGACCTTGGGCACGAGGCCGTGCTTGACGACGAGCGCGACGAACATGTTCCACTGCCCACCGTCCTCGGCCGGCGTGGCGAGCAGGTGCGCGACCGTGCGGTCGTCGACGTCGCGCTCGGCCGTCGCGATGACCGACTCGAGCCAGTGGTTGGCCTTCTCGAACTTGTCCCAGAAGAGCAGGTGGTTCTGCGAGAACTCGAAGTCCTTGACGCCCAGCTTCTCCCGCGCCCCCGCACGCAGCAGGTTGGTGCCGGCGAAGAGCCAGCAGCGCCCGCTCTTCTCCTGCGACGTCGCGGCCCAGTCGTCGAGCAGGTGCGACACGGAGTGGTCGATGCTCGTCACGACCCTGCGGTCGAGCGCGATGTCGTCGACCGAGGTCGTCGTCACGGCGTTCTGCAGCATCCGGGCGGTGGGATCGGCCTCGAACGCCTTGGTGAGGCGCTCGAGGAGGTCAGGGGCTAGGTCGCGCGGCATGGCCACTCCTTCGAGCTGCTGGGATCCCCCGCATCGTATGCCCGGTCGTTCCTCCACGGCCCACCCGGACGTCACGCTTTGGCCGTGACCACGGCGGGCGGTCCGCGCACGAGGGGCTCACCGCACCGTCAGGCGGAGTTCAGCACGGCGATCGCCGACGTGGCGGCGATCTGACCCGCGGCCGCCGCGGCGATGACCGAGGCCATCGGCAGGTGGTACGCGGGCAGGTGAGCCATGTCGCCGGCGCAGAAGACGCGCTCCCGGCTCGACCGACCGAACTCGTCCACCCTCACGCACCCGGACGTGTTGAGCTCGAGATCGAGCTGGTCGGCGAAGGGCGAGGACTGCCGCAGCTCCGGCTTCACGAAGAGTCCCGCAACCTGCTCGCGCACCTGCTCGCCGTCCGCACCCTCGAGCACCACGCATACGCCCCCGTCGTGCTCCTCCACGGCGATGACCCGTTCCGACCGCACCTTCGGACGGTCGCACCACTCCTGGGGGAGCTCGGCTCCCTCCGTCAGGACGAGCAGGTCGGAGGCGATGGGGCGCAGCATGTCGCACATGTGCTCGGCCACGCCGGCGCCCAGGATCGCGACGCGCTGACCGGTGAGCTCGTGCCCGTGGCAGAACGGGCAGTGCGCGACGAGGCCGCCCCACAGCTCGCCGAGCCCGGGGATCGAGGGCAGGTCGTCGCGCACCCCCGTGGCGAGGATCAGGGCCGTGGCGGTGACGGCGGAGTCGTCGGCCAGTCCCAGGGTGAAGGTGCCGTCGGCCTCCTCGACGGACAGGACGCGCTCCTTCCGCACGGCGATGGTGTCGTATGCCGTCAGCTGCCTGCGTGCGTCGGCCCGGAAGTCCGCCGGCGGGGTGCCGTCGCGCCCCACCACGTTGTTCATCTGGGCGGCGGTGGCATTGCGATACGTACCGTCGTCGAAGAGGACGGCGTCGCGGTGGACGCGACCGAGGGTGAGCGCGGCCTGCAGCCCCGCAGGGCCACCGCCGACGATGGCGATGTCGGTGTGCATGGCGTTTCCCTCACTGTGGTGCGGCGGCGTCTCGGACCTGTCCAGGCCCGACGATTACCCGGCGGCGCGCAGAAGCAACAAACGCCGGTTCCGTTCTGGGCGAACTGCTCTTGGCTCCGCGCCTCCTGACGGCAAGGATCGGCCCATGAGACTCCTCGTGCTCGGAGGCACCCACCACGTCGGTCGCGCGTTCGTCGAGGCGGCCCTGACCCGCGGCGACGAGGTCACCACCGTGACGCGCGGCGTGAGCGGCACACCCGTCGAGGGTGCGCAGCCGCGGCACGCGGACCGTCTGGATCCCGAAGCCCTACGCGCCGCGCTCGGGGACGACGAGTGGGACGCCGTCGTCGACACCTGGTCGGCGGCGCCGGTCGCGGTCCAGGCATCGGCCCGGCTGCTGCGCGGGCGCGCGGCGCACTACACCTACATCTCGTCGTGCTCGGTCTACACCTGGCCGATCGCGCCCGGCTCGGACGAGAGCGCACCGGTCGTCGAGGGCGACGCCTCGTCCACCGAGAGCTCCGACTATGCCGCTGCCAAGCGGGGCGGCGAGGTCGCCGTGCTCAGTGGTTTCGACGGCGACGTGGCGATCGCCCGCGCCGGTCTCATCCTCGGCCCCTACGAGATGGTCGGCCGTATGCCGTTCTGGCTCCGTCGGATTGCTGCGGGCGGGCGGGTGCCCGCGCCGGGTCCGTACGACCGACCGCTGCAGTACGTCGACGGCCGTGACATCGCGGACTGGGTGCTCGGGTCGCGCCCGGTCGGCACCTTCAACACGGTCAGCGAGCCGGGACACACGACGATCGGCGCGCTGCTCGACGAGGCGCGCACCGTCACGCAGAGCGACACGGAGCTGGTGTGGCTCGACCCGGCGACGGTCGAGGCGGCCTCGGTCGAGCCGTGGACACAGCTGCCGATCTGGGTGCCGCCGACCGGCGAGCTCGTGGGGCTGCACGCGCTCGACACCTCGGCGGCCCGGGCGGCCGGGCTGCGGTGCCGGCCGATGGCCGAAACGGTCGCCGACACGTGGTCCTGGCTGCAGCGCGAGGGGCTGCCGGAGCGGCCGACCAACCGTGGCGGAGGCCCCATGGACGCCGCCGACGAGGCCCGCCTGCTGACCCTCCACGACGCCAACGCCTGACGAATCGCTCTCTCGACCAGACAGATCGCTCTCGATCAAGGGCAACCGCCTTTGATCGAGAGAGCGATTCGCCGGCGCGGTCAGCGGCCGCGGTTGCGGCGGCGGACGTCCTTGGGCGGCTTGCCGCCGGCATACGACCGGGAGGGGTCGACGACGTAGCCCTGGCGCAGCGCCTCACGGCCGACGAGCATGCGAAAACCCATCCGGTCGCGCTTGCTCAGCGTCACCTCGGCGGGGACCGTGCGGCCGGCGAGCGCGAGATCGAGGCGCACCACGAGACGCCTGGTCACGTGGCCCGACGAGCTGCGCACGGTGCGGCGGTCGTGCACCGGGCACTCGACCGTGCGGGCGTTCTCGGAGGAGGCCTGCCACGGATGCACGGTGAAGCGGACCCAGGGCTGCCCGTCGCGCTCGAACTCCTCGACATCCTCCGCGTGGAGCGACGACGTGCGGGCGCCGGTGTCGATCTTGGCCTTGAGCCAGGGCAGCTCCAGCGCGGGCATACCGACCCACTCGCGCCACCCAACGGGGGTGCTTGAATAGGCCGGCCCAGACACCCGCCCATCTTGGCAGGACCCTGCATGAAACTCGCGATCCTCTCGCGCGCGCCGCGCGCGTACTCGACGCAGCGACTGCGCACCGCAGCGCTCGACCGCGGACACCAGGTGCGGGTGCTCGACACCCTCCGCTTCGCCATCGACCTGTCCGGGCCCGAGCCGGACCTGCAGTTCCGCGGGCGCCCGATCTCCGACTACGACGCGGTGCTGCCGCGCATCGGCAACTCGATCACCTACTTCGGCACCGCCGTCGTGCGCCAGTTCGAGCAGATGGACGTCTACACGCCCAACACGGCCAACGGCATCTCGAACGCCCGCGACAAGCTCCGCGCCGCGCAGATCCTCTCGCGTCACCAGATCGGTATGCCGGCAACGACCTTCGTGCGCAACCGCGCCGACGTGATGCCCGCCATCGAGCGCGTGGGCGGGGCCCCCGTCGTCATCAAGCTGCTCGAGGGCACGCAGGGCATCGGCGTCATCCTCGCGCCGGACATCAAGGTCGCCGAGGCGATCATCGAGACGCTGCACAGCACGAAGCAGAACGTCCTCATCCAGAGCTTCGTCACCGAGAGCAAGGGCCGTGACATCCGTGCCCTGGTCGTCGGCGACCGGGTCGTCGCCGCGATGCGACGCCGGGCCAGCGGCGACGAGTTCCGCTCCAACGTCCACCGTGGCGGCACGGTCGAGCCGGTGGAGCTGAGCGCGGAGTACGAGCAGGCGGCGGTGCGCTCCGCCCAGATCATGGGTCTGCGCGTCGCCGGCGTCGACATGCTCGAGGGCCACGACGGGCCCCTCGTCATGGAGGTCAACTCCTCCCCCGGGCTCGAGGGCATCGAGACGGCCACCAAGCTCGACGTCGCCGGCGCCATCGTCGACCACATCGCCGGCCAGGTGGCCTTCCCCGAAATCGATGTGCGCCAGCGGCTCACCGTCTCAACGGGATACGGCGTCGCCGAGCTCGTGGTCCACTCCGGCGCCGAGATCATCGGCAAGACGATCGGCGACTCGGGGCTCGAGGAGCACGACCTGCAGGTGCTCACCCTGCACCGGGGCACGAGCGTCATCCCGAACCCCCGCCGACGCGTCGTGCTCGAGGCGGAGGACCGCCTGCTGTGCTTCGGGCGCCTCGAGGAGATGCGCTCGATGATCCCCGAACGCCGCCGACGGCGTGCCAAGGTGCGCAGGCTGCCGAGCGAGCCCATTCACACGGTCGGCTGAGCGGACGCCGCTGGTCGGCTTTCGGTCCGTCCGGAGGCGGCGGGCTAGCGCGAGCCGCTCGCGTGCCTGCGGGCCTCGAGCTCGGTGCGGAGGCGCGCCACCTCTGCCTCGGCCGCGCGAGCGCGCTCGTCGGCCGTTTCGACGTCCTCACGGCGCCCGTCTGAGACCTGGGCCAGCGGGGCAACCGGCTGGTCCGAGTCGGGGGACGTCCGCATCTGGTCGACCTCGGACTTGAAGATGCGGGCGGAGCGCCCGAGGCTGCGTGCCATGTCCGGCATCCGCTTCCACCCGAAGAGGAGCACGACGGCGAGGGCGATGATGCTGAGCTCCGGCCACCCGAGATCTGCCACGGGAACCTCCTGACGATCGGCGGGTCCGGCGGCGGCCGGGCACACGCATGCTGAAGGCACACCGTAGGCGCCGCGGGTGGGAAAGGAGTGGGAAACCGCTGTGACTGACCGGGCGGCGACCCCCAGGACGAAGCGCGCTCATGAGGACGGGCTCAGGACGGTGGCTCATGACGACGCGGTGGACCCGCGAGGGCGCTGCCGCCAGCGCGTCGAGGTCGCGCTCGGCATACAACCGGTGCTGGCGACGGTCCAGCACGAGCTTCAACGCCGCGCCGAGCAGCGTGCGTGCGTGCTGCGTCGCTCATCGTTGTCGTCCTTCCTCGACTCCGGGCGCGCCCGTCGGATCCGCCACTCCGGATACCCGTGGGGGGGTACTTCGCATGCCGGGTGGGAGGGCGGCGTCGCCGTCGCTCATTTCCCTGAGGTGTGCCTAGTTCTCACGCATCGTCCCTGGGGCGCGCGAAGATGGGCGGATGACTGCCGACGCCGGTGCCGACGCGGCGCACCAGCTGCTCCTCGCCCACGCCGACCGCGCCCTGACCGGCCCGCTCGAGGACCCGGCGCTCCTCGCCGCCGTGGTCGGCATCGAGCGCCTGGTCGTCGCCACGGGGACGACCGAGGCACCGACCCTGCGCGCAGCACTCGAAGGCGAGCCGGTTGCCGGGACCGACCCGGGGCAGCTGGCTCGCCTGGTCGCCGAAGGCGAGCGTCACGTAGCGGCAGGGCTGCTGCGACGCGCCTCCGGGCAGGGTGCGGACGCCGGCGTCGTCAACCCGCACTCTGGCGGGTACGAGATCACGACCGATGCGACGCTCCTTCGCGCAGCGGTCCGGGCCGCACAGCGGTCGATCGACGCCATGCCGTACTACGGTGCTCGTTATGGCGAGCGCGGGTCGCGCTTCGCCACGACCGACTCGGCCTGGCTCGTCTCCCTCGCCCGACTCGGGGAGGATCGGGCCGTCCACCAGGTCGAGTGGCTCTCGCGGGTGCTGGCCGCCCGGGGCATGCCGAGCTGGCTGCTCGAGATCCACCTGGACGCACTCGTCGCCGAGGTGCGCACGGTGGCGGGCGCAGACACTGTGGGCGCGTTGCCGCAGGCGGCCCGACGCCTCGCCGATACTCGGCGGCGCCACGTGGATGACGACCTGATGGCCGCGGCGGACGTGTGGGTGGACGCAGCGATCGGCGACGCGGCCCCGGTACTGCGGACGGGGGCCCTCATGGCTGCTGCCGTGGCCGACCAGCAGTCGGGGGTGACCCGGGACGACAGCCCGCTGATGAGCTGGCTCACCGACCCGGCGCGGACCGACCCCGCTGCAGCAGCCGGGCTACGGGCCGTACGCGAGCGCATCATGGGCCGCGCTCACTGACCCGTCGGGAGCCGAATGGCGGGCCGTCGAAAACCTGCCGCGACCACGGCTTGACCTTGACGTAGCGTCAGGGCCGCAACCTTGGCTCATGACCACGAAACCAGCCATCGACATCGTCGGCCTCACCAAGTCCTACGGTGACCACGCGGTGCTGCGGGGTGTCGACCTGCGCGTCCCACCGGGCACCATCTTCGCCCTGCTCGGCTCCAACGGCGCCGGCAAGACCACCATCGTCAAGATCCTGTCCACGCTGCTGAGGGCCGACGCGGGGACCGCCGCCGTCAACGGCCACGATGTCGCAACCGAGCCAGGGCAGGTGCGCGAGTCGATCAGCCTCACGGGCCAGTTCGCCGCCGTCGACGAGGTGCTGACCGGGCGCGAGAACCTCGTGCTCGTCGCCCAGCTGCGACGCCTCGACGGGCCGGGCGGCATCGCCGACGCGCTGCTCGCGCGGTTCGCGCTGACCGACGCGGCAGGCCAGCGGGTCGCGACGTACTCCGGCGGCATGCGCCGCCGCCTCGACATCGCGATGAGCCTCATCGGCAGCCCTCCCGTGCTCTTCCTCGACGAGCCGACGACGGGGCTCGACCCCCAGTCGCGGATCGAGGTCTGGAGGACCGTCCAGGAGCTCGCCGGCCGGGGCACCACGGTGCTGCTGACGACCCAGTACCTCGACGAGGCGGAGCAGCTCGCGGACTGGATAGCAGTCCTCCACGAGGGTCGGATCATCGCCGACGGCACCCTCGCCGAGCTGAAGCAGCTGCTCCCGCCGGCCGAGGTCCAGTACGTCGAGAAGCAGCCCACCCTCGAAGACGTCTTCCTCGCGATCGTCGGTCACGACGGCGTCGTCGACCAAGGAGCCCAGCGATGACCAGCGATGTCCTCCGCGACACCGACGTCCTGCTCAAGCGGTCCCTACGCCACATCCTGCGCAGCCCCGACACCATCATCACCACCGCCGTCACGCCGATCGCCATGCTGCTGCTCTTCGTCTACGTCTTCGGCGGGGCGATCGATGTCGGAAGCGACTCGTACGTCGACTACCTCCTGCCCGGGATCCTGCTCATCACCGTCGCGTCCGGCATCGCCTACACCGCGTTCCGCCTGTTCACCGACGTGTCGGGCGGCATCTTCGAACGGTTCCAGTCGATGCCGATCACCCGGTCTGCCTTCCTCTGGAGCCACGTGCTCACCTCGCTCGTGGCCAACCTGACCTCGCTCGTGCTCGTCGTGCTGGTGGCGCTCGCGATGGGCTTCCGCACCGGGGCCGGCGTCCTAGCGTGGCTGGAGGTCCTCGGGATCATGGTGCTGTTCACCCTCGCGCTCACCTGGCTGGCCGTGATCCCGGGACTGACCGCGAAGACGGTCGACGGCGTGAGCGGGTTCTCCTACCCGCTGATCTTCCTGCCGTTCGTCAGCTCGGCCTTCGTACCCACGGCCGGTATGCCGCCGCCGGTGCGGTGGTTCGCCGAGCACCAGCCCGTCACCCCGATCGTCAACACCATCCGGAGCCTCTTCGCCGGGCAGCCGGTCGGGACCGACGGCTGGGTCGCGCTCGCCTGGTGCGTCGCCCTGCTCCTCGTCGCCTACGCGCTCGCCATGCGCACCTACCGCAGCAAGATCGCCTGATGCAGCACCTCACCGCAGGACAATGACGCCATGCTCACGATCAGCCAGCTTGCGGCATACGCAGGCGTGACGGTGCGCGCGGTCCGGCACTACCACGCCAAGGGGCTGCTGCCCGAGCCGGAGCGGGACCACTCCGGCTACCGACGCTACGACGCGTCCGCGGTGGTCGAGCTCGTCAGGATCCGCGTCCTGGCCGACGCCGGCGTCCCGCTCTCGAGGGTGCGCGAGCTCCTGACGGCGGACGCGGGGGACTTCGCGGCGGCGGTCGAGGAGGTGGACCGCCGCCTGCGCGCCGAGATCCGCGAGCGGCAGCAGCACCGGGAGCGCATCGCCAAGCTCGCCGCCGGGGAGAGCCTCGCGCTGCCGCCCGAGGTGGTGGCCTACCTCGAGCGTATGCGTGAGCTCGGCTTCGCGGAGCGGCTGATCGAGGTCGAGCGCGACAGCTGGATCCTCATCTCGGCGCAGATGCCCGGACACGTCGCCGGGCTCATGCAGATCAAGCAGGCCCAGATCGAGCACGAGGTGCTGCGCCGGCTCTACCTCGACATCGGCGACCTCGTCGACTGCGGCCCGGACGACCCGAGGCTGCCCGCCCTGGCCGACCGGGTGGCGGCCTTCATCGAGGCGGCCGCCGCCGAGCACGCCGAGGTGGAGGACGAGCACCCGGTCAGCGACGAGCTGGTCGCCCTGCTCGACGCGGCGTTCCTCGAGTCCTTCGCCTGTGCCGGGCGCCTGCTCGAGCTGCTCGAGGAGCGGGGATGGACGGGCTGGACCAACATCCGGCGCCTCGACCCGGCAGTGTGAGCGCTGCGCCGGCTACTTTCTCCGCCTGGGCCTGTCACATCCGGCCGGTCCCGACCGTCAGTACTGCAGGACATCCCCACGAGAGAAGGAGCAACGATGAAGACCATGACCTGCCGAGCGCTCGGTGGCCCGTGCGACCTCGAGCACCACGCCGAGAGCGCCGACGACATCATCAAGGCCCAGGACCGTCACCTCAAGGAGGCGGAGAAGGCCGGCGATGCCACCCACCAGGAGGCCCGCCAGGCGATGAAGGGCCGTTGGCTGCACCCCAAGAAGTCGATGGCGTGGTACCAGGACACCAAGACGGCGTTCGCCGGCCTCCCGGACGACTGACGGCGGCCGTCCCTCTCGCGCGGCGCATTCCGCCGGGTGTTCAGCGCCGACGCCTCGAGCGGAACGCCCGCGCAGCCTCCTGCAGCACCGTGACGGGGCCGGGCGGTCGGCTCAGAAGTTGTTGGCCATGTTCGTGAAGCGGCTGAAGTGGCCCTGGAAGGCGACGACGATCGTGTCGGTGGGTCCATTTCGGTGCTTGGCCACGATGAGGTCGGCCTCGCCCTCGCGAGGGGAGTCCTTCTCGTAGGCCGCCTCGCGGTGGAGCAGGATCACCATGTCGGCATCCTGCTCGATCGATCCCGATTCTCTCAGGTCGCTCATGGCGGGCTTCTTGTCGGTGCGCTGCTCGGGACCACGGTTCAGCTGCGAGATCGCGATGACGGGGACCTCGAGCTCCTTGGCGAGAAGCTTGAGCGCACGCGAGAACTCCGAGACCTCCTGCTGGCGCGACTCGACGCGCTTGCCCGAGCTCATGAGCTGGAGGTAGTCGATGACGACGAGCTTGAGGTTCTCGCGCTGCTTGAGCCGGCGGCACTTCGCGCGGATCTCCATCAGCGACATGTTGGGCGAGTCGTCGATGAAGAGCGGGGCGTCGGAGACGCGGCCCATCGTCGAGGCGAGGCGGGTCCAGTCCTCCTCGCGCATGGTGCCCTTGCGCATGTGCTGGAGCTGGATGCCGGCCTCGGCCGACAGCAGACGCATCGTGATCTCGGTGCGGCTCATCTCGAGCGAGAACACGACGGCGGCCATCTTGTGCTTGATCGCGGCCGAACGCACTATGTCTAGGCCAATGGTCGATTTTCCCATCGCCGGGCGGGCGGCGATGACGATCATCTGGCCGGGGTGCAAGCCGTTGGTCAGCGCGTCGAAGTCGGTGAAGCCGGTCGGCACACCGGTCATCTCGCCGGAGCGGCCCGAGGCGACCTCGATCTCGTCGACCGTGGCCTCGATGATGTCGCCGATGGCGTGGTAGTCCTCGCCGCCGCGCTTGTCGGCAACGGCGTAGACCTCGGCCTGGGCCGCGTTGACGATGTCCTCGACGTCGCCGCCGCCCTGGGCGTAGCCGAGCTGCACGATGCGCGTGCCGGCCTCCACGAGGCGGCGCAGCACGGCGCGCTCGCCGACGATCTGGGCGTAGTAACCGGCGTTCGCGGCGGTGGGCACCGAGGCGATCAGCTGGTGGAGGTAGGCCTGGCCACCGACCCGGCCGAGGTCGCCGCGCTTGGTCAGCTCGTCGCTGACGGTGATCGCGTCGGCGGGCTCGCCCCGACCGTAGAGGTCGAGGATCGCGTCGTAGATGAGCTCGTGCGCCGGGCGGTAGAAGTCGGTGCCCTTGAGCTGCTCGACGCAGTCGGCGATGGCGTCCTTGGACAGCAGCATGCCGCCGAGGACGGACTGCTCGGCGCCGACGTCCTGCGGCGGCAGACGGTCGTCGGGTGGCCCCCCGTTACGAGTCGACGACGCGAAAGCGCTCGTGCTCAGCTCGTCGAGCGACACGTGCTCCCCTTCCCCCTGAATGTGAATGACATCGGTGCAACCCGGTCCCGACAGTAGACAACGCAGGACCGACAGCCCCGGACCAGGGGCGGGGACGAGACCTACCCAGCCCGTCCGCTCGCCCTTCCGAGGAGCACCCGCCCCACCGTAGGGGCGTGGTTCGGCCACCACCAACCTGGGAGCGCCCCGCCTGTGGACAACCGGTGGACGGCCAAGGGCGACACGCCGTCAACAGGTGTGGACAAGGTGTGTGTACAACTGTGGGGATGTGGTCCCGGTCACATGACCCCGTGCATGGTGACCTGCACAAACGCGACATCCACCGGTGTGGAGAACAAGTTCCTGGCCCCTGTGCGTCGTCCACAGCCGTGCACGACACGCCCGACAGACGGGCTATGCCGTCCGGCCGCCTCTCACAGTCCTGCGGCGGAGGCGTCGTAGTAGGCGCGGTTGCGCAGTCCTGCTGCGGCGTCCTCGTCGAGGACGGCGGTCGCGTCGGCATGCCACTGGAGCACCGAGGCCGGGCACGAGGCGGACAGCGGCCCCTCGAGGGCTGCCGCGACGGCATCGGCCTTCCCGGGACCGGAGGCGACAAGGACGAGCCGGCGCGCTTCCAGGACGGTGCCGAGGCCTTGCGTCACGCAGTGCGTCGGCACGTCGTCGATCCCGGCGAAGAAGCGAGCGTTGTCCTGCCTCGTCCGGTCCGAAAGGCGTTTGACGCGCGTGCGGGACGACAGTGCGGAGCCCGGCTCGTTGAAACCGAGGTGGCCGTTGGCGCCGATCCCGAGGATCTGGACGTCGACGCCGCCGGCCTCTCGGATGAGGAGCTCGTACCGGATCGCGCCCGCCACGAGCTCCTCCTCGTCGCGACCGGAGCCGTCAGGCACGTGGAGCCGCTCGGGCGGCAGCCCCAGCGGCTCGCACACCTCGCGCAGCAGGACCTCCCGGTAGGACTGCGGGTGACCGGCCGGCAGGCCGACGTACTCGTCGAGCGCGAAGCCGACGGCCCTGCCGAGATCGAGGCGGCCGGCGCGCACGGCCCCGGCCAGCTCGGCGTAGAGCCCGAGGGGAGACGACCCGGTGGCGAGCCCGAGCACGGGCTCGGGACGGTCAGCGGCAGCGAGTCCGTCGATGACGACCGCCGCGGCTCGGCGGGCGACGTCGGCCGGCGTGGGCAGGACCAGAACCTCCATCCGCCCACCTTCTCACCGGTTCCCCATCGACGCGGCTCGAGGTGATCTCGGCACCGCCGTCGCCCCCGCGGTCACCTCGACCGCGAAGAGGTGTGCGCGCGAGCGTGGCGACCTAGAGTCGAGGCATGTGCCGCAACATCCGACAGCTCCACAACTTCGAGCCCGCCGCCACGTCGGAGGAGGTGCAGGCCGCCGCCCTCCAGTACGTCCGCAAGGTCAGCGGGAGCACGAAGCCCAGCCTGGCCAACCAGGCCGCGTTCGACGAGGCGGTCGAGGCGGTGGCGCACGCGACCGCGCACCTGCTCGAGCACCTCACCACCACCGCACCGCCCAAGGACCGTGAGGTCGAGCGCCAGAAGGCCCGAGAGCGCAACGCCGTCCGCTTCGGCACGCCCGCCTGACGCATACGTCCTCCGTATGAACTTCTGGTCGACCCAGGTCACGCCGCGGCTGGTCGCTGCCGCCGGGGACGAGGGCGGCCTCAGCACCCTGCGGGCACGGGCCTGCGAGGGCTTGCGCGGTGACGTGGTCGAGCTGGGCTTCGGCAGCGGACACAACATCGGGCTCTATCCTCCGGAGGTCACCCGGGTCATCGCCGTGGAACCGTCCGACGTCGCCTGGGAGCTGGGGGCCGGTCGCCGCGAGTTGAGCACGGTCCCCATCGTCCGGGGCGACCTCGACGGGCAGTGGCTGAGCCTGCCGGACGCGAGCGCCGACGCCGTCCTCGTGACGTTCACGCTGTGCACCATCCCGGACGTGCACCGGGCGCTCGGCGAGGTGCGGCGCGTCCTGCGCCCCGGCAGTGCGCTGCACTTCCTCGAGCACGGCATCGCTCCGGAGGAGGGGGTGCAGCGCTGGCAACGGCTCATCGAGCCGGTGCAGAAGATGGCGTTCGACGGCTGCCACCTCACGCGCCCGATCGACCGGCTCGTGGAGGATTCCGGGCTCGTCCTCGAGACGATCGAGCGCGCGTACGCCCCAGTGCCGGCGTTCATGCGGCCGTGGGCCTTCGGCTACCTCGGCCGCGCCCGTCGCGCAGCCTGAGGCGCGCAACCGACGCCCGAGTGCGCGGTTCTGGACGCCCGACCGGGACGTCCGGACCCACGGATACCGTGGGCGCATGACGAGCGGCGCGCACCTCGAGCTCGTGTCACGGGTGGAGGCCGCCCTCGTCGCCCGGGCCGATCCCGAGCGAGCGGCCGGGCAGCAGCGCTACATGAAGTCGGCCATGCCCTTCTTCGGCCTCACCTCCCCGCAGCTCAAGGCGGCCCTCGCTCCCCTGCTGCGCGACCCTGACCTGGGCATCCAGTCACGCGAGCAGTGGGAGGCGACGATCCGTGCCCTCTGGGACGGCGCGACCCACCGGGAGCAGTGGTATGCCGCCATCGCCCTCGCACGTCACCGCGCCTATCGCTCATGGGTCGACAGCGACGCAATGCCTTTGTGGGAGAGCCTCATCCGCGCCGGCGCGTGGTGGGACGTCGTCGACGACATCGCGACGCACCTCGTGCGCGACGCCGTGCTCGCCCACCCGACGGTCGAGGCCGTGCGCATGCGCGAGTGGGCTGCCTCGGACTCGCTGTGGGTGCGGCGGGCGGCGGTCCTCTGCCAGGTCGGGGCACGTGAGCGCGTCGACCAGGCGCTGCTGGCCGACGTCATCGAGCCCAACCTCGACGACCCGGACTTCTTCAGCCGCAAGGCGATCGGCTGGGCGCTGCGCGACCACGCCCGCACCGACGCGGAATGGGTGTGGTCGTTCGTCACTGCACATCCCGGCCTCTCCGCCCTCTCCCGACGCGAGGCGCTCAAGCACCTGGAGCCGCGCCCATGAGGCCTGCCGCGCCACCCCACCCCAGCCACCGCCGCGAGATCGTCCGCCTCGCGGTGCCGGCCTTTCTCGCCCTCATCGCCGAGCCGCTCTTCCTCCTCGCCGACTCGGCGATCATCGGCCACCTCGGCACCGCCGAGCTGGCCGGGCTCGGGGTCGCGAGCGCCGCGCTCGTGACGGCGGCCGGCATCTTCGTCTTCCTCGCCTACGGCACCACCAGCGTCGTGGCGCGGCACCTCGGCGCCGGTGACGAGCCGTCCGCGGTGAGCGCCGGCATCGACGGGCTCTGGCTGGCACTCAGCCTCGGGGCCGTCACGGCAGCGGCCGTCGCGGTCTGGGCCGGACCGATCAGTGCGGCGTTCGGCGCCTCCCCGGCAGCGATCGAGCAGGCGACGACCTACCTGCGCATCTCGGCGCTCGGCATCCCCGCGATGCTCGTCATCCTCGCCGTCACGGGGGTGCTCCGGGGGCTCCAGGACACCACGACGCCCCTCGTCGCGTCCGTCGTCGGCTTCGGCGCCAATCTCGTGCTGAATCTCGTCTTCGTCTACGGGTTGCACTGGGGCATCGCCGGATCCGCATGGGGCACCGTCATTGCCCAGACCGGCATGGGCGTCGCCCTCGTCGCCGTGCTGCTCGTCAAGGCCAGGGCCCGGCACGCCCGGCTCCGCCCGCACCCGGCACGTGTCCTCGCGGCTGCACGCACCGGCATACCCCTGCTCGTGCGCACCCTTGCCCTGCGCGCGACGCTGCTCGTCACGACGTGGGTCGCGGCCTCGCTCGGCGACGTGCCGCTCGCGGCCCACCAGGTCGCGCTGACCGTCTGGTCTTTCCTCGCCTTCGCCCTCGACGCGCTCGCGATCGCGGCTCAGGCTCTCACCGGGCGGGCGCTCGGCGCCGGTGACCGTACGGGCGTCCGGCTCGCGATGGGCACCATGGTGCGCTGGGGGGTGTGGGGCGGCCTCGCGCTCGGACTCGTGCTCGTCGCGCTGCACTCGGTCGTCCCGCCGCTCTTCAGCACCGACCCGGCCGTGCAGGAGGCCCTCGGTGCCGCCCTCGTCGTCGTGGGGCTCGGGCAGGCGGTCGCCGGCTACGTCTTCGTCCTCGACGGCGTGCTCATCGGCGCCGGTGACGGCACCTGGCTCGCGGGCGGCATGGTGGTGACCTTCCTCGTCTACCTCCCGCTGATCCTTGCCGTGCGGGCCGCCGGCTCCAGCGGGTACCCCGCCCGGGACGTCGTCGTGCTCTGGGTCGCGTTCACCGTGTTCATGGTCGTCCGCGGCGCGACGCTCGGCTGGCGCGCCCGGCGCGAGGACTGGATGGTCGTCGGGACCCGCTGACGGACCTGGACGGCTGGACCGAGGCGCTCGCTGCCACCGCCCGGCCCCGTTCGTCAGGGCTGCCCGCGCCGGACCTGCCACGCCTTCCGGGCAGCCGCGCTCCGGCGGGCCCGCTCGAGCTCACGCGCCCGCTCGGCGCGGCGCTCGGCAGCCGCCTCGCGGCGCCGCTCACGCTCGAGCACCGCCTCAGACCGCACCGGCCAGACGTAGGGCAGGTCCGGCGGCACGTCGGGGAAGGTAGCAGCGTAGTGAGCCGGGTCCTTGCGCACGAGCGCGGAACGGTGGCTGAGCTGGACGGCCTCGTCGAAGAGCCAGGTTGGCAGCGCCCCGGCCTCGAGCAGCTCGTGGTAGGTCCGCAAGGGACCCACGCCCGACGCCGCGAGATCCGCAGTGATCGTCGCGGCGCACGTGTCGCCGAAACCCCGCAGCAGCCACTGCTCGCACATCGCCAGCCCGTAGCGGCCGAGCGCCTCCTCGTGCCCCTTCCACATCAGGACCGCCGGGTGCGACGCCCAGGCATATCCGGGCACCGTGAGGGCGCGCACGATCTGGATGACCTCGACCCGCTGCTTGCCGAGCCGCTTGGAGTCCAGCACCCGGGCCGTGCGGTCGAACTCGGCGTACGGCACGAACGTCTGCACCGTCCGCCTCCTTCACCCCGCCGTCCCGGCGCCGACCACGCCCTCGCCCCCGCCGTACCCCCACGCAGGGCGGCCGTCACCGGAACGGCCGGAAGGACGAGTGCAGAAGTCAGGGCCAACTGCTACGGGTTTCCCAGCCTTCTTTAAGGTCCGGCGGTCATAGTCGTTCTCGTGAGTTGCTCCTGTGCGACTCGGTGATCTCCTCCCCTGTCGGATCACCGGGTCAAAGGGCACCCGCTCCTGCTGGTCGAGTTCGGCGACGTGACCAGCAGGGGCGGGTTTTCTCATGTCCGGCCTCCCGTGCCTACCGTCCGGGTCGCTCGGGCGCCAGGGGCGTTCGGGTCGGTCGCGCAGGCGGCGGCCTCAGAAGGCCCCGTCGGCCACCTCGACGTCCGAGAGCAGCGCCTGCACCTCCGCGGTCGTCGGCATCGCCGTCGCGCACTCGAGCCGGCTGGCGACGAGAGCGCCAGCGACGGCGGCGAAGTGGAGCGTGCGCTCGAGATCCCAGCCCTCGAGCAGGGCATGCACGAGCGCTCCGCCGACGGCGTCACCGGCACCGAGGGCGTTGACGACGGTCACGGGAAAGGCGTCGACGGCGACCTGCTCGCTCGCGGTCATCCCCAGCACGCCACGCGGACCCTGCTTGACGACGGCAAGCGCCACCCCGGTCTCGAGAAGGGCCTGAGCCGCGCGGAGCGGGTCGGACTCTCCCGTCACGACCTCGCACTCCTCGAGGGTGCCGACGGCCACGGTGGCGTGCCGCAGCGCCTCGCGGGCCTCGGCGCGAGCCTCGGCGTCGTCGGCCCAGAACTCCGGCCGGTAGTCGAGGTCGAGGATGGTCAGGGGTGCGCGACCCCGCTCCTGCCAAGCCGCCAGGTGGGCTGCGCGGCTCGGCTCCTGGCTGAGGCCCGTCAGCGTTGCCCAGTAGACGCGTGCCTCCCGGATGGCCTGCAACGGAAGGGATTCCGCGGTGAGCATGAGGTCCGGCGCCGTCGGGTAACGGTAGAACCAGATCGGGAAGTAGTCGGGCGGGAAGACCTCGCAGAAGGTGACGGGCGTCGGCGCCCCGGATGTGATCGTCTGCACGTGAGCGTCGTCGACGCCGAGCTGGAGCAGCTCCCGGTGCACGAATCGTCCGAAGGCGTCGTCGGCCGTGGCACTGACCAGGGCCGCGCGCCGGCCGTGGCGTGCGGCCGCGACGGTCACGTTCGCCGCCGTGCCACCGAGGAACTTCTCGAAGGTGCGGGCCTCGTCCAGCGTGACGCCGTACTCGAGCGGGTACAGGTCGACGCCCACTCGGCCGATCGCCACGAGGTCGTAGACGGTCATGAGGAGCCTCCGCCGGTATCGGGGACTGAGCCGTGCCTGCCGCTTCCACGGTAGCCGCTGCCAAGGTCACGGATTGGTCACGGCCCTTGACCAATCCCCGGACCGGCCGCCATCCTGCTCGTGAGAGCGCTCTCACAGTCGCGTTACACGCATGGAGAGCGCTCCCACACCCACACTGGGGTTGAGACCAAAGGAGCTCTCCATGACATCCCGTTCCACCCGGATCGGTGCACCGTCCGTGCGCTCACGCCATGCCGTCCTCGCCACCCTCGCCGTCGGACTGATGGCCTTCTCGGCCTGCAGCTCGTCCTCGGCCGGCGACAGCCCCGCCACGCAGGCGGCCGGGAGCACCGGCGGAGGTGGGGCGCCCGTCACCCTGACCCTCGCCACCTTCAACCAGTTCGGCTACGAGGAGCTCATCCCGGAGTTCGAGAAGTCGCACCCCAACATCAAGGTCACCCACAAGAAGGCCGCGACCTCCAACGAGGCCCGCGACAACTTCTTCACCCGCCTGTCGGCCGGCAGCGGCATGGCCGACGTCGAGGCCGTCGAGGTCGACTGGCTGCCGGAGATGCTCCAGTACTCCGACAAGTTCACCGACCTGAACTCCGCGGACGTCCAGGGCCGCTGGCTCGACTGGAAGGCCAAGGCCGCCACGGACACCGAGGGCCACCTCATCGGCTACGGCACCGACTCCGGCCCCGAGGCCATCTGCTACCGCGGCGACCTCTTCAAGGCCGCCGGCCTGCCCAGCGACCGCGAGTCGGTCGCGAAGCTGTTCGGCACCACCTGGGAGAGCTACTTCGCCGCCGGCAAGCAGTTCAAGGCGAAGTCGAAGGTCCCCTTCTTCGACAGCCTCGGCGCGACCTACCAGGGCATGGTGAACCAGCTCGACGCCGCCTACGAGAACCCCACCGACGACAGCATCACCGCCACGGACAACCCGGCCGTCAAGAAGGTCTACGACCAGGTCATCGCGGCCGGCATGACCGACGGCCTCTCGGGCAAGCTCCAGCAGTGGGGCGACGACTGGACCGCGAGCTTCCAGAAGGACGGCTTCGCGACGATGCTCTGCCCGGGATGGATGGTCGGGGTCATCGAGGGCAACGCCAAGGGCGTCAAGGGCTGGGACGTCGCCAACACCTTCCCCGGTGGCGGCGGCAACTGGGGCGGCAGCTACCTGACGGTCCCCAAGCAGAGCGCCCACCCCAAGGAGGCCCAGGAGCTCGCTGCTTGGCTGACCGCACCGGAGCAGCAGGTCAAGGCCTTCAAGAAGGTCGGCGCGTTCCCGAGCCAGAAGCAGGCGCTCGAGAGCCCGGACCTGCTCTCCTTCAAGGTCGCCTCGTTCAACAACGCACCGACCGGCGAGATCTTCGCCGACCGGGCCAAGGCCGTCACGATGACGCCGTACAAGGGCACGCACTACTTCGCGATCAACGACGCGATGCAGCAGGCGCTGACCCGCGTCGAGCAGGGCACCTCGCCGCAGGAGTCCTGGGACACGTGGGTCAATGACGTCAAGGCCCTCGGCTGACCCTTCCGACCCGCGGGTGGCCCGGTGACCTCTCACCGGCTCCGGGCCACCCGCCCGACGAGCGGAACTCACCGTGACCGTCCAGTCCCCCGAGCAGCCCCCGGACACCAGCCCTCCCACACCGGGTATGCCGTCCGCCACGAGCACGCACGCCCCCCGCCGCCCCATCGAGTCGCCGGCCTTCGTGCAGCGCTCGCCGCGACAGCCGCGCTCGAGCTGGCGCCGGCGTCTGACCAGGCTCGACGAGAAGGGCGCGCCGTACGCCTACGTCTCGCCGTTCTTCATCCTGTTCGGCGTCGTCGGGCTCTTCCCGCTGCTCTACACGGCGTGGGTCTCCCTCCACAAGTGGAGCCTCATCGGCGGCCAGGGCAGCTTCGTCGGCCTCAAGAACTACACCGACGTCCTCGCGCAGCCGTACTTCTGGAACGCCCTGAAGAACACCGTCAGCATCTTCCTGCTCTCGAGCGTCCCGCAGGTCATCGCCGCCCTGCTCATCGCAGCGGCCCTGGACAGCGGCCTGCGGGCCCGGACCTTCTGGCGGATGGGCGTGCTGCTGCCCTACGTGGTCGCGCCGGTCGCCGTCGCCCTCATCTTCAGTGACCTCTTCGGCGACAAGTTCGGGCTCGTCAACCACCTGCTCGGCCTCGTCGGCGTCGACCCGGTCCAGTGGCACAAGGAGGTCCTGCCCAGCCACGTCGCGATCGCGACGATGGTCAACTTCCGGTGGACCGGCTACAACGCCCTGATCTTCCTCGCCGCGATGCAGGCGATCCCGCGTGACTACTACGAGGCCGCGATGATCGACGGAGCCGGCCGCGTCCGCACCTTCTTCTCGATCACCGTCCCGCAGCTGCGCGCAACGATCATCTTCGTCGTCATCACCTCGACGATCGGCGGCCTGCAGATCTTCGACGAGCCGCGGATGTACGACCAGTACGGCCTCGGTGGCGCCGACCGCCAGTGGCAGACGCTGACGCTCTACCTCTACCAGCTCGGCTGGACGCAGAAGAACTTCGGCCGGGCCGCCGCCGTCGCCTGGATGCTCTTCCTCATCGTCATCGTCTTCGCGATCGTCAACTTCCTCGTCACCCGCCGGATCGCCTCGAAGGGACAGCGATGAGCACCCCGACCCTGCGCCGCCGCACCAGGCTGGTGCGCCGCACCCAGGCCAGCCCCACGGCATACGTCGTCCTCGTCGTCGTCCTGCTCGCCTCGGCGTTCCCGCTGTGGTGGTCCTACGTCATCGGCAGCAAGGACTCGGCCGCCATCGTGCAGGACCCGTACTCGCTCATCCCCGGCGGGCACTTCCTGCAGAACGCCGGCACGGTCGTCACGACCATCCCGTTCTGGAAGGCGCTGGGCAACAGCATCTTCGTCAGCTCGACCGTCGCGCTGCTTGTCGTGCTCTTCTCGGCCATGGCCGGGTTCGCCTTCGCCAAGCTGCGCTTCCGGGGCCGGAACGGGCTGCTCGTCTTCGTCATCGCGACCATGGCCGTGCCGACGCAGCTCGGGATCGTGCCGCTCTTCATCGTGATGAGCAAGCTCGGCTGGATCGGCAGCCTCTGGGCCGTCATCCTGCCCAGCGCCGTCAGCGCGTTCGGCGTCTTCTGGATGACGCAGTACCTCGCGGAGGCGCTGCCCGACGAGCTCATCGAGGCCTCGCACGTCGACGGCGCCTCCACGCTTCGGACCTTCTGGTCCGTCGCCCTGCCTGCCGCGCGCCCCGGTGCGGCGATGCTCGGCCTGTTCACCTTCATCGCGACGTGGACCAACTTCTTCTGGCCGTTCATCATCCTCGACCCGGGCAACCCGACCCTGCCCGTCGCCCTGCAGCAGCTGCAGGCGGCGTACTTCGTCGACTACTCGCTCGTGCTCAACGGGGTCGTCCTCATGGCACTGCCCCTCATCGTCCTGTTCGTCTTCGCCGGGAAGCAGCTCGTCTCCGGCATCATGCAAGGAGCAGTCAAGGGATGACCTCCCCGACGCACAGCCACCAGCCCCCGCTCGTGTCGGCGGCCGATCTCGCTCTGGCACAAGCCCGCCCACTCCCGCCGGACTTCATTTTCGGCGTGGCGACGGCTGCCTACCAGATCGAGGGCGCCTCCCACGAGGACGGCCGCACCGACTCCATCTGGGACACCTTCGCGCACACCCCCGGGGCCGTCGTCGATGGCGACACGGGGGACGTGGCCTGCGAGCACTACCACCGGTATGCCGCCGACGTGGCCCTGATGAAGTCGCTCGGGATGCAGTCCTACCGCTTCTCGACCTCGTGGGCGCGCGTGTGCCCCGACGGCGGGCCAGTCAACGCCAAGGGCCTTGACTTCTACGAGCGGCTCGTCGACTCCCTCTTGGAGTCCGGCATCGCGCCGTGGCTGACGCTCTACCACTGGGACCTGCCGCAAGCCCTCGAGGACCGCGGCGGTTGGACGGTGCGCGACACGTCTGACCGCTTCGTCGACTACGGCCTCGCCGTCCACGACCGGCTCGGCGACCGAGTCCACACCTGGACGACGCTCAACGAGCCGTGGTGCTCCTCGTTCCTCGGCTACACCGGGGGCGAGCACGCCCCAGGGGGCACCTCGCCCGCCGACGGCCTCGCCGCCGCACACCACCTGCTGCTCGCACACGGGCAGACCGTCCATGCGCTGCGCCAACGCGATGCCGCCCTGCGACTGGGACTCACGCTGAACTTCACCGTCGCCGACCCCGTGGATCCCGGCGATGCCGGTGACCGCGACGCCGCCCGCCGCATCGACGCGCAGATGAACCGCATCTTCCTCGACCCGATCTTCCGCGGCGCCTACCCGCCCGACCTGCTCGAGGACGTGCGCGGTCTGGGGCTCGAGGACCACATCCGGGACGGTGACCTCGAGGTCATCTCGAGCCCGATCGACGTGCTCGGCGTCAACTACTACAACGGCTCCCTGGTCAGCGCTCGTCCGGCACCCGCTGCGACCGCGCCGGCCTCGGTGCCGGCCACCGGCCGCCCGACCCGCTCCCCCTTCCCGGCAGCCGACGGCGTGCACACCCACCCCAGCGGGCTTCCCACGACCTCGATGGGGTGGCCGGTGCAGCCGGACGGCCTGACTCGGCTGCTCGTCCGCCTCCAGCGGGAGTATGCCGGACCCGCCGGGGTCGACCTGCACGTCACCGAGAACGGTGCCGCCTTCGACGACGTGGCCGACGAGGACGGCTTCGTCGACGACCGCGACCGGACGGCATACGTCCGCGCCCACCTCGGTGCGGTCCTCGACGCGATCGGCGCGGGGGTGCCCGTGCGCGGCTACTTCTACTGGTCGCTGCTCGACAACTTCGAGTGGGCCTGGGGCTACGCCAAGCGCTTCGGTATCGTCCGAGTCGACTACGAGACCCAGGTGCGCACCCCCAAGGCGAGCGCCCTCGACTACGCCCGCATCATCGCCACGCGCCAGCTCCCTGCCCCGCAGGCCGATCTGGGCATGACCGGCCGCGGCGACGAAACAGCGGGAGAATTCCACTCATGAGCGACGGGCCGCTGGCCACCCACGCTGGTCGACCCACCCTCGAGGAGGTCGCCCGGGTGGCCGGAGTGTCCCGTGCCACGGTCTCCCGCGTCATCAACGGCTCACCCCGCGTCAGCCCCGACGTGCTCGCCGTGGTCGAGAAGGCCATCGCCGAGCTGAACTACGTGCCCAACCGGGCCGCCCGGTCGCTCGTCGCGCGGGCCACGATGTCGATCGCCCTCGTCGTGCCCGAGGACACCCACCGCTTTTTCGGCGACCCCTACTTCGCCGACGTCGTGCAGGGCATCAGCGACCGGCTCGACGACAGCGACTACGTGCTCAACCTGCAGCTGACGCACCCGAGCTCACCGTCGGAGAAGACGAGGCGATACCTGCTCGGCGGCAACGTCGACGGCGCCATCGTCGTGTCCCACCACTCGGGCGACCACTTCCTCACCTCGCTCAGCCGGTCGCTGCCCGTGGTCTTCGGTGGGCGGCCGATCGGCGAGACCGCCACGGAGAGCGACTACTACATCGACGTCGACAACCGGATCGGTGGCCAGACCGCCACCCAGCACCTCATCGACCGCGGCCGCCGGGCGATCGCGACGATCACCGGACCGGCCGACATGCCCGCCTCCGTCGACCGCGAGCAGGGGTGGCACGACGCCCTGCAGGCGGCCGGCCTGCCGGACCACCGCGTCGCGCACGGCGACTTCACCGAGGCCGGCGGCATCCGGGCGGCACTGTCCCTCGTCGACACGTCTCCCGACGTCGACGCGATCTTCGTCGCCAGCGACCTCATGGCCAGTGGTGCGCTGCTCGCCCTCGAGGAGCGCGGGCTGCGCGTGCCCGACGACGTGGCGATCGTCGGCTTCGACGACAGCGAGTACGCGACGCGCGGCAAGGTGGGGCTGACCACCGTCGCCCAGCCGGCCCAGGAGATGGGGGTCGTCATGGCCGACACCCTGCTGCGGCTGCTCGCCGGCGAGTCGCCGCCCCGCGTCACCACCCTCGACACGCACCTCGTCATCCGCGACTCCACCTGACCCCTCCCCTCGTCGAGTGGGCACTTCCCCCCGTCGAGTGGGCCCTTTCCCGTTCCCGCCCAAGCCCGGCCGCCCTCCCAAGTCGAGTGGGCAGTTTCACCCGGCGTGAAACACCAAGGACGCTGTGACAGCTTGGTCGACGTGGCTCGGCGAACGGGCTCGGTAGACGAAGGGAATCGCGACCCAGAACGTTACAGGCACGTTCGTCGCAAGCGGCTTCCTCGCCGTATCCCGCTGCGTCAAGTCCGAGTCGCCGAGCCACGAGTCAGTCCCAGCGGCGTGCGCCCCGCTGCATCTCGCGCTGGAGGGCAAGATCCATGGCGTGCGTGGAGAAGAAGCGCGGACTCGCCCTGCTCAGGTCGAGCCGCGACCTCGGGATCTTCAGCGCCTCCGCGAACCGCATGACGCAGTCCTCACGAGCCCCCGAATCCGCCATGTCGCCCTTCCAGATCTCCTCCACCGGCACACCACCGCGACGCTCGAACCGACGTCGCCCGGGCCGCGTCACGGGCACGCTCCTCCTCGCCGTCGTGGAACTCCTCGCCCTGGTACTCGCCAGCGACAGCTTCTTCCTCCCAGAGCATGTCGGCGATCCCCAGGAGATGCCCTGCCGGATCGCGGACCGGGCTGTTGAGGGCTGGCTCCGGCAGTCCAGCGGGGCCACGTTCGCGAGCCTGTGGACGGACGAGGTAAGGACGGAAGGGATGGGGACAAACACTGGTGGGAAACGGCCCACTCGACGTGACGGGAGCCGGGGTGGGGCGGTCTCAAACGTCCCAGGTGGGTGGGGAAGTGCCCACT
>NZ_JBYTCI010000024.1:0-62823 GCF_058790095.1 Terrabacter sp. FW104-15G4B | reverse complement strand
CCCCGACGCCCCTGCGGGTCATCCCCAGCAGCATCACGCACACCGGCAACGGCACCTTCGCGACCATCTGCATCGGCCTGTTGACGACCGGGCTCGTGGCGCTGCTCCTGCTCAACACCGCCCTGGCGCAGGGATCGCTCGTTCTGGGGGACCTCCAGCGCGAGTCGGCTCGCCTCAGCGACACCTCCGCCAACCTGCAGGAGGAGATCGACCGCGCCTCCGCGACCGGGGCCCTGGCGCGCAGCGCAGCTGAGATCGGGATGGTGCGGATGAACACCCGCGGCTACATCGACCTGTCCAAGGGCACGGTCTCCGGAGAGCCCGAGCCGGCGACGAAGAACAACGCCTTCCCGGTCGTCACCAGCCCGACGCCGCCCGCCGTCACGGACGAGGTCCGGAAGATCCTCGCGTCCGGCACCAAGGCGGGCGCGGCGGCCTCCTCCTCGCGGGCCGCCACGCCGACGACCCCCGGTGCCAAGCCCGCGGACCGCGGAGCGCCCACACTTGGCACGACGCCCGGTGCGTCGACCGGCCGGGCCACGGGTGCGGCCGCGTCGGCCCAACGCGGGCAGTCGGGGCAGGCCCAGCACACGACGGCGAGGTGATCCTGTGACGCAGACCCGAGGGACCGATCCATCACGGACCGGTCGCGGTGCTGCGCCCGCAGCTGGTGCCCGCCGCGACCCGTCCGGCGCCACCCGCGCTCGGCAGGGGGCCACGCGCAAGCCGGGGTCGACAACCGGTGCGACGGCGGGCTCGACCACGCGCACCGGCGCCGCCCGCCCGCAGGCCCGTGGTGCAGCCGAACGCACGCCGCGCCAAGCCCCGACGAGCCGGGGCCGCGGGCCGGCGTCGACCGGCGCGGCCCGGAAGAGCGCGACGCCGCAGAGCCCCGTCGCACCGCGTGCCCCTCGGGGCCAGCAGGGCGCTCGCGCGGCCCGCGGACCCCTCGCGCCGCGCGGACCTCGTGGGCCCCGACGGCCCCGTGGCCCTCGCCGACCCCTCAAGATCTCCCGCGCCAACCCGCGCCGCCGCGCGCGGGTCATCTTCGTCGCCATCCTGTTCGTCTTCACGATCTTTGCCGGGCAGCTGCTGCGCATCCAGGCCTTCGACGCGTCGGCCACGCAGGAGGCGGCCCTCTTCAAGCGGACGGTCAAGACCACGACGCCTGCCATGCGTGGGCAGATCCTCGACACGAACGGCCAGGTGCTCGCCGACTCGGTGGAGCGCTTCACCATCGCCGCCGACCCGACGATCATCCCGGAGTACACCGTGCGGGTCGACGGCAAGCGGGAGAAGGTCGGCGTCACGCGCGCAGCGGCCGACCTCGCGCCGCTCCTGCAGATGACCCCGTCGCAGCTGACCAAGCTGTTCACCCGCTCGGGCACCCGCTACGTCGTCGTCAAGAAGGAGGTCAACCCGGCGATCTACCGCGAGATCCGGTCGCTGGGCGTCCCCGGCATCACGGGGGAGCGCACGGCCCAGCGCATCTACCCCACCTCGATGGCCCTGGGCCAGCTCGTCGGCTTCGTGCGCCCGGACGACCAGAGCGCCGGCGGCGGGATCGAGCAGATGCTCGACAAGGAGCTGCGCGGCACCCCGGGTGTGAGCGTGGCGGAGCGCGCCAGGGACGGCTACATCATCCCCGGCTCCCAGCGCGTCGACACCCCCGTCGCCAACGGCCGCGACGTGCGGCTCACGATCGACGCCGATCTGCAGTGGTACGCCCAGAACGCCCTCGCCAAGCAGGTGACCGCCGTCGGGGCCGAGTCGGGGACCGCCGTCGTCCTCGAGGTCGCCACCGGCAAGGTGCGCGCCGCCGCGAGCTACCCGACGTTCGACCCGAACGACCTCAAGGAGGCGAAGGCGGCTTCGCTCGGCAACTACGCCTTCAACGACGCCTTCGAGCCCGGCTCGACCGGCAAGCTGATGACGATGGCCGCAGCCCTCGAGCAGGGCGTCATCACGCCCGACACGGGTGTCATCGTGCCCCCGCGGCTGCCGCGCGCCGGCACGTCGTTCAAGGACAACGAGCCGCACGGTGTCGAGAACATGACGGCCACCGGGGTGCTCGCCAAGTCCTCCAACATGGGCACCATGATGATCGGCGAACGGGTGTCACCCGCCGTCATGGAGGCGTACTACCGCAAGTTCGGCATCGGCTCCAAGACGCCGGTCGGCTTCCCCGGCGAGTCCGCCGGCCTGCTGGCCGGGGCCAAGGACTGGGTGTCGACGCGCCGCTACACGATCCTCTTCGGCCAGGGGTATGCCGTGACCGCGATCCAGCAGGCCGGCGTGTTCCAGGCCATCGCCAACAAGGGCGTACGCGTACCGCCGTCGCTCGTCGAAGGCACCGTCAACGAGAGCGGGACCTTCATCCCGTCCGCGCCCACGACGTCGAGCCGGGTCGTCACCGAGGACACGGCTGTCAAGCTCTCGCGCATGATGGAGGAGGTCACCGGCGAGAACGGCACCGCCAGCGCGGCCCGGATCAAGGGCTACCGCGTGGCCGGCAAGACCGGCACCGCCGATCGCTACGACGACAAGCTGAAGCGCTACAACGGCTTCACCGCCTCCTTCATCGGCTTCGCACCGGCCGAGGCCCCGAAGTACGTCGTCGCCGTCTTCATCCAGAAGCCGAGCGCCGGCATGTTCGGCGGCGCCCTGGCCGGTCCGGTCTTCAACCAGGTGATGTCCTACCTGCTCGAGCGCACCGGCGCACCGCCCAGCCCGAAGTCCACGCTCGACTACCACGTGTGGGCCGACAAGCCCCTGTCGCCCGACGACCCGGAGGTCATCAGCAATGCGCGGGCGAAGGGGGATGGCCTGTAAGTTGGCATGACGTGTCACCTTCCCCCCTCCGCCCCACCACGTCGGGCGTGCTCCTTCGCGACCTGAGGACCCGGATCGGGGCCGGCAGGATTGCGCTCGCTGCAGCGCCCGGCACGTCGCCGGGCACCGGCGACGCCGGCGGCGTGCCCGACGTCCGCGTCACGGGCGTGACGCTCGACAGCCGGGCCGTGCTGCCCGGTGACCTGTATGCGGCCCTCCCGGGCTTCAACCTCCACGGCGCACGCTTCGTCGACGACGCGGTGTCCGCCGGGGCCGCCGCCGTGCTGACCGACGCGGCCGGCCTCGCACAGCTGACCGGTCCCCGCGCCGCCGCGGCAGGCACCGGCGTGCCCGTCATCGTGGCCGACGACCCGCGCGGTCTTCTCGGCGACGTGGCGGCCGAGATCTACGGGCACCCGTCCGAGGCCCTCACCATGCTCGGCATCACGGGGACCAACGGCAAGACGACCACGGCCTACCTCGTGGAGTCGGCGCTGCGGGCCCACGGCCAGCGCACCGGCCTCATCGGCACCGTGGAGACCCGCATCGGCGAGGAGCGCGTCGAATCTGTGCGCACCACCCCCGAGGCCACCGACCTGCACGCCCTCCTGGGCGTCATGCACGAGCGCGGCCTCGACGCGTGCGTCATGGAGGTCTCGAGCCACGCCCTGGCGCTGCACCGCGTCGACGGCGTCGTCTACGACGTCGCCCTCTTCACCAACCTCTCCCAGGACCACCTGGACTTCCACGCGTCCATGGACGACTACTTCGAGGCCAAGGCGTCCCTGTTCACCCCGCAGCGGGCCCGGGCCGGCGTCGTGTGCGTCGACGACGCCTGGGGCCGGCGCCTCGCCGCGGAGGCGACCGTGCCGACGACCACGCTGGCCACGACCGCCGTCGCCGGCCCTGAGGCGGGCGCTGAGGCTGGCCCCGGCGCCGACTGGTTGGTCGAGTCGGGCGCCGACTCCTTCATGCTGCGCGAGCGCTCGACCGGCCTGTCCCTGACCCTGGTCTCGCACCTGCCCGGTCACTTCAACATCGCCAACACGGCACTCGCCGCCCTCGCGCTGCTGCGCCTCGGCCTCGACCCGCGGGAGGTGGAGGCCGCGATGTCGGTGGCCCCCGACGTGCCCGGGCGCATGGAGGTCGTCGCGCCGGGCGGGCCGGACGGCCCCCGCTGCGTCGTCGACTTCGCCCACACGCCGGACGCCGTCGACGCCGCCCTCGCCGCCCTGCGGGACTCGACCCCCGGACGGCTCATCGCGGTGCTCGGCGCCGGCGGCGACCGCGATCGCGGCAAGCGACCCGCCATGGGGGCCGCTGCCGCTCGTCGGGCGGACGTCGTGGTGGTCACCGACGACAACCCGCGCTCCGAGGACCCCGCCGAGATCCGCGCCGTCGTCATCGCGGGGGCCCGGGATGCGGTCCGCTCCGGAGCCGGCGCGAGCGAGATCATCGACGGTGGCACCCGTTCGAGCGCCATCACCGAAGCCATCGCACTCGCGGTGGTCGCCACGGGGGAGGACCGCCCTGTCGACACCGTCGTGGTGCTCGGCAAGGGACACGAGAAGGGTCAGGAGATCCACGGAGTGAAGCACCCGTTCGACGACCGCGACGCCGTGCGCGCCGCCCTCGCAGCCGCCACCTCGTCGGGGGTGACGGCATGATCGCCATGTCCCTGAGCGAGCTCCGCGACGTGACGGGCGGGCAGGTCCACGGCACCGCCGATCCCGACGGCGTCCTGGTCGACGGCGCCGTGAGCACCGACTCGCGGGAGTGCGGGCCGGGCGGCCTCTACGTCGCGCGCATCGGCGAGACGGCCGACGGTCACGACTTCGTCGCCGCTGCCGCGGCAGCGGGCGCCGTCGCCGCCCTCACCTCCCGCGTCGTCGCCGACCTGCCGTGCGTCGTCGTCGACGACGTCCAGACCGCCTTCGGGCAGCTCGCGCGCGCCGTCGTCGACCGCGCCCCCGAGCTGCGGGTCATCGGCATCACCGGCTCGTCGGGCAAGACGA
This sequence comes from Terrabacter sp. FW104-15G4B, assembly GCF_058790095.1. Lineage (NCBI taxonomy): Bacteria > Bacillati > Actinomycetota > Actinomycetes > Micrococcales > Intrasporangiaceae > Terrabacter > Terrabacter sp. FW104-15G4B. The sequence continues at coordinate 57,976 of NZ_JBYTCI010000024.1, read as the reverse complement.
GCGTCAAGGACCTGCTGGCCTCGGTGCTGTCGTCCGTCGCCGAGACGGTCGCACCCGCCAACTCGCTCAACGGCGAGGTGGGCGTGCCGCTGACGGTGTGCCGCGTCACCCCCACCACGCGCTTCCTCGTCGCCGAGATGGGTGCCCGGGGGATCGGCCACATCGCCTACCTCACGCGGATCGCGCCGCCGCAGGTCGCCATCGTCCTCAACGTCGGCAGTGCCCACGTCGGCGAGTTCGGCTCACGCGAGAACATCGCGCGCGCCAAGGCCGAGCTGCCGCTCGCGGTCCCGGCCGAGGGCCTGTCAGTCCTCAACGCCGACGACGCGACCGTCGCGGGCATGGCGGCCGGCCTCGCGTCCCGGGTGCAGCTCTTCGGGCTCGCGCCCGAGGCGGACGTCCGCGCGGAGGACGTCACGCTCGACGAGCGCGGCAGGGCCGCATACACCCTCGTCTGTCCGCAAGGCAGCGAGCCGGTCTCCTTGCGCCAGAGCGGCGCCCACCACGTGGGCAACTCCCTCGCCGTCGCCGCGGCCGCCCTCGAGCTCGGGCTGTCGCTCGACCAGGTCGTGGCCGGCCTCACCGCCGCTGAGGCCGTGAGCCGCTGGCGGATGGAGATCACCGACCGGCCCGACGGGGTCGTCGTCGTCAACGACGCCTACAACGCCAACCCGGAGTCGATGCGGGCCGCCCTCGACGCCGTTGCCGCGATGCACGTGACGGGGGAGCGGTGGGCCGTGCTCGGCGGCATGCTCGAGCTCGGCCTCGAGAGCGACACCGAGCACGCCGGCGTCGGGGCGTATGCCGCGTCGCTGGGGTTCGACCACGTCGTGGCCGTCGGCGAGGGCGCGCGACCGATCGCCGACGCGGTCGAGGGCTCGGAGTGGGTGCGCGACCCCGACGCCGCGCACGAGCTGCTCACCGCTCGCGTGCGCCCGGGCGACGTGGTGCTGCTCAAGTCCAGCCGCGACAGCGGCCTGCGCTGGCTCGGTGACCGGCTCGCCCGCGAGGGTGGCACCGACACCAACACACCGGTCCCGCCCACCTCGGGAGAGGCGGCCCGCCGGTGAAGGGTGTCCTGCTCGCGGCCTCGATCTCGCTGCTCATCTCGCTGTTCGGCACCCCCCTGTTCATCAAGTTCCTCGTCAAGCGCGGCTACGGCCAGTTCATCCGCGACGACGGGCCGACCTCGCACCACACGAAGCGCGGCACGCCGACCATGGGTGGCGCGGTCATCCTGGCGGCGATGGTCGGCTCGTACTTCCTCGCCCACCTGCTGACGCTCAACCCGCCGACGGCGAGCGGGCTGCTCGTGCTCTTCCTCGCCGCAGGACTCGGCTTCGTCGGGTTCCTCGACGACTTCATCAAGATCAGCAAGCAGCGCAGCCTCGGCCTGCGCTCGAAGCAGAAGCTGCTGGGGCAGGCCCTCGTCGGCATCACCTTCGCCGGCCTGGCCCTGCAGTTCCCCAACGAGCAGTACCGCACGCCCGCCTCGCTGCTCGTCTCGTTCGTGCGGGACACCAACATCAGCCTCGCCCTCGGCGGGAGCACCGTCGTCGGGGTCATCCTCTTCGTCATCTTCGCCAACGTCATGATCGCCGGCGCGTCCAACGGCGTGAACCTCACCGACGGCCTCGACGGCCTGGCCACCGGCGTCTCGACGATGGTCTTCGGCGCCTACGTGCTGATCAGCATCTGGACCTACAACCAGAACTGCCAGACCAACCCCGGCATCAAGTGCTACGAGGTGCGCGACTCGCACGACCTCGCCCTCGTCGCCGCCGCCGGCATGGGCGCCTGCTTCGGGTTCCTCTGGTGGAACGCCACCCCCGCGAAGATCTTCATGGGCGACACCGGCTCGCTGGCCCTCGGCGGCGCCCTCGCCGGTCTTGCCATCACGACCCACACGGAGATGCTGCTCATCATCCTCGGTGGCATGTTCGTCCTCGAGACACTGTCGGTCGTCGCCCAGGTGGCCTCCTTCAAGACCACCGGTAAACGGGTGCTGAGAATGGCACCGCTCCACCACCACTTCGAGATGGTCGGATGGAACGAGGTGACCGTCGTCGTCCGGTTCTGGATCATCGCTGGACTCTTCGCCGCCTTCGGCCTCGGTGTCTTCTACGCTGAGTGGGTGGTGGGGTCCCAGTGAGCTACGACCCGCTCTACGAGCCGCGGGAAGGGTTGACCCACCGCGACGCCGACTGGTCGGGCATCAACGTGCTCGTCGTCGGCCTCGGGGTGTCCGGCTTCGCAGCCGCTGACGCGCTCGCCGACCGCGGGGCACGGGTCACGGCCGTCTCCCGTGACGAGACCGACGCGATCCGCGAGCGCGCCACGATCCTCGAGATCCTCGACGTCGACGTGCGCCTCGGCCCGGAGCACGTCTCGGAGCCGCCCGCCGGCACCGAGCTGGTCGTCACCTCGCCGGGGGTCCCGCCGCACGACCCCCTGATGCTCGCGGCGGCGACCGCCGGCATACCCGTCTGGGGTGAGGTGGAGCTCGCGTGGCGGATGCGCGCGAAGGAGGGCGCCGCCCCCTGGCTCACCGTGACGGGCACGAACGGCAAGACGACCACCGTCAACATGCTCGCCTCGATCCTTCGCCACGCCGGCCTGCGGGCCACGTCGGCCGGCAACGTCGGCACGCCGCTGCTCGAGGCCGTGCTGCATCCCGAGCCCTACGACGTCCTCGCGGTCGAGCTGTCCAGCTTCCAGCTGCACTGGCAGCGGTCGGTGTCCGCCGTCGCGTCGGCCGTGCTCAACGTCGCTCCAGACCACCTCGACTGGCACGGCAGCTACGCCGAGTACCTCCGGGCCAAGGGCAAGATCTACGAGAACACCCACCTGGCGTGCATCTACAACGTCGCCGACCTCCAGACCGAGCAGCTGGTCATGGAGGCCAACGTCGTGGAGGGCTGTCGCGCCATCGGCTTTACCACCGGCATCCCTGCGCCGTCCATGGTCGGCGTCGTCGAGGACGTCCTGGCCGACCGCGCCTTCGTGGAGCAGCGCCAGCGCTCCGCCGCCGAGCTGTGCACCATTGCCGACCTGCAGGGCGACGCGCCCTCGGTCGCTCCGCACTACGTCGCGAACGCCCTGGCGGCCGCGGCGCTGGCCCGGGCCTACGGCGTCGGTCCCCTCGCGGTCCGCGACGGTCTGCGGGCGTTCCGTCCCGATCGGCATCGCATCGCCGAGATCGCGACCGTCAAGGGCGTCCGGTTCGTCAACGACTCCAAGGCGACCAACCCTCACGCGGCAGCAGCGGCGATCCGCTCCTTCGACTCGGTCGTCTGGGTCGCGGGCGGCCTGCTCAAGGGCGCGGACGTCGACGGCCTCGTGGAGGAGATGGCCTCGCGGCTGCGAGGCGTCGTGCTCCTCGGCGCCGACCGTGACCAGATCGCGCAGGCCCTTTCCCGACACGCCCCCGATGTCCCGGTCGTCGACCTGCCCGAGACCGACACTGGAGTCATGGACCGCGTCGTCAGCGAGGCCGCCCGCCTGGCCCAGCCGGGCGATGTCGTGCTGCTCGCGCCCGCGGCCGCCTCCATGGACATGTTCACCAACTACGGGGCCCGGGGCGACGCCTTCGAGGAGGCGGTCCGGCGGCACCGGGAGGCGCACGGAGGGCTGGAGTGAGCACGACCACCGCTGACGGCGGCAAGGCAGGCGCCGCCGGCACCAAGGGCACGGCCGATGCGGCGTCCGGGCACCGGTCGCTGCCCGTCATCGGCAAGCTCGAGTCGCCGCTGACGACCTACTACCTGATCCTCGGCGCCACCTCGACGCTCGTCGTCTTCGGGCTGATCATGGTCTTCTCGGCCTCCAGCGTCGAGCAGCTGCTCGCCGACGAGGCGTCCTACACCATCTTCCTGCGCCAGCTGCTCTTCGCGGTCGTCGGCGCCGTCGCTGCCGGCATCGCAAGCCGCGTCGCGGTGGCGTCGTGGAAGCGTCTCGCCTTCCCGACCATGGTCGTGTCCGTGCTGCTGCTCGCGGCCGTGATCCCCTTCGGCAGGAGCGTCAACGGCAACCGCAACTGGCTCGCGATCGGGCCGGTCCAGTTCCAGCCGGCCGAGTTCGCCAAGGTGGGGCTCGTGCTCGTCGGCGCCGTGATCTTCGCCAACAAGTCCACGCGCATGGCGAGCATGCTGCACGTCGCGCTGCCCTACCTCGTCCCCATCGCGACTGTCGTCATCGGCCTGATCCTCGCAGGGCACGACCTCGGCACGGCGATGGTCGTGCTCGTCATCGTCGCCGCGGTCCTTCTCGTCGCCGGCGCGCCGAAGCGGGTGTTCGGCATCGCCGGAGGGTTCGCCGTCCTCGGCGTCGCCCTCATGGTGACCGGCAGCAGCAACCGCACGAGCCGCATCGCCAACTGGCTCAGCCCCGCCTGCAACGCCGATCCGGACGGCTGGTGCGGCCAGTCGGTGCACGGCCTCTACGCGCTGGCCGACGGTGGCTGGTGGGGGGTGGGGCTCGGTGCCTCGAAGGAGAAGTGGGAGTGGCTCTCCGAGGCGCACAACGACTTCATCTTCGCGATCATCGGCGAGGAGCTCGGGCTGCCCGGGACCCTCCTGATCCTGCTCCTCTTCGGCATCCTCGCCTGGGCCTGCTTTCGCCTCGTCACCCGCACGCAGGACCGCTTCGTGCGCATCGCGGGCTTCGGCATCATGGCGTGGCTGCTCGGCCAGGCCATCATCAACATCGGTGCGGTCATCGGTCTCTTCCCCGTGATCGGTGTCCCGCTGCCGCTCGTCTCGGCCGGAGGGTCGTCGCTGGTCACGACCCTGGTCGCCCTGGGCATCCTGCTCTCCTTCGCGCGCAACGAGCCCGGCTGCAAGGCCCTGCTCGACGCCCGCCCGAGCCTCGTGCGCCGGTCGCTGTCCGTGCTGCCGTCGCGCGTCCGCTCCGTCCCGCAACGTCGCAGAAACCGGTGATCCCCGTGTCCTCGCCCACCTCCGTCCTGCTCGCAGGGGGAGGCAGCGCCGGCCATGTGTCGCCGCTGCTGGCCCTCGCCGACGCGCTCAGGCGCCGCCACCCCGACCTGCGGGTCACCGCGCTCGGCACCCGTGAAGGGCTCGAGGCACGCCTCGTCCCGGCCCGTGGCTACGATCTCAGGTTCGTGCCCAAGGTGCCGCTGCCGCGTCGACCCAGCGGCGACCTGCTTCGCCTGCCCGCCCGGCTCAAGGCCGCGGTCGATGCGGCCGGTGCCGCCATCGACGAGACCGGCGCCGAGGTGGTCGTCGGCTTCGGCGGCTACGTCAGCACGCCGGCCTACCTCGCGGCCCGGCGCCGCCGCGTCCCCATCGTCGTCCACGAGCAGAACGCCCGTCCGGGCCTGGCCAACCGCCTCGGCGCCCGCTGGGCAAGCGCTGTCGCGACAACCTTCTCCAGCACGTCGCTGGCTCGTGCCCAGCGCGTGGGCATGCCGCTGCGCCGGGAGGTCGCGACGCTCGACCGCCCGGCCTCGCGGCTCCAGGCACTGGAGCACTTCGGCCTCGGTCCGCAGTGGCCGACCGTGCTCGTGACCGGCGGGTCCCTCGGCGCGCAGCGGCTCAACGACGCCTTCCGGTCCCGGGTGGCCGAGCTCAGCCGAGCCGGGGTCCAGGTGCTGCACGTCACCGGCCTCGGCAAGGACTTCGCGCCCGATGCGCCCGCGGACGGTGCCCCCTACGTCGTGGTGCCGTACGCCGACCGGATGGAGCTGGCGTATGCCGCCGCCGACCTCGTCGTCGCCCGCGCCGGTGCCAACACGGTGTGCGAGCTGACGGCCGTCGGCCTCCCGGCGGTCTACGTGCCGCTCCCGGTGGGCAACGGCGAGCAGCGCCTCAACGCAGCGGACGTCGTGGCAGCGGGCGGTGGCGTGCTGGTGGACGACTCCGCCTTCACCCCGGAGTGGATCGACGCGGAGCTGCTGCCGCTTGCCACCGATTCCGAGCGTGTGTCGCGGATGGCGGAGGCCGCCCGCCGTCTGGGCGAGCCGGCCGCCGACGAGACGCTCGCCGACCTGGTCGACCAGGCCGCAGCAGGCAGGACCCGCACGTGACGCAGACTCCACACACCCCTTCGGTCGACGACCCGTTCGCCGCAGCCCGGTTCGACTTCCGGGCGCCGGTGCCCGATGCCGACGACCTGGGCCGCGTCCACTTCCTCGCCATCGGGGGTGCCGGCATGTCCGGCGTCGCCCGCATCATGCTTGCCCGGGGCGTCCGGGTGACCGGCAGCGATGCCAAGGACGTGCCGGTTCTCAAGGCCCTGGAGAGCGAGGGCGCGGGAGTCTGGGTGGGATTCCACGAGGCCCACCAGGAGCGAGCGGACGCGATCGTGATGAGCTCCTCGATCCGGGACGACAACGTCGAGCTGGTGGCGGCGCGCGAGCGCGGGATCCCGGTGCTGCACCGTGCGCAGGGCCTGGCCGCGCTCATGCGGGGCCGTAGGCCGGTGGCCGTCGCGGGGGCCAACGGCAAGACGACGACGACCTCCATGCTGACCGTCGCCCTGCAGGGCTGCGGCCTCGACCCGTCCTTCGCCGTCGGTGGGGAGCTGGCCAAGCACGGGACCAACGCGCACGACGGGGCCGACGACGTGTTCGTCGTCGAGGCCGACGAGAGCGACGGCTCCTTCGTCGTCTACCACCCCGAGGTGGCAATCGTGACGAACGTGCAGCCCGACCACCTCGACTTCTACTCGAACTTCAAGGTTGTGCAGGCGGCCTACGACGCCTTCGTCGGCACGATCCGGCCCGGAGGCCTGCTCGTGACGTGCGCCGACGACCCAGGCGCCGTCGCACTCGTCGACCGCGCCCGCAGCGCCGGCGTACGCGTCGTCACCTATGGCTTCGACCCGGCATCGGACGTCCTGCTCGGCGACCACCACCAGGACGGCGTCACCTCGTCGGCGACGGTCCGCGACGCAGGCACGACCCGCCGCATGACCCTGGGGGTGCCGGGGCGGCACAACGCCCTCAACGCCGCTGCCGCGTACGCCGCAGCCGTGCGGGGCCTGGACCAGGACCCCGAGCGTGTCCTCGCCGGCCTCGCCTCGTTCACCGGCACGCGTCGCCGGTTCGAGCCCAAGGGGGAGGCGGGCGGAGTGGTGGTGGTCGACGACTACGCGCACAACGCCGGCAAGGTGGCGGCCGTCGTCGAGACCGCCAAGCAGCTCGTCGGTGACAGCGGCCGGCTGGTCGTCGTCTTCCAGCCGCATCTCTACAGCCGCACGCGCGACTTCGCCGCCGAGCTGGGGGCCGGTCTCGCGCCGGCCGACGTCGTCGTCGTCATGGACGTGTACGCGGCCCGCGAGGACCCGATGCCCGGCGTCTCCGGGCGCCTGGTCGCCGACGCCGTCACGGCTGCCCGGCCTGCGGCCGAGGTGCACTTCGTCCCGTCATGGGCCCACGTCGCCTCGCGGGTGGCCGACCTCTCGCGACCCGGGGACCTCGTGCTGACGGTGGGCGCCGGAGACGTGACGATGGTCGGCCCCGAGGTCCTGCGCATCCTGGGTGGTGACCGGTCGTGACGCTCGAGAAGGGCACGGCCCGGCGGCGTGTGGCGGGCACCGGGCTCGCCTCGTCACGCAGCCGCTTCCAGCGCCGTGCGGCTGCTGCTCGTCGACGACCTCGTCTGCTCGCCGCGGTCGCCGTGACCGTGCTCGTGGTCGCCGGCCTTGTGGCCTGGCTCGGCTGGTTCAGCGGGGTCCTCCGGGCCTCTCGGGTCGAGGTCACCGGGGTGGGGCAGCAGGCCGTGGCCCAGGTGCGCTCCGTCGCGCGGGTGCCTCTCGGCGGCCCGCTCATGCAGGTGGACACCGAGGCCGTCACGCAGCGGCTCCTCGCCAACATGGCCTGGAGCACCGTCTCGGTGAGCCGGAGCCTGCCCGACACCGTGGTCATCCACGTCACGCCCCGCGTCGCCGTGCTGGCGGTGCGCAACCCTCGAGGTGAGGTGGAGGTCGTGGACCGCGAGGGCGTCGCCTTCCGCACCGTGGGCGAGGCTCCCAAGGGGGTGCCGCTCGTCAGCTCCGGCGCGGCGCAGGTCACCAAGGCGGGCGTGGATGCTGCGCTGCAGGCGCTCGGCTCCCTCGACCCCTCACTGCGCTCTGTCGTCTCGGGCGTCTCCGTGTCTGCGGCCGACCAGGTCTCCTTCACCGTCAAGGCCAAGGGGGACAAGCGCAAGACCGTCGTCTGGGGCGGCGCCGGTGACGGGGAACGCAAGGCTGCGCTGGTCACGATCCTGCTTCCCGAGCCGGGGTCGACGATCGACGTGAGCGTCCCGTCCTCCCCGGTCACGCGCTGACGGTGGTGCCGTCACCCTGACGGTCGCCTTGACGGTGAGCGGGCGTGCCGAACCGGCCCCGGCGGCGGGTCGCGCGCAACGACGTGGGAGGCTGGTGCCAGCATCTGGGGCGGCTGTGCCTTCTGGTGCTGGTGTGGCCGCTGGGGCCAGGCCCCCGGGATCGGGGCAATCCCGCTGGCGACACGCCGCGACGTGGGTTGATCGACCTTCCGGGTCGTCATACCGTCGGGGCACTGGTTCGTGACCAAACTGTAACCTTTACGTCTACGTTTAAGGTTTGAGGGCTTACAGGCGCGGAACGAGCCCGCACCAGCCACATCGCACAGATCGCACCGACCGCACCCTCGTGGTGCGCCAGGGGCGCAGCGCACCGCTCGTTCCCAGACCACCGCAGCACCGGCACCACCAGTCAGGAAGGCCCACTCTCGTGGCAGCAGCACCGCAGAACTACTTGGCCGTCATCAAGGTCGTCGGCATCGGCGGCGGCGGCGTCAACGCCATCAATCGCATGATCGAGGTCGGCCTCAAGGGCGTCGAGTTCATCGCCATCAACACCGACGCCCAGGCGCTGCTCATGAGCGACGCCGACGTCAAGCTCGACGTGGGCCGTGAGCTCACCCGCGGGCTCGGGGCCGGCGCCGACCCCGAGGTCGGCAAGAAGGCGGCCGAGGACCACGCCGAGGAGATCGAGGAGGTCCTCAAGGGGGCCGACATGGTCTTCGTCACCGCCGGAGAGGGCGGTGGCACGGGCACCGGCGGCGCACCTGTCGTGGCCCGCATCGCCCGGGAGCTCGGTGCCCTGACGATCGGTGTCGTCACGCGCCCGTTCACCTTCGAGGGTCGCCGCCGCGCCAACCAGGCCGAGTCCGGCATCGGCAGCCTCCGCGAGGAGGTCGACACGCTGATCGTCATCCCCAACGACCGCCTGCTCTCGATCAGCGACCGCAACGTCTCGATGATGGACGCCTTCCGCTCGGCCGACCAGGTCCTGCTCTCCGGTGTCCAGGGCATCACCGACCTCATCACGACGCCAGGCCTGATCAACCTCGACTTCGCCGACGTCAAGTCGGTCATGCAGGGCGCCGGCTCGGCCCTCATGGGCATCGGCTCCGCGCGCGGCGAGGACCGGGCCGTCCAGGCGGCCGAGCTCGCCATCAGCAGCCCGCTGCTGGAGGCCTCCATCGACGGGGCCCACGGCGTGCTGCTCTCGGTGCAGGGCGGTTCGGACCTCGGCCTGTTCGAGATCAACGAGGCTGCCCGGCTCGTGCAGGAGGCCGCGCACCCAGAGGCCAACATCATCTTCGGTGCCGTCATCGACGACGCGCTGGGCGACGAGGTGCGCGTCACCGTCATCGCAGCCGGCTTCGACGCCGGTGGCCCGAGCCAGCGCCACGACGACCGCGCTCTCGGCCAGGTGATGGGCCGTTCGCAGCAGCAGCGCCCGGCTGCGCCGGCCCAGCAGCAGTCGCAGCCGCAGCACTCCAACGGCGTGGCGCAGCAGGCCGCACCGCAGCAGGCCTTCCAGCAGGCGCCCCAGCAGGTGGCTCCTGCCCCGGTGCAGCAGCAGCAGCCGACCCAGCAACCGGCCCAGCACCAGCCGGCCCAGCACCAGCAGGCCCAGCACCAGCCGACGCAGCACCAGCCGACGCAGGCTGCGCAGCAGCCGCCGCGCCAGGTGACCTTCGACGAGGGTGACGACCTCGACGTCCCCGACTTCCTGAAGTAGGTCATCGGCCGAGGGCCCATCAGCACACCGCCGACGGGCGGGAGACGTCATGCGCCTCCCGCCCGTCCGTGCGTGTCGGCCGGCGCCCTCTGTGCCCGCTGGCGGGGCGCCTCCGCGACAGCGGGATAGGTTGTCACCGTGTTCTACTGGCGCACCTCCCCTCATCCCGGCCATGACGGCGACGCCGTTCAGCTCGCCTTCACCGGCCGGTCCGCCGGGCGGGGGAGCGGGCCGTATGCCGGCCTCAACCTGGGTGGACACGTCGGCGACTCCGTCGCCGAGGTCGAGGCGAACCGCGAGGCGCTGGCCCGTGAGGTCGCCGTCCCGCGGGAGCGCCTGATCTTCATGAACCAGGTGCACGGCTGCGAGGTCCTCGAGGTCGACGGGCCGTGGGAGGGTGACCCTCCGCCGGTGGACGGGATTGTCACGCGCGCAACGGGGCTCGCCCTCGCCGTCCTCGTCGCGGACTGCGTCCCCGTGCTGCTGCACGACGCCGGCGCCGGTGTCGTCGGCGCCGTCCACGCCGGTCGCCCGGGAATGGTCGGCGGCATCGTCCACCGCGCCGTGACGGCCATGCGCGACCTGGGTGCGACCGCGCTGCAGGCCACGGTCGGACCGTCCGTCTGCGGCCGCTGTTATGAGGTCCCCGCCGCCATGGCCCGCGCAGCCGCGGACGTGGCGCCCGCAAGCGCCGGCCGCTCGTGGACGGGCACGTCCTCGGTCGACGTCGCCGCAGGAGTCGTCGAGCAGCTCGCCGCCGCCGACGTCGCGGTGCAGTGGGTGCCTGGCTGCACCCGGGAGAGCGGCGACCTCTACTCCTATCGTCGGGACGGGCGCACCGGCCGGTTCGCCGGCCTCGTCGCCCTCCGGGACGTGCCGTCGTGACAGCCGACGCGCAGGGTCGGCTCGTTCAGCTGCGTGACAACCTCGAGGCCGTCCGTGAGCGCATCCACAGAGGCTGCGCGCAGGCCGACCGGGACCCAGACGCCGTGACCCTCGTCGTGGTCACCAAGTTCTTCCCGGCATCCGACGTGCTGCTCCTCCACCGCCTCGGTGTCCGGCACTTCGGCGAGAACCGCGACCAGGAGGCGGCGGAGAAGTTCCGTGAAGCGCGCGACGCGCTCTCGCAGGCGGGGGAGCCGGACCTCGCCCTCCACTTCATCGGGCAGCTCCAGAGCAACAAGGCGGCCCACGTTGCGGGCTACGCCGACGTGGTGGAGTCCGTCGACCGGGCGAAGCTGGTCGGCGCCCTGGCCAGGGGTGCGCACGCCGGGGGGCGCCGTCTGCAGGTGCTGCTCCAGGTGAGCCTCGACGGGGACACCTCCCGCGGTGGTGTGCTGGCCCGGGACGCAGTCGCCTTGGCGGATGCCGTTGCGGCACAGGCTCTGCTGCAGCTTCGCGGTGTCATGGCCGTCGCACCCTTCGGGGCCGACCCCGACGAGGCCTTCGCGCACCTGCGCGAAGTGGCGGACGGCATACGTGCGCAGCATCCCGAGGCAGCGTGGATCTCGGCCGGCATGAGCGGCGACCTGGAGGCTGGACTGCGGCACGGGGCGACACACCTGCGTGTCGGTACGGCAATCCTCGGTTCACGCCCGTCACTTCTGTAACGTCGTCAACGATCACGATCCGACGTTCTGGGAGTTGGCCATGGCAGGGGCACTGCGCAAGACGATGGTGTACCTCGGACTCAGCGAGGAGGACCAGCGTCATGACCGTTACGACGACTACGACTCCTACGACGAGTCCGACCGCTACGACGACGAGACGGAGCACACTGCCGCCGTGACCCAGCTGCCCACCAAGCGCCCCGTCGCGGCCGTCGTGCGCGACGTCGAGGTCGGCTCGCTCAACCGCATCACGACGATCCACCCGCGCACCTACAACGAGGCCAAGAACATCGGCGAGTGGTTCCGCGACCAGGTGCCGGTCATCATGAACCTCAGCGACATGGACGATGCGGACGCCAAGCGCCTTGTCGACTTCGCCGCCGGCCTGGTCTTCGGGCTCCACGGCACGATCGAGCGCGTCACCTCCAAGGTGTTCCTGCTCTCGCCCGCCCACGTCGAGATCTCGGCGGACGAGCCGGAGGCTCCCACCGTCTCCACCCGCGGCTTCTTCAACCAGAGCTGACCCTGCACCGGCCGAGGCGACGAGCGGGACCCGGGTCCACCGCGAGGCCAAGAACGGACCCCCGTTCACACTCTCGGCCCGGATCAGGGACACTGGCCGACATGGATGCGTTCTGGACGGTCTACGGGGTGGTGGTCTTCACCTTCTTCATCGCACTCATCGGCCGCTTCGTGATCGACTGGGTCCAGGTGCTGGCCCGGTCCTGGCGGCCCTCGGGGGTCGTCCTCGTCCTGGCCGAAGCCGTCTACACCGTGACCGACCCGCCGCTTCGCGCCCTGCGCAAAGTGATCCCGTCGCCGAACCTCGGCGGCGTCCGCTTGGACCTCAGCTTCCTCGTCCTGATGTTGCTGACCTCTCTCGCTCTGAACGTGCCGAGCTTCTTCTGACCGATCGCGACAGCCTCACCCGTGACCGCGGGACAGGCGTCGCACCGACGGGCAAGCAGGGCTTTGGTTCGTGACCGGAACGTTAGATACCGTTGACCCGAACCATTACGTCTGCATCGAGGTGACACATGGCGCTTACGCCGGAACAGGTGCTCAACAAGCACTTTCAGACCACGCAGTTCCGTCGTGGCTACGAGGAGCGGGACGTCGACGACTTCCTCGACGAGATCGTGGCCGAGATGCGTTCGCTCATCGAGCAGCGTGACGACTACCTGAAGCAGCTCAACGACTGCCGCGCGAGCAAGAACCAGTCGGCCGTCCGAGCCGAAGCGGCGACGGCGGCCATGCCGGCCGTGGGCCGCCCCGGCGACGAGGCCAAGCTGGGCGGGCTCACTGCCAAGATCCAGGACGCCGAGCGGGCCTTCAAGGCCGCCAGCGACCGCGCCGCCAAGGCCAAGGCGGACGCCGACAACGCCGAGCGCCTCGCCAAGGAGCGCATCGAGAGGGCCAAGGCCGAGGTCGAGCGCGCCGAGGCCGCCGCAAAGTCGGCAGTCGACTCCCAGGCGCTCGACGACGCGCAGGCCAAGCTCAACAGCCTCAACTCCGAGGTCGCCGACGCCGAGGCCAAGCTGGCCAAGGCCCAGGAGAACGCCCGTGCCGCCGAGGAGCGTGCCGCCCAGGCGCAGTCCGACGCCGAGGCCGCCGCCGCCGAGGCTGCCCGCCTGCGCGAGGAGGCCGCGAAGGCCCCCGCTGCCGCTCCGGCCGCCGCAGCAGCCGCACCGGCGCCGACCCACGCGTCCGAGGGCACCCTCGATGCCGCTGGGGTCATCGCTCTCGCCCAGCGCCTGCACGACGAGCACGTCGCCGCCGGTGAGGCTCGCCGCGACGAGCTGATCTCCGAGGCAGAGAACCGCCACCGCGAGCTGATCGCCTCCGCCCAGGCACGTCACGACGAGCTGATCAACACCGGCCAGGACCGGCACGACCAGGTCACCAGGGAGGCCGAGGAGCTGGCGGCCGCCGCTGCCGCCCAGCGGGAGCAGATGATCAACGAAGCCACCTCGCAGCGCGACCAGATGATCGCCGAGGCGACCTCCCAGCGCGACCAGATGATCGCCGAGGCAGGTTCCAAGCGCGACGAGATGCTGACCGAGGCTCGCGAACGGGCCACCGGCATGGTCGCCGAGGCCCAGCAGAAGAGGGCCGCCGTACTCGAGGACCTGGACAAGCAGAAGGGCCTGCTCGACCGCAAGATCGCCGAGCTTCGTGGCTTCGAGAAGAACTACCGGTCCAACCTCAAGTCCTACATCGAGAGCCAGCTGCACGACCTGGACGGCGACGTCCAGGAGCCGGCCCACGCCGGTGCGGCAGAGGGCAACCAGGGCTGAGCGCCCACCTCACGCAGACGCCTGCAGGCCGTCCGGGATCCTCCCGGGCGGCCTGTGGTGCATCCGAGGGGCGAACACTTCGGACGGATCTGCGTTTCGCGTTTGTGCGGGGCCGGTGCGGGGCTTATTGTCAGCCCCACTTGTCAGCGTCAGCGCGTGACGACGGAGGGTGTGATGGCGACGAAGAAGACGGCAGCGGCGAAGACCGCAGCCAAACGGTCCGGCGCGAGCAGCACCACCGGTTCGGCCACGACGGCGGTGAAGCCCACGAAGACGACCGCAACGTCCACGGCGGCAAAGGTGACCACGAAGACGGCGGCCACGAAGACGGCGAAGGCGACCCCCGCCGCGACGGCCGCGTCGGCCAAGAAGGCCCCGCCGGCCAAGAAGGCCCCGCCGGCCAAGAAGGCCCCGCCGGCCAAGAAGGGCCCGCCCGCCAAGAAGGCCACGCCCGCCAAGAAGGCCGCATCCGCGAAGAAGGCCGCACCCGTGAAAAAGGCCGCCCCTGGCAAGAAGGCCGCCACGGCAACCCCCTCGACAACCAGGTCGACCACGACCCGGTCCCCGGCGGCGAAGAAGCCGGCCGCCACGACGCCCACCACGGCGGGTGCCAACGGCACCAGATCCGCCGCGGGGGCGCACGCCACTCCGACGAAGAAGGCAGCAGTGACGACCAGCTCCACCGCACCGCGCGCGACGGCCAAGAAGGCCGCAACCAAGAGCGCCGCGAAGAAGACCACCAGACCCACCAGCGCAAGCAAGATCGCCCAGAAGCTCAGGGTCAAGGACGACGAGAGCCCGTGGAGCGAGGAGGAGATCGGCGAGGTCCGCGGCGTGCTGCTCGAGGAGATCGAGCAGCACCGTGTCGAGCTCAAGCTGGCCGAGGACGAGCTCGAGGACCTGCTTCGGGCCACGGGCGACGGCGCCGGCGACGACCAGGCCGACGCAGGCGCCAAGACCGCCGAGCGTGAGCACGAGATCTCCGTGGCGGCCAACGCCCGGGCGAGCCTGCGCCAGGCCGAGCACGCGCTCGAACAGCTCGAGGCCGGCACCTACGGCATCTGCGAGAACTGCGGCAACCCGATCGGCAAGCTTCGACTTCAGGCCCGTCCCCGTGCGACCCTGTGCATGACATGCCAGGAGAAGCAGGACCGCCACTGACCCCCACGCACGCCACGTCGACCCCCCGCGCGGGGGTCGACGGCGTGTCCGCCACCGAGACCACCACAAGCACCGAGACCGTGAGTTCGACGACCACTGATCCACCCGAGCCGACCCGCCCCACGCCCCGCCGGCGCAAGCGGTTGTTCGTCGTCCTCGGTGTGGTCGCCGTCACGGCATACGTCACCGACCAGCTCAGCAAGATCGTCGCCCTCGACGTGCTCGGCGACGGCGAGCCACGCCCCTTCATCGGGGACACCATCCGGTTCAAGCTCATCGGCAACCCCGGGGCAGCCCTGTCGCTCGGGGCCGGAAACACGTGGGTGATGACCGCGATCGCGCTGGCGGTGCTCGTCGCCATCGTCGTCGTCGCCCGACAGCTGGGGTCGCGGGCGTGGGCCATCGCCCTCGGCCTGCTGCTCGGAGCGGCGATCGGCAACCTCACCGACCGGTTCGTCCGGCCGCCCGGCGGGGGTCAGGGCCACGTCGTCGACTTCATCGACTACAACCGCTGGTTCATCGGCAACGTCGCCGACATCTGGATCGTCTCGGCTGCCGCCCTCATCATCGTCCTGGCGTTGCTCGGCATCGGGGTCGACGGCCGACGTGACCGGGCCCGCGACCGCCGCGACCTCGGCGACCGCCGTGACCGCCACCGCGACGGTGAGCCGGCGCAGCAGGGAGAGGACGACGATGCCTGACGTGCGCACTGTGCTCGTCCCGGACGGCCTGGAGGGAGAGCGCGTCGACGCCGGCGTCGCCCGGCTCTTCGGGCTCTCCCGCACGAAGGCGGCCGACCTCGCGGCCGACGGCCACGTCGTTCTCGACGGCAAGGCGGTCGCGAAGTCGGAGCGGCTCTCGGCCGGCGCGATGCTCGAGGTGTCGCTGCCGCGGCCCGAGGAGCACCCGAGCCTGCAGGTCGTCGCCCAGCCGGTGCCCGGCATGTCGATCGTGCACGACGACGACGACATCGTCGTGGTCGACAAGCCGGTCGGCGTCGCCGCCCACCCGAGCGTCGGCTGGACGGGCCCGGACGTCGTCTCGGGGCTGGCCGCGGCCGGCTACCGGATCTCCACGTCGGGCGCACCGGAGCGCCAGGGCGTCGTGAGCCGCCTCGACGTCGGCACGTCGGGACTCATGGTGGTCGCGAAGAGCGAGTACGCATACTCCCGCCTCAAGCAGGCCTTCCGCAGCCGCACCGTGGACAAGACCTACCACGCCCTCGTGCAGGGGCTGCCGGACCCCGTCGTGGGCACCGTCGACGCGCCCATCGGGCGACACCCGGGTCACGACTACAAGTTCGCGGTCATGAAGTCCGGCAAGCCGTCGGTCACCCACTACGAGGTGATCGAGGCGTTCCGTCACGCCAGCCTGCTCGACATCCACCTCGAGACGGGGCGCACGCACCAGATCCGGGTGCACTTCGCGGCGCTGCACCACCCGTGCTGCGGCGATCTCACCTACGGCGCCGACCCGAAGCTGGCCGCGCGCCTGAAGCTCGAGCGCCAGTGGCTGCACGCCGTCGGGCTGGGCTTCGAGCACCCCGGGACGGGCGACTACGTCCATTTCGAGAGTCCCTACCCGCAGGACCTGCAGCGGGCCCTCGACATCGTCGCGACCTTCTGAGAACACCTGCCCGACCACCCCGAGGGGCCCGAGGACGTATGCCGTCCGGGCCCCTCGGTGCGTCCGCGGCCCACCGTCCGGGCGGCCCCCACGACACCCCGTGACGACACGCGCAGGAGTGTCGTCGGCGAGGCTTAGACTCGTCCACGATGTCGACCGAAGCCGCCCCGAGAAACGACCAGAACTTCGTGCACCTCCACGTGCACACGGAGTACTCCATGCTGGACGGGGCCGCCCGCATCGGGGACCTCTTCAGCGAGGCGGCGCGGATGGGCATGCCGGCCCTCGCGACGACCGACCACGGCTACGTCTTCGGCGCCTACGAGTTCTGGAAGAAGGCGCAGGGCACCGGGGTCAAGCCGATCATCGGCGTCGAGGCGTACATCACGCCCGGCACCCACCGCAGCGACCGCACCAAGGTCAGCTACGGCGACGGCGGCCGCGACGACGTGTCGGGCAGCGGCGCCTACACGCACATGACGATGCTGGCCCGCGACAACGAGGGCATGCACAACCTCTTCCGGATGAGCTCCATCGCGAGCCTCGACCAGGTCTACACGAAGTGGCCCCGCATCGACCGCGAGCTGCTGTCGACCTACGGCAAGGGCCTGATCGTCACGACCGGCTGCCCCTCGAGCGAGATCCAGACCAAGCTGCGCTTCGGGATGTACGACGAGGCGCGCGAGGTCGCCGGCGAGCTGCGCGACATCTTCGGCAACGAGAACGTCTACGTGGAGCTGATGGACCACGGCCTCGACATCGAGCGCCGCACCCAGAAGGACCTCATCCGGCTCGCCCGGGACCTCAAGCTCCCGCTCGTGGCCACCAACGACCTGCACTACACGCGGGCCGAGGACGCCAAGGCCCACGCGGCCCTGCTGTGCGTGCAGTCCGGCTCCACCCTGATGGACCCCAACCGCTTCAAGTTCGACGCCGACGACTTCTACCTGAAGTCTGCCCAGGAGATGCGCCACCTCTGGCGCGAGCTGCCCGAGGCCTGCGACAACACGCTGCTCATCGCCGAGCGCTGCGAGGTCTCCTTCACCGAGGGCGAGGGGCGCTACATGCCGCGCTTCCCCTGCCCCGAGGGCGAGAACGAGACGTCCTGGTTCATCAAGGAGGTCGAGACCGGGCTGCAGCGACGCTTCCCGGAGGGGGTGCCCGACTACGCCCGCAAGCAGGCGGCCTTCGAGGAGGAGGTCATCGTCTCCAAGGGCTACCCGGGCTACTTCCTCGTCGTCGCCGACTTCATCAACTGGGCCAAGCGCAACGGCATCCGCGTCGGGCCGGGCCGTGGCTCGGGTGCCGGCTCCATGTGCGCCTACGCCATGGGCATCACCGACCTCGACCCGATCCCGCACGGCCTGATCTTCGAGCGCTTCCTCAACCCGGAGCGCATGTCGATGCCCGACTTCGACGTCGACTTCGACGAGCGCCGCCGCGGCGAGGTGATCCGCTACGTCACCGAGAAGTACGGCGAGGAGCGGGTCGCGCAGATCGTCACCTACGGCACGATCAAGGCCAAGCAGGCCCTCAAGGACGCCAGCCGGGTGCTGGGCCACCCCTTCGCGATGGGCGAGAAGCTCACCAAGGCGATGCCGCCCGACGTCATGGGCAAGGGCATGCCGCTCGCCGACGTCTTCAAGCCCGACTCCAAGCGCTACAACGAGGCCGTCGACTTCCGGGCCGTGCACGACGAGGACCCTCAGGCCCAGGAGGTCGTCGCCACCGCGCTCGGCCTCGAGGGCCTCAAGCGCCAGTGGGGGGTGCACGCAGCGGGCGTCATCATGAGCAGCGAGCCGCTCGTCGACGTCATCCCGATCATGCGCCGCCTGCAGGACGGCCAGATCATCACGCAGTTCGACTACCCCAGCTGCGAGAACCTCGGCCTCGTCAAGATGGACTTCCTCGGGCTGCGCAACCTGACAATCCTCGACGACGCCATCGAGAACATCAAGCTCAACCGCGACGAGGACATCGACCTCGACGCCCTCTCCAAGGACATGACCGACCGGGCGACGTACGAGCTGCTGGGGCGCGGCGACACGCTCGGCGTCTTCCAGCTCGACGGTGGCGGCATGCGCGCACTGTTGCGCCTGATGCAGCCGGACAACTTCGAGGACATCTCGGCCGCCCTCGCGCTCTACCGACCCGGCCCGATGGGCGTCAACGCGCACACCAACTTCGCGCTGCGCAAGAACGGCAAGCAGGCGCTCACCCCGCTCGACCCGAAGCTGGAGGGCAAGCTCCAGCCGGAGATGGTGCAGGCGCTCGACCCGATCCTCGGGATGACCTACGGCCTGGTCATTTACCAGGAGCAGGTCATGGAGATCGCCCAGAAGCTGGCGGGCTACACCCTCGGCAACGCCGACCTGCTGCGCCGGGCCATGGGCAAGAAGAAGAAGGAGGTGCTCGACGCCGAGTACGTCCCCTTCTCGACCGGCATGAAGGCCCAGGGCTTCAACGAGGCCTCGGTCAAGGCGCTGTGGGACGTCCTGGTCCCCTTCTCCGACTACGCCTTCAACAAGGCGCACACGGCGGCCTACGGCCTCGTCTCCTACTGGACGGCCTACCTCAAGGCCAACTACCCGGCCGAGTACATGGCGGCGCTGCTGACGAGCGTGCGCGACGACAAGGACAAGTCAGCGCTCTACCTCAACGAGTGCCGGCACATGGGCATCAAGGTGCTGCCGCCCGACGTCAACGCGTCGATCGCCAACTTCGCGGCCGTCGGCACCGACATCCGCTTCGGCCTGGCAGCCATCCGCAACGTGGGGCTCCCGGTCGTCCAGGCGATCATCAAGGCTCGTGACGACAAGGGGGCCTTCGCCTCGTTCAAGGACTTCCTCTCGAAGGTGCCGGCCGTCGTCTGCAACAAGCGCACGATCGAGTCGCTCATCAAGGGTGGCGCGTTCGACTCTCTCGGCGAGAGCCGGCGCGGCATGGTCGAGGTCCACGAGCGCTACATCGACGCGCTCATCGAGGTCAAGAAGCAGGAGGCGATCGGCCAGGACAGCCTCTTCGGCAGCTTCGGTGACGACGCCGCCGACAGTGGGCAGCAGGGCCCGGGCGCGTTCGACGGGCTGCCCCCGGTCCCGCCGCTGGAGTGGGACAAGGCGACCCTGCTGTCGTTCGAGCGGGAGATGCTCGGGCTCTACGTCAGCGATCACCCGCTCTTCGGCATCGAGCACATCCTGGCCACGCATGCCGACACCTCGATCGCGGCCCTGATGGGCGACGAGCCCAAGGCCGACGGCACCCCGGTCACCGTCGCCGGGCTCATCACGAGCCTGCAGCTCAAGCGCACGAAGAAGGGCGACCTGTGGGCCATCGCGACCGTCGAGGACCTCGACGGCGCTGTCGAGTGCCTCTTCTTCCCGTCCGCCTACATGACGTACTCCACGATGCTCGCCCAGGACACCGTGTGCGCGGTCAAGGGTCGCATCAGCGCCCGTGACGACTCGATCTCGATCTTCGCGCAGGAGCTGACGATCCCGGACATCAAGGAGGGGCCGCGGGGCCCGGTCGTGCTGACGCTGCCGCTCGGGCGGGCGACGCCGGCGGTCGCAGAGAGCCTCAAGCGCGTCCTCGGGGAGCACCCCGGGGCCACGGAGGTCCAGGTCAAGCTGACCCAGCCCGGGCGTTCCGTGCTCATGTCGCTCGACGACTCGCTGCGCGTCACTGCCACGTCCGCGCTCTTCGGCGACCTCAAGGCCCTGCTCGGTCCGGCCTGCCTCAGCTGATGCACGAGGCGGACCGTCGCCGGCTGCGCCGGGCCCGGGTGGCTGCGCTCGGGCTGGCTCGATCGCCCGGTGGCGGCGCCGCACCGTGCTCGGCCCTCGAGGTCGCCCGCGAGCTCGGGGCCCTGCAGGCCCAGGACTATGGCAGCGGTGCGTGGTCCCTCGGCGTCCGGTCGGGCCTGACCCTCGAGCAGGTCGAGCAGGCGGTGCGCGACCGCGAGGTCGTACGCACCTGGCCGATGCGCGGCACGATCCACTGGGTGCCGGCCGAGGACGCCCGCTGGATGTGCGAGCTGCTCGCCGCCCCCCGGAGCACGACGCTCGCCAGCCGGTTCGCCCAGCTGGGGCTCACCGAGGCCGATGTCGATCTCTCCGGTTCGCTCTTCGAGGAGCATCTGCGCGAGCCGATGAGCCGTCCGGACGTGGCAGCGATGCTGGTCGAGCACGGCATCGACCCGACCGGTCAGCGCAACTACCACCTCATCGGCCACCACTGCATGTCCGGCCTTATCTGCCAGGGCCCGTTGATCGGGCGGCAGCCGAGCTTCGTCCTCATCGACACGTGGGTTCCCCAGTCGCGCAAGCCTCCTCGCGAGGAGGCCCTGGCGACCGTGGCCGAGCGCTACGTCCGCAGCCACGGGCCCATCACCGAGAAGGACCTCGCCGGCTGGCTGCTCAAGCCGCTCGGCCTGACCCGCGAGGCCCTCGCCCTCGTCGAGCAGCGGCTCGTGCGCGAGGACCTCGACGGCCAAACGTGGATCACGCACGTCGAAGCGCGCCCCGTCCCGGACGGGCCCGGCGGCGTTCTGCTGCTGCCCCAGTGGGACGAATTCCTCCTCGGCTACAAGTCGCGTGACGTAGCCCTTCCGTCCGAGCACTTCGTCAAGGTCGTGCCGGGCCGCAACATGGTGTTCAAGCCGACGCTCGTCATCGACGGCGAGGTCGCGGGCACGTGGCGACGGGGCCAGCGGCGGGGGCGCGTGCTCGTCGAGGTCCAGCCGTTCGCACAGCTCTCGACCCGGCGGTGGCGTGAGGTCGAGTCGGCGGCCGCTGGCTACGGATCCTTCCTGGATGCGGAGACCGAGGTCGTACGCGTCGAGCCGGCAGACAGGGCGCCCTGAGTTGGCACGGGGACCCATTCCGGCGTCGCCCCTGCCGCCGCGCCACGGTGTCGACGCCCAGCGCTTCCGGATGCCGCAGGACGGCCCGTGGGGCTCGCTCCGCGACCACCTCGTCGACCGGCTCGCGCCGGGGCTCACCGCGGCCGAGGTCGACCGAATGCTCGGGACCGGAGAGTTCGTCGACGCATCCGGCCGCCCGGTCCCTGCCGACGCCCCGTTCGTGCCGCAGTCGGCCGTGTGGGCGCACCGCGACCTGCCGATCGAGGCGCCACACCCGGAGGAGCCGGTCGTCCTGCACCGCGACGAACGGGTCGTCGTCATCGACAAGCCCCACGACATGGCGACGATGCCGCGGGGCCGGCACGTCGTGCAGAGCGCCCTCGCGCGAACCCGGGTCCTGACGGGCGAGGGACGCCTCACCCCGGCCCACCGGCTCGACCGCCCGACGGCGGGGGTGCTGATGTTCACGACTCAGCAGCGGTGGCGCGGCGCCTACCAGCGGGTCTTCGCCGACGGGCTGGCGCACAAGGAGTACCTCGCGGTGGCACCGGTGCGCGAGGGCCTCGACCTGCCGCTGCTCCGTCGCACCCATCTCGTCAAGGAGCACGGCACGCGCCAGGCCCGCGAGGTGGCCGGGGCTGAGCCCAACGCCGAGACCCTCGTCGAGCTGCTCGACACGGCGGCCGGCGCGGGCCCGGCAGGGGAGCCGCTCGGGCTCTACCGCCTGACGCCGCGCACCGGTCGCACGCACCAGCTGCGGTGCCAGCTGAGCGCGCTGGGGATCCCCATCGTCGACGACCCCCTCTACCCCGTCGAACGCGACGTGCCCCTCGACGACTTCACCCGGCCGCTCCAGCTGCTGGCGGCAGTACTCGCCTTCGACGACCCGGTCGACGGCACGCCACGGCGTTTCGTGACGCGCCGCCGGCTGGCCGCCTGGGCCGGAACGTCGCCGGACGCCACCCCGGAGAGCTGAGGTCGACGGGGGCACCGGCGACTCGTCGTCACCGGCCGTTCAGCAACCCGTGGCCGTCTCGACGAGCGCACCCGCGGGCTCCCCTCTAGGGTGACCCGCAGACCGAGCGGAAGAGCCGGTCCCAGGGAGGAACTCATGCATCAATCTCGTCCTGCCCTGCGCCGGGTCGCCGCGGTCACCACCGCTGCCCTCGCCGTGGGCATCACCCCGTTCGTCATGGCCGCACCGGCCTCGGCGGCGGCCCCGACGCAGCTGTTCATCAGCGAGTACGTCGAGGGCTCGAGCAACAACAAGGCGCTCGAGATCTACAACGGCACCGGCGCTAGTGCAGACCTCGCGGCCGGCGGCTACAACGTCCAGGTCTTCGCCAACGGCGCGACGGCGGCGACGAGCACCATCGCCCTGAGCGGAACCGTCACCTCCGGCGACGTCTTCGTCCTTGCGAACAGCTCCGCCGTCGCCGCTCTCGCCGGCCAGGCGGACCTGCTGAGTGGCAGCGCCAACTGGAACGGCGACGACGCCGTCGTGCTGCGCAAGGGCACGACCGTCATCGACGTGCTGGGTCAGATCGGCGTCGATCCCGGCACCAGGTGGGGCACGGCGCCCACATCGACCCTCGACAGCACGCTCCGTCGCAAGTCGTCCGTCACCGTCGGAGACGCCATCGGCTCCGACGCCTTCGACCCCTCGGTCCAGTGGGACGGCTACGCCAACGACACCTTCGACGGGCTCGGCAGTCACACGGTCGATGGCGGGGCCGCGACGGACGTCGCCCCGAGCGTCACGTCGACGTCGCCGGCCGACGGCTCCTCGAGCGTCGCCGTGGACGCCAGCCCGACGGTGACCTTTTCGGAGCCGGTGAAGGCCGCCACCGGGGCCTTCACGCTCTCGTGCTCCATCTCCGGCGCCAAGACGCTCGCCGTCTCCGGCGGCCCGACGACCTTCACGCTCGACCCCTCCGCCGACTTCGCGCTCGGTGACGCCTGCACCCTGACCGTCTCGGCCGCGGCTGTCACCGACGAGGACGCCATCGACCCGCCGGACTCCCCGGCCACCGACGTCGTCGTGCGCTTCTCGGTCCCGGCCGCCAACCCCTGTGAGGTGGCCCCGACACAGATCCAGGCCATCCAGGGCAGCGGTGCCACTGCCGCCATCACGGGCTCCGTCACGACCCGCGGCGTCGTCGTCGGTGACTACGAGGGCGCCTCACCGGCACTGCGCGGCTTCTACATCCAGGACCCGAAGGGCGACGGCGACCCCGCGACCTCGGACGCCATCTTCGTCTTCGAGGGCAGCAACGCAGACTCCGTCAAGCTCGGTGACCTCGTCACGGTGACCGGCAACGCTGGTGAGAACCAGGGCCAGACCCAGGTCAGTGCCGGCACGGTCACGGTCTGCGGCACCGGCACGGTCGCCCCGACCGAGGTCCGCTTGCCTGCGGCCTCCGCCACCGACCTCGAGCGCTACGAGGGAATGCTGGTGACGGTTCCGCAGGAGCTGTCCGTGACCGAGCACTTCCAGCTCGGTCGTTTCGGCCAGGTGACTCTGTCGCAGGGTGGCCGCCTCGAGCAGCCGACCAACGTGGCCGCCCCCGGCGCCGACGCCGCAGCGGTTCAGGCCGCCAACGACCTGCGCAAGATCATCCTCGACGACACGACCCAGGCCCAGAACGTCGACCCGATCGTCTTCGGTCGCGGTGGCCAGCCCCTCACGGCCGCCAACACCCTCCGTGGCGGCGACACCGTCACCGGCCTGAGCGGTGTGCTCACCTACACGTGGGGCGGCAACGCGGCGAGCGGCAACGCGTACCGCATCCGTCCGGTCGACCCGTCCGCCACGGTGGACTTCCAGCCGACCAACCCGCGGCCGTCCGGCCCGCCCAGCGTCGGTGGCGACACCCGCGTCGTGGGGATGAACCTGCTCAACTTCTTCACCACGCTCGACACCACGGGCAACAACTGCCGTGGCGGCGTCACCGGTCCGGCCATGGACTGCCGCGGTGCCAACACCGCGATCGAGCTCGACCGCCAGTGGCAGAAGACGGTCGCGGCCGTCTCCGGCACGCAGGCCGACGTCGTCGCCTTCATGGAGATGCAGAACAACGGCTACGGCGCCGACAGCGCCGAGCAGTTCCTCGTCGACAAGCTCAACGCCAAGGACGGCGCCGGCACATGGGCCTTCATCGACGCCGACGCCCGCACGGGTCGGCAGGACGCCCTCGGCAACGACGCGATCAAGGTCGGCATGCTCTACAAGCCCGACGAGGTGACGCCGGTCGGCACGACCGCGGCACTCAACTCGGTCGACTTCGTCAACGGCGGCGACTCCGGCCCGCGCAACCGCCCCTCACTCGCCCAGGCGTTCCGTGACAACTCGACGGGCGGCACGTTCGTCGCCGTCGCGGACCACCTCAAGAGCAAGGGCAGCGCGTGCGACGTCCCCGACGCCGGAGACGGCCAGGGGAACTGCAACGCGGTGCGAGTCCGCTCGGCGCAGCTGCTGGCCTCGTGGCTGGCCGGCGACCCGACGGGGACGGGCGACCCCGACGTGCTCATCCTCGGCGACATGAACTCCTACGCCAAGGAGGATCCGATCACGACGCTCGGGAAGGCCGGCTTCGCCAACCTCATCGAGCAGCGCAACGGCCGCGAGGCGTACTCGTACGCCTTCGATGGGCAGTGGGGCTACCTCGACCACGCGCTCGGGTCGGCGTCCATCGACAGCCAGGTGACGGGAGTCGGCGACTGGCACGTCAACGCCGACGAGCCCTCGATCCTCGACTACAACACCGAGTTCAAGACGGCCGCGCAGCGCACCGGCCTCTACGCGCCTGACGAGTTCCGGATCTCCGACCACGACCCGGTCGTCGTCGGGCTCCACCTGACCAACGCGGCGCCCCTCGTCGGCACGGTCACGGGCCCCGGTGCAGCGACCTCGGTCGGTGCGCCGGTGGGCATCACCGCCTCCTTCGCCGACGCGGACCCGCTCGACGACCACACGGCGAGCATCGCCTGGGGTGACGGCCAGAGCTCGGCCGGCACGGTGAGCGGCACGAGCGTCAGCGGCAGCCACGTCTACTCTGCCGCCGGCATCTATCCGGTGACCGTCACGGTCACCGACCAGTGGGGCAACGCCGACACCGGCACCACCACCGTGGTCGTCTACGACCGCGCGGCCGGCTTCGTCACGGGCGGCGGCACGATCCAGTCCCCGGCCGGCGCCTTGGCCTCCGACCCGTCGCACAGCGGCAAGGGCAACCTCGAGCTCGCCGTCGCGTACGCACCCGACGCCACCACGCCGACGGGCTCGTTCAGCTACAGCCTCGCGGGCACGACGTTCGCGGCGGCCGCCTCGAGCTTCGACTGGCTCGTGGTGAGCGGTGCGACGGCGACGTTCTCGGGTCCGGTCACGGTGAACGGCCAGGCGGGCTACCGCGCTCGCGTCACCGTCACCGACGGTGGCAGGACCGACACGTTCCGACTCGTCGTGACGTCCGGCGCAGGGGCGACCGCCTACGACTCCGGTGCGCAGGTCGTGAAGGGTCAGATCGTCATCCACTGACCCACGCACACTGGACGGCCCGGGATCTGTCGATCCCGGGCCGTTCGGCGTCCTCCTCGCCCGCGCCGGCGACCTAGACTTCCCGGATGCAGCACCCCCCGACCGCGCGCCGCGACCCTGTCGCCCGCGAGCACCACGGCGACCGCTTCGACGACCCCTACACGTGGATGGCCGACCGCGACTCCGCGCAGCTGCGAGAGGTGCTGGCTGCCGAGAACGCCTACGCCACCGAGCGCACCGAGCACCTCAAGCCGCTCGCCGATCAGATCTTCGAGGAGTTCCGCTCGCGCATCGAGGAGACCGACCTGTCGGTCCCGGTCCGCCACGACCGTTGGTGGTACTACTCGCGCACCGTCGAGGGGGAGCAGTACGCCGTCGAGGCGCGGGTGCTCGCCGCCGACCACCCGTCTCGCCCGACCCTCGACGCAGGCCGCCCACCGGTCGGCGAGCAGGTCCTGCTCGACCACAACGCGGAGGGCCGGGACCACGAGTTCTTCGCCGTGGGCGCGAGTGAGGTGTCGCCGACGGGCGACCTGATTGCGTATGCCGTGGACGTCGTCGGCGACGAACGCTACGACGTGCGGGTGCGCCGGATCGAGGACGGCGCCGTCCTCGACGACGTGGTGCGCCGCACCGGTGGCCCCCTCGCCTGGTCGCTCGATGCCCGCCACCTCTTCTACACGCGGGTCGACGAGGCGTGGCGGCCCCACCAGGTGTGGCGCCACGAGGTCGGCACGCCCGCCGAGGACGACGTGCTGGTCCACGACGAGGCCGACGAGCGCTTCTTCGTCGGTGTCGGCACCTCGCGTGACGACCGGCTGGTCATCATCGCGATCGGGTCCAAGACCACGAGCGAGTTCCGGCTGCTCGATGCCGACGACCCGCTGGGCACACCGCGCGTCGTCGCCGAGCGCCGCCAGGGCGTCGAGTACGACATCGAGCCCTTCGGAGAGCAGCTGCTCGTCACCCACAACGCCAGCCGCGTGAATTTCGAGCTCGCCGTCGCGCCCGTCACGTGCACGTCGGCCGAGGACTGGGTGCCGTTGGACGTCACGACGGAGGACGAGTACGTCACGGGCGCAGAGGGATTCGACGACTTCATCGCAGTGTCGCTGCGTCGTGAGGGCGGCACGGGAGTGCGCGTCGTACTGCGCGACCCGACCGCACCGAACGGCTTGGGAGAGGCCCACGACATCGCGGTCGGCGAGCCCATCGGCACGCTGCACGTCGGCGTCAACCCCGAGGCGTCCACACCCACGCTGCAGGTCGTGCACGAGTCGCTCGTCACGCCGCGCACCGTCGAGGACTACGACGTGCGCACACGCACCTTCACCCTGCTCAAGCAGCAGCACGTGCGCGGCGACGTCGACCTCGCGCAGTACCGCGAGCGGCGCGAGTGGGCGACCGCGCCGGACGGCACCCGCATCCCGATCTCGATCGTGCACCATCACGACGTCACCGCCGACGGCTCCGCGCCCGGACTGCTCAACGCGTACGGCGCCTACGGCATCTCCAGCGACCCATGGTTCTCGGTCCTGCGGCTCTCGCTCCTCGACCGCGGCTGGGTCTTCGCCATCGCGCACGTGCGCGGCGGCTCGGAGATGGGCCGGTCGTGGTACGACGACGGCAAGCTCGAGGCCAAGCCCAACACCTTCACCGACTTCATCGCGTGCGCCGACCACCTCGTCGACGCGGGGATCGTTGCCGCGGCCCGCCTTGCGGCAGAGGGCGGCTCGGCTGGAGGCCTGCTGATGGGCGCGGTCGTCAACCTCGCGCCGGAACGGTTCCGCTTCGTGCACGCGCAGGTTCCGTTCGTCGACGCCCTGACGACCGTGCTCGACCCGAGCCTGCCGCTCACCGTCGTCGAGTGGGAGGAGTGGGGCAACCCGCTCGAGGACCCTGCGGCATACGCCCTGATGAAGTCGTACACGCCGTACGAGAACGTCCTGCCGGCGCGCCACCCGAGCCTGCTCGTGACGGCAGGTCTCGACGACACCCGCGTCTTCGTCACCGAGCCGGCCAAGTGGGTGGCGGCCCTGCGGCACGCCGACCTCGAGGTCGACGAGCCGGCGCAGATCCTCTTCCGCACCGAGATGGCGGCCGGCCACGGCGGCCGGTCGGGACGCTACGACCTGTGGCGGCAGTGGGCCTGGGAGACGGCCGTGCTCATCGACCAGACGTCGTGAGCACGGCCGCAGCGGGGCTCAGGAGCCGTAGATCGCGCTGACCCACTCCGGGTGGCCGATGAACGGGTTCCGGTTGTGCTGCCGGGTGTCGAAGATGACCTGGTTGCACCGCACCGCCATGGACAGGATCGTTCGGGCGACGTCAGCCTTGACGGCGTTGCGCGGGCTCGAAGGAGTCGCCGTCGCTGAGGCAGCCGGTGCACTGGGGCACCGCCGTCCCGCTGAAGGCGAAGGCGGTGCTGGAGCATCCGGCACGTCGAGGTCTCGGACGCGGAGTCTGCGATGTCGAGGGCGTAGTCGTTGGGGAAGGCCGGGCAGACGACGGTGTTCGTCGCGGTGGGCTGGCCCACGACGTAGCCGCGGACCGTGGATGGAGGCGAGGGTGGTCGGATCGGCCGGCGGGGGAGGGGGCTCCACGAGCGTCCCGGAACCCAGTGTCGGCGGGGGTCAGCCGCTGGTCTGGCCTTCGTCAGGAATGCGCCGAGATTCCGCACTCCCGGCTCCGCGCCAGCCGCACCCGAGACCGTGGTCCCGGGTCCCCGCGAGGCCTCTTAGACTTGTGACCCATGATGTCCTCCCTCGACCTGCGCGGCCGCACGCTCGACGTGCGCTTCCTGCGCCGGGCACTGCCACGAGCCGAGTTCGACGTCACGACCGCCCTCGAGCAGGTGCGGCCGATCTGCGAGGACGTCGAGCATCGCGGAGCCGCGGCGCTGCGCGACCTCGGGGAGCGCTTCGACGGCGTCCGTCCGAAGCACCTGCGCGTGCCCCGCGCCGTGGTGCAGTCGGCGCTCCACAGCCTCGACCCCGACCTGCGGGCAGCCCTCGAGGAGTCGATCCGACGGGCGCGGATCGTCCACGCCGACCAGCGCCGCACCGACACGACGACCCAGGTGGTCCCCGGCGGCACCGTGACCGAGCGATGGGTGCCCGTCGACCGCGTCGGCCTCTACGTCCCCGGCGGCCTGGCCGTCTACCCGAGCAGCGTCATCATGAACGTCGTCCCGGCCCAGCTCGCGGAGGTCGGCTCGCTCGCCGTCGCGTCACCGCCGCAGCGTGAGAACGTCGGCGAGTTCGCCGGCTACCCCAACCCGACGATCCTCGCGGCGTGCGCGCTGCTCGGGGTCGACGAGGTGTATGCCGTGGGCGGCGCCCAGGCGGTCGCGATGTTCGCGCACGGGTTCGTCGACGACGACCCCGAGTGGGGCGAGGTCGACGGCGAGCCGGTCGTCTGCGACCCGGTCTCGCTCGTGACCGGTCCCGGCAACATCTGGGTCGTCGCCGCGAAGCGCCTGCTCAAGGGCCTGATCGGCATCGACGCCGAGGCGGGACCCACCGAGATCGCCATCCTCGCCGACGAGTCCGCTGACCCCGACCACGTGGCCGCCGACCTCGTGAGCCAGGCCGAGCACGACCCGCTCGCCGCGTCGGTGCTCGTCACCGACAGCGAGGAGCTCGCCGGGCAGACCCAGCGCGCCCTGGCCCGTCGGGTCCCCGCCACCAAGCACTCCCAGCGCGTCACCGAGGCCCTCGAGGGCACTCAGTCGCGCATCGTCCTCGTCGACGACCTCGACGCCGGCCTCGACGTCGTCAACGCCTACGCCGCCGAGCACCTCGAGATCCAGACCCGTGACGCCGCTGCCGTCGCCGCCCGGGTGCGCAACGCCGGTGCCGTCTTCGTCGGTCCGCACAGCCCGGTCAGCCTCGGCGACTATGCCGCCGGCTCCAACCACGTGCTTCCCACCGCCGGCTGCGCCTGCCACTCGAGCGGCCTGTCGGTGCAGTCCTTCCTGCGGGGCATCCACGTCGTCGACTACGACGAGCCCGCCCTTCGCGGGGTCGCGCGCCACGTGGTCACCCTCGCCCAGGCCGAGGACCTCCCGGCCCACGGGGAGGCCGTCACGGCGCGTTTCGGCGACGAGGTGCCCCGGTGACCGAATCAGTGAGGGAGCGTCCGAGCGCGGCCGAGGAGGTCCAGCGGCTGCTCCGCCCCGACCTGCGGGGGCGCACGCCCTACGGCGCTCCCCAGCTCGACGTGCCGGTGCGGCTCAACACCAACGAGAACTCGTACCCGGTGCCGCAGGTCGTCGTCGACGCCGTCGTCGCGGCGCTCGCCGACGACGTGGCCGCCCTCAACCGCTACCCCGACCGTGAGTTCACCGACCTGCGCAAGGCGCTGACGGCATACCTCGAGAAGCAGTCGGGGGTGTCGGTGACGCCCGAGCAGGTCTGGGCCGGCAACGGCTCCAACGAGGTCCTCGCGCACGTCGTCCAGGCGTTCGGCGGCCACGGCCGCGTGGCGCTCGGCTTCACCCCGAGCTACTCCATGCACCCGATCATCAGCGAGACGAACGGCATGACGTGGGTCGACGGGTTGCGTTCCGCGGCAACGGATCCCGACGCCTTCGACCTCACGCCGGAGTCGGCTGCGGCCCAGGCGCGCCGTCATGAGCCGGCAGTCGTCTTCCTCTGCTCGCCCAACAACCCCACGGGCACGGCGCTGCCGTTCGAGGTCATCGGAGCGGTGCTCGACGCGGCGCCCGACGCGATCGTCGTCGTGGACGAGGCGTATGCCGAGTTTGCCCGTCCCGGGACACGATCCGCCCTGACGTTGCTGGCCGAGCACCCCCGTCTCGTCGTGACCCGGACGATGAGCAAGGCGTTCGCCTTCGCCGGCGGACGACTCGGCTACCTCGTCGCCGCGCCAGAGCTCGTCGACGCCCTTCGCCTCGTCCGGCTGCCCTACCACCTGAGCAGCCCGACCCAGACGATCGCCCGGATCGCCCTCGAGCACGCCGACGTCATGCTGGGGACCGTCGAGGTCATCAAGTCCCAGCGCGACCGCATCGTCGAACGGCTCGCCGCGCTCGGCGCGCGTCCCGTCGCGAGCGACAGCAACTTCGTGCTCTTCGGTGGCCTCCGTGACGAGAAGGCCACGTGGCAGTCGCTGCTCGACGACGGCGTCCTCGTGCGCGACATGGGCATCCGCCACCACCTGCGCGTCACGGCGGGTGACCCGGACGAGACCACCGCGTTCCTCGAGGCCATGACGCGCCTCGCGCCCACCCACGTCGTCCCCAGCAGCGCCGACCGGCAGGAGCCGCCAGCATGAGCCCCACCAGCCGCACCGCGAAGATCACGCGCACGACGTCCGAGTCGTCCGTAGAGCTCTGGCTCGACCTCGACGGCACCGGCACGTCCGACATCTCGACCGGCGTGCCCTTCTACGACCACATGCTCCAATCCTTGAGCAAGCACTCGCTCATCGACCTGACCGTCAAGGCCACCGGCGACGTCGACGTCGACGTGCACCACACCGTCGAGGACACCGCCATCGTGCTCGGGCAGGCGCTGCGCGAGGCGCTCGGCGACAAGTCCGGCATCTCGCGCTTCGGAGACGCGACCGTCCCGCTCGACGAGGCCCTGTGCCACGCCGTCGTCGACGTCGCCGGACGTCCCTACGTCGTGCACGAGGGTGAGCCGGAGGGGCAGCAGTACGCCCTCATCGGCGGGCACTTCACCGGCTCGATGACCCGGCACGTGCTCGAGTCGTTCGCCTACAACGCCGGGCTGTGCCTGCACGTGCGCGTGCTCGCGGGTCGCGACCCCCACCACATCGTCGAGGCGCAGTTCAAGGCGGTGGCCCGTGCCCTGCGCGCGGCCGTCGCCCCAGACCCGCGCGTGGTCGGCATCCCCAGTGCCAAGGGAGCCCTGTGAGCAAGGTCGGAGTCCCGTGAGCGCCGACGTCGTCGTCTTCGACTACGGCAGCGGCAACGTCCGCTCCGCCGTGCGCGCCCTCGAGCGGGTCGGTGCCGCAGTGACCCTGACGTCCAACCCGCACCGGGCCCTGGAGTGCGACGGCCTCTTCGTCCCAGGCGTCGGCAACTTCCACGCGTGCGTGGCCGGCCTCGCCGCCGCGCACGGCCCCCGCATCATCGGGCGGCGCATCAGCGGCGGTCGTGCGGTGCTCGGTATCTGCGTCGGCATGCAGGTTCTCTTCGACGGCTCCACCGAGCCCTCCGACCACCCGCTCGAGGGCATGGCCGAGTGGCCCGGAACCGTCGAGCGGCTGCCGGCCGACATCGTCCCGCACATGGGCTGGTCCGAGGTCCAGGCACCGGAGCGGTCGACGCTGTTCGCCGGGGTCGAGTCCGAGCGCTTCTACTTCGTCCACTCGTATGCCGTCCAGCAGTGGACGCTCGAGCCCACCGGCGCCTTCGCCCGCGTCGCGCCACGGGTCACCTGGGCGCGTCATGGCGCCAAGTTCGTCGCGGCAGTCGAGAATGGGCCCCTGAGCGCGACCCAGTTCCACCCCGAGAAGTCCGGCGAGGCCGGACTGCACCTGCTGGAGAACTGGGTCCGCAACCTGTGACTGCGCCGACTCCTTCCGCCTGACCGGCGTCGGCGTCGGCCTCGACGAGGAGGGGACCATGGCGGCGAGGAAGTCCGCGAGCAGCTCGAGCGCGAAGCGAACGACCCGGGCCACCCGTACGGCCCGTACGGCCCGTGCGGCGAGCGGCAGGACCGCCGCCGCCGGCACCACAGGGCGCCTCTACCCGCGACGTCGGCGCAGCCGCCCCGGGATGCCGACGACGGTCGGGACGGCTCTCGGCGCACTGGTCGTGACCACGTTGCTCGACTTCTCGTGGACCGTCAGGATCGCGCTCATGCTCGTCGTGCTCGTCGTCGGCCTGCTCTACGTCCTGTGGCGGCATCGCAGCGAGATCGCCGCAGCTGCAGCGACGCTCGGCGCCGACGGCGATGACGCGCCGCCAAGCCCGGACGCGACCGTGACGCCGCCCACCGGGTGAAGCCGCCGGCTCGAAGGGACCGCCGGGCAGCCACGACTGCCGGGGGCGACGTCCGGTGGGCGCCTTGGCCCTGGGCGCCGACCTCACGGCATACTCGGGATGCCCGTGTCGCCACCTCCGAGGAGTGCACCACCCCATGACCGACCAGCACCGTCTCGAGCTGTTGCCCGCCGTCGACATAGCCGGCGGTCGCGCCGTCCAGCTGGTCCAGGGTGTCGCCGGCAGCGGCGGCGAGTTCGGGGACCCGTGGGATGCGGCCCTGCGCTGGCAGGAGCAGGGCGCCGAGTGGATTCACCTCGTCGACCTCGACGCGGCCTTCGGGCGCGGCAGCAACCGCGACCTCATCGCCACGATCGTCGGTCGCCTCGACCTGCAGGTGGAGCTCTCCGGCGGCATCCGTGACACCGACTCGCTCGACGCGGCGCTCGCGACCGGTTGCAGGCGGGTCAACATCGGCACCGCCGCCCTCGAGGATCCTGAGTGGACGGCCTCGGTGATCGCCGAGCACGGGGACCGGGTGGCCATCGGTCTCGACGTCCGCGGCACGACGCTCGCAGCCCGCGGCTGGACCCGCGACGGAGGGGACCTGTGGGAGACGCTCGCACGTCTCGACGCGGAGGGGTGTGCGCGCTACGTCGTCACCGACGTGAACAAGGACGGCATGCTCGCCGGGCCGAACGTGGGGTTGCTGCGCGAGGTGTGCTCCCGCACGGACCGGCCGGTTGTCGCGAGCGGCGGCGTCTCGGCCCTCGGGGACATCGAGACGATGCGCGAGCTCGTGCCTGACGGGGTCGAGGGCGCCATCATCGGGTCCGCGCTCTACCGCGGGGCGTTCACGCTTCCCGAGGCGCTCGAGGTCGCAGGGCGGCTGGTCGCATGACGGGATCCTCGGCAGGACGCGGCCACCACGACGACCAGGGGAGGGCCGCCGACTCCGCCGGCCAGGCCTGGGAGGGCAAGTCGATACCGTCGCACGGTTTCTCCGGCGACACCGGGCTCGCCGACCCCGCCCTTGTCAGGGCGCTCACCGCCCTGCAGCAGGCACCGGGCGACGACGCCGAATCCGCCGTCATGGCGCACGTTGCGGAGGCGCGCTGGCTCGTGCCGGTCGTTGCGGTGGCCGCCGAGGTCGACGGGTCCGGCAACCAGGCCGTCGACACTCGCAGTGACATGGCGGCCGTCACGCTCACCTCTCCCGACGGTTCGAGGGCCCTGCCGATGTTCACCTCCCTCGAGGCGCTGGCCGCGTGGGACCCGGGTGCGCGGCCGGTCCCGGTGCGGGCGTCGGCAGCCGCACAGGCCGCGATCAGCGAGGAGTGCCACGTGCTCGTCGTGGACGTCGCCTCGCCCCATGCGACGGTGCTTCGCCCCAGCATGCTCTGGGCCCTCGCCCAGGAGCGGGCCTGGGAGCCGAGCCACCGCGACGCGCACGTCAGGGCGGCCGTGCAAGCGGCCGTCCGACCCGAACCGGACGTCTCGGGACACCGGGTCGAGGCCGGCGAGCCCGCCGGAGCCGGTGTCCTGCGGGTGGTGCTCGCCCTGCAGCCGGGTCTCGACGCCGACCACGTGGGCGCCATCGCGACCAGGATCGGCGAACGGATCGCGACGGACGGCGAGACCCGTGCGAGGATCGATGCCCTGACCTTCGCGCTCGAGACGGCGCGCTGAGCACACCACCCCGCGGAGGTGCCGCACGTGGACCCCACACCCCAGGCCACTCGGGAACGCAACCCCGAGCGACCCCCTGACATCCCGGAAGGACCGGCCGCCTCGCCGACCGGCTCGTCCACCACCTCGTCGACCGGGCCCAAGGGCAAGGGCGCCGGCACGAGCGGACCCCTCGGGTTCATCGTCGACCCCGCCCTCGACGCGCAGCGGCGTCGCGACCTGCGGCAGATGCGGCTCGTCGCCACTGGCCTGCTCGTGCTCGCGGCCATCGTCTACGTCCTGACGCGCGGCCACGACGAAGGGATCCTCGGCTTCGTCAACGCCGGTGCGGAGGCGTCCATGGTCGGTGCCTGCGCCGACTGGTTCGCGGTCACGGCGCTGTTCCGGCACCCTCTCGGGCTCCCGATCCCGCACACGGCGCTCATCCCGCGCAAGAAGGAGATGATCGGGCGCAGCCTGGAGGAGTTCGTCAGCGAGAACTTCATGCGCGAGGACATCATCCGCGAGCGCGTCCTCGACGCGGAGCCGACACGACGAGCCGCGGAGTGGGCGCTGGCGCCGGGACACGCCAAGCGCCTCGTCGACGAGGTCTCCACCGTCACGGTCCACGCCCTGCACCGCATCCCCGACGAGGACGTCCGTGCCGTCATCGAGCAGGCCTTGCTGCCGCGGCTGGCCAAGGAGCCCGTCAGCTCGCTGGCCGGTGGCCTGCTCGACCAGGTCGTGCGCGACGAGGCCCACGTCGGGCTCGTCGATCTCGCGCTCGACGAGATCCGGGTCTGGCTCGTCGACAACGAGGACGTCTTCGAGTCGCTGATCACCCAGCGTGCCCCCGCGTGGGTGCCGACCGCGATCAACGACATCGTGGCGCGCAAGGTGCACGTCGAGGCCCTCAAGTGGCTCGCCGACATCCGCAACGACCCCCAGCACGACGTCCGCCTCGCACTCGACAAGCTGCTCATCGACCTCGCCGACGACCTGCAGCACGACCCGGTGACCCAGGCCAAGGCCGAGCGCCTCAAGGAGCGGGTCCTGTCGCACCCGCAGGTGGCCGACACCGCGATGTCGCTGTGGGGGTCCCTGCGCGCCGTCGTCGTCGCGGCGCTGGAGGACGAGGGCGGCCCGGTGCGCACACGCGCCGTCGCCGAGGTGACGGCGCTCGCCGAGCGGCTGCTCGCGGACGCCTCACTGCGCGAGCGCATCGACCTCCGCATCTGCGACGCCACCATCTACGCGATCGACCGCTACGGCACCGAGCTGACCCGCATCATCAGTGACACCGTCGACCGGTGGGACGGCAAGGAGACGGCCGAGCGGGTCGAGCTGCAGGTCGGCCGGGACCTGCAGTTCATCCGGATCAACGGCACCCTCGTCGGCGGCCTCATCGGCATGCTCATCCACGCCGTCTCGATCGTCCTGCCTGGCTGACCGCCCCTCCGCCCGTCTCCCAAACCGTCGAAAGGCCATGAACTGTGCCCGGCTCATGGCCTTTCGACGGGAGGAGGGGGGCGGGGTCAGGGACCGGAGTCGAGGCGCTCGGTGACCTGGCGCAGGGTCCGGTGCAGGTCGAGCAGCTCCTGCCGCGACAGGCCGCTGCGAACCGCGACCTGGTGCGGCACGTCGGCGAGCGCCCCGAGCCGCTCGCTGCCGGCCGTGGTGACGGACACGAGGACGCGACGCTCGTCCTGGGGGTCGCGTGCCCGGCGCACGAGACCGGCGGCCTCCATCCGCTTGAGCAGCGGGGAGAGGGTGCCGGAGTCAAGGTGCATGAGCTCGCCCAGGTGTCCAACCGTGAGCGGCCCCTGCTCGCCGACGGTCATCAGGGCGATGTACTGCGGGTAGGAGAGCCCGTGCTCGGCGAGCAGCTCGCGGTAGACGGCGTCGAACGCGCGCACCGTCGTGTGCATGGCGTAGCAGATCTGCTGCTCGAGGCTGAGATCGCTCGGGGCCGGATTGGACGGGCTCATGGCCCCAGCGTACTATCAAATTGCGCACAATCTAATTGCCAGCAACACGAGGAGCCTTCGATGAGCACCACCACGCAGACCGCCCAGTACGTCGCCTCGGCCACGGCCTCCGGGCGCGAGGGTCGCGCCGTCACCTCCGACGGCCGCCTCGACGTCACGCTCGCCGCCCCGCGCGAGCTCGGTGGCAGCGGTGAGGGGACCAACCCCGAGCAGCTCTTCGCCGCCGGGTATGCCGCGTGCTTCGCGAGCGCGCTCGGGCTCGTCGGGCGCAAGCGCCGGATCGAGGACTTCGACGTTGCCGTGACCGCGGACGTGAGCCTGTCCGGGTCCTCGAGCACGGGCTTCGGGCTGGGCGTCGTGCTGCACGTCGAGCTGCCCGAGGGCGTCGACGACGAGCTCGGCCACGAGCTCGTCGAGACGGCGCACCAGGTGTGCCCCTACTCCAACGCGACGCGCGGCAACATCCCCGTCGAGATCGTCATCGACTGACCGTCGTCGACGACGGTCCAGCAGCACGAGCACCTGCCCGAACCCCTCTGCACGAAGGAGAACCGATGACCAACCCCCGTGAGGTCCAGCTCAGGAGCCGTCCCGTCGGCTGGCCCACCCACGACGACTTCGCCCTCGTCGAGAGCGCACCGGTCGAGCTCGCCGACGGCCAGGTCCGCGTCCGCAACGAGGTCATGTCGGTCGACCCGTACATGCGCGGCCGCATGAGCGACGCCAAGTCCTACGCCGAGCCGTATGCGCTGGGCGAGGTCATGCAGGGCGGCGCCGTGGGCGTCGTCACCGAGTCGCGCGCCGACGGCATCGCCGTCGGTGACCACGTCCTGCACGGGCTCGGCTGGCGCGAGGAGGCGGTCCTCGACGGCTCGACCGTCCGCGTCGTCGACACCTCCGTCGCCCCCGCCTCCGCCTACCTAGGGGTGCTCGGCATGACCGGCCTCACGGCATACGCAGGCCTGACCCGCGTCGCGGGCCTCGAGGAGGGCGACGTCGTCTTCGTGTCGGGCGCCGCGGGCGCCGTGGGCAGCGTCGTCGGCCAGGTTGCGAAGGCGCTCGGTGCCAGCCGCGTCATCGGCAGCGCCGGCTCCCGGGAGAAGGTCGACCACCTGCTGGACGACCTCGGCTTCGACGCCGCGTTCAACTACAAGGAAGGGCGCGTCTCCGACCTGCTGCGCGAGGCCGCACCAGACGGCATCGACGTCTACTTCGACAACGTCGGCGGCGACCACCTCGAGGCCGCCATCGGCTCGCTGCGTCTCGGCGGGCGCATCGCGATCTGCGGCGCCATCTCGGTCTACAACGCCACCGAGCCGGCACCCGGCCCGCGCAATCTCGCCCGCCTCATCCAGACGCGCGGCAGGATCCAGGGCTTCCTGGTCGGTGACCACTGGGACCTCGCGGGGGAGTACGCCCAGCGCGCCGCCGGCTGGATCGCCGACGGCACCCTGACCTCACGCGAGACCTTCGTCGACGGGATCGACCACGCTGTGGACGCCTTCCTCGGCGTCCTGCGCGGAGAGAACGTCGGCAAGATGGTCGTCCGCCTCTGACGATCGCACGATCACCTCGTCAGGCCTGGCGCTGAGCAGTCGAGAGAGCAGTTCGTCCGAACGGACGAACTGCTCTCTCGACTGCTCAGCTGCCCAGCAGCTCCTTGGCCTTGTCGGCGGGCAGCAGGTCGTGGCGCAGCGGCTCGCGCACGAACGAGCCGGTGCCGTGTGAGACCGACCGCAGGTCGATGGAGTAGCGCGACAGCTCGGCCTGCGGCACCTCCGCGTGCACGACGGTCCAGCCGCCCTCGGGGCCCAACCCGTCAGCCGGCTCCGTGCCGACCACCTGACCCCGGCGGCCGCGCAGGTCGGACATGACGGCTCCGAGGTACTCGTCGGCGATCGTGATGTCGACCCGGTCGATCGGCTCGAGCAGCGCCATCGTGGCCTCGTTGGCGGCCTCCTTGAGCGCCTGCGCCGCGGCGGTCTGGAAGGCGACGTCCGAGGAGTCGACCGAGTGGGCCTTGCCGTCCGTCAGGGTGACCCGCACGTCGACCACGGGGTGCCCGGTCAGCAGTCCCTTCTCGAGCTGGAGGCGTGCCCCCTTCTCGACCGACGGGATGAACTGCCGCGGCACCGAGCCGCCGACGACCTTGTCGACGAACTCGAAGCCGGCGCCCCGGGGGAGCGGCTCGATCTCGAGCGAGCACACGGCGTACTGCCCGTGGCCGCCGGACTGCTTGACGTGCCGGCCCTGCACCGAGCACCGGCGCACGAACGTCTCGCGCAGCGAGGTGCGGTAGGGCTCAGCGGTCACCGTGACGCCGTAGCGCTCGGCCAGCTGGCCGATGAGGTGGTCGACGTGCGCCTGGCCCATCGTCCAGAGCACGACCTGGTCGGTCTCGGTCGAGTGCTCCATGCGCATGGTCACGTCCTCGGCGACGAGCCGCTGCAGCGCGCCGGCGAGCTTGTCCTCATCGGACTTGGACGCCGCCCGGATCGCCACCGGCAGCTGCGGCTCGGGCAGCAGCCACGGCGCGACGACGGCGGGACGGTCGGGAGCCGAGAGCGTGTCAGACGTCTCGGCCCGCATCAGCTTGGACACGAGCACGACATCGCCGGCGATCGCGGTGCCCCGCGGGCGGTGCGTCTCGATGAAGGGCGATGCCAAGGGCCCGACCCGCTCGTCGTCGTCGTGGGAGGGGTGGCCGGCCACCTCGTGGCCGACGAAGTCGCCGAGGTGACCGGAGACGTGGACCGTCTCGTCGACCCGCAGGGTGCCGGAGAAGACCCGCACGAGCGAGAGCCGTCCGACGTAGGGGTCGGTCGTGGTGCGCACGACCTCGGCGACGAGCGGCTGAGAGGGGTCGCAGGCGACGCCCGTGATGGCACCGCCGGCGGGGGAGGTGACGGCAGGCATCGGGTGGACGGCTGGGTCCGGGAAGGCCCGCTCGATGATGCCCAGCAGCTCCTCGACGCCGGCGCCGGTCTGGGGCGAGACGGGCACGATCGGGAAGAACGTGCCCTGGCAGATCGCGGCGCGCAGGTCGGTGAGCAGCGACTCGGTGTCGAGCGCCTCACCCTCGAGGTAGCGGTCGAGCAGCGTCGCGTCCTCGGACTCCTCGATGACCGACTCGATGAGCGCGGAGCGCGCGTCCTCGTGCTCGTCGGACGTCGTGCCGGTGAGCAGGCCGACGACATGGGTCACCGCACCGTCCTCGCAGACGGGCCAGTGGGTGGCCTGGGCGTCGCCGAAGGTCCGGCGGCAGGTGGCCACCGTCGTGGCGAAGTCCGCCCGCGGCTGGTCCAGGTGGGTCACGACGACGGCGCGCGGCATGCCCACCGCGGCGCACTCGCGCCACAGCAGCGAGACGGGTCGGTCGATGTCGTCGGCGCCGGAGACGACGAAGACCGCGGCGTCCGCGGCCCGCAGCCCGGCGCGCAGGTCGCCCACGAAGTCCGGGTAGCCGGGGGTGTCCAGGAGGTTGAGGGCGACTGGTCCGGAGTCGAACGAGGCGGCGACAAGGGTCGTCGTGCGCACGTGGTCGAGGGTGCCGGCCCGCTGGCCGGGCACCCGCGCCGCCACGAGCGCCTCGAAGAGTGCCGTCTTCCCGGCCCCGCCGGGTCCGACCAGCACGACGTTGCGGATGTCCTGCGGCGAGGCGGGGTTGGGGGCCGCAGGAAGGTCTGATCTGCCGGGCGTCTTTGCCATGGCCCCACCCTTCTCCTGTCGCCGACCCCTCACAAGGTTTTGGGCGTATGCCGCCCGCCTGCTCGCGCTCGCAAACCCGCGTGCACGCCGTCGGTGGGGGATGACAGGCTGGCGCCATGGATCTGGGGGCCTACCGGCCGGTGCTGGCCAACCGGGACACGCGCCACGCGCTGCTGCTCGGCTTCCTCATCCGTGTCCCCATGTGGGCCGGCGGCGTCATCCTGACGCTGCACGTCGTGTCGACCCTCGGCCGCAGCTACGGCGCTGCCGGCCTCGTCACCGCCGCCGCGACGGTTGCGGTCGCCGTCTCGGGGCCCTGGCGCGGACGGCTGCTCGACCGCATCGGGCTGCGCCGCACCGTCGGGCCATCGCTCGTGGTGCAGGCTGCGTGCTGGTCGATCGCACCGTGGGTGGGCTACGCGCCCCTGGTGGCGTTCGCGGCCCTCGGGGGCCTCTTCGTCGTTCCCACCTTCTCGATCCTGCGCCAGGTCATCATCCGGTCGGTTCCGAGCGACCAGCGCCGCACCGCCCTCTCGCTCGACTCGTCCGCGACCGAGCTGTCCTTCATGGCGGGGCCGGCCATCGGCGTGTGGCTGGCGACGTCCTGGCACACCGGCTGGGCGCTGCTGGTGTGCGAGCTCACCTCCGTCGCAGCCGGCTTCGTGCTCTGGCTGGTCAACCCGCCCCTGAGGTCGGAGGGCCCCTCGGCCGAGGACATCGGTGACGGTCTCAGCCACGACGAGCAGGGCGAGGCGGCGCGGGCCGAGGCCATCGCGGCGCCCGCCGTGCCGGACGAGGCCTTGCCCGAGCGGACGATCCGGGGCTTCATCACCTTCCCCGTGGCGGCGGTCTATCTCGCCGCGGCCTGCTCGACGCTGGTCCTGAGCGGCACGGACGTCTCGATCGTGGCGGCACTGCGCTCCTTCGAGGCCACGGGCTCCATCGGGTGGGTGCTCGCGCTCTGGGGCGCCGGGTCGCTCGTGGGTGGCCTGCTCTACGGCGCCTGGCACCGCTCCTTCTCGGTCTTCTGGCTTCTCGGCGGGCTGGCGGCAACCACGGCCCCGGTCGCCCTCGCCCTCGGTGTGCCGAGCTTCGCCGTGCTCATCACCGTGTCCGGGTTCCTCTGCGCCCCGACCATAACCGCCACCGTCGAGCAGCTGAGCCGCCTCGTGCCCGAGCGCTTCCGCGGCGAGATGATGGGCTGGCACGGCTCGGCCATGACTGCGGGGTCGGCGGTCGGGGCCCCGGTCGCTGGCTTCGCGATCGACCAGGGCGGCTGGCAGTGGGGCTTCGTCGTGGTCTCGGCCCTCGGCGTGCTCATCGCTGCGGCGGGCCTGATCGGGTCGCGCGCCGGCCGGCGGTCGCGGGGGCGGGAGGCCGTCACCGATTCGGAGCAGGGCGTCGCGGCTGCTAACATGGACACCTGACCAGCCGTCACCACGCCTCCGCCTCGGCGGGAGCCGGTGACGACGTGCAAGAGAAGCTCGCTTCCACCCGCGTCGGCCTCACGGCCGCCGGGTCAAGGTCTGCTCGACCGGATGCCGTTTGCGGCGCACGCGTCGAGCCGTGTGACGCGACGGCGACCGTCCG
The DNA here is from genome assembly GCF_058790095.1 of Terrabacter sp. FW104-15G4B. Classification (NCBI taxonomy): domain Bacteria; kingdom Bacillati; phylum Actinomycetota; class Actinomycetes; order Micrococcales; family Intrasporangiaceae; genus Terrabacter; species Terrabacter sp. FW104-15G4B. The sequence continues at coordinate 15,937 of NZ_JBYTCI010000024.1, read as the reverse complement.
GCACGCGCGACCCTTGGGCTCCTCGTGCACACACGGGGAGCCCTTTTCTCGTTGTGGTCGCAGCAGGACAGACACCCCGTCTGGTCACACCATTTCTCTAACTTAGGAGCACCACATCAGCGAGCCTCGCATCAACGAGCGCATCCGGGTCCCGGAAGTGCGCTTGGTTGGCCCCAACGGCGAGCAGGTCGGCATCGTCCGCGTCGAGGACGCGCTGCGTCTGGCCGAGGAGGCGAACCTCGACCTCGTCGAGGTGGCTCCCATGGCCAAGCCGCCGGTCGCCAAGCTCATGGACTTCGGCAAGTTCAAGTACGAAGCCGCCTTGAAGGCACGGGAAGCGCGCAAGAACCAGGTCAACACCGTCATCAAGGAGATCAAGCTCCGTCCGAAGATCGACCCGCACGACTACGGCACCAAGAAGGGCCACGTCGAGCGGTTCCTCAAGGCCGGCGACAAGGTCAAGGTGACGATCATGTTCCGCGGTCGCGAGCAGTCGCGGCCCGAGCTCGGTCGCCGTCTGCTCGAGCGCCTCGCCGAGGACATCGCCGAGCTCGGCTTCGTCGAGTCGGCTCCGAAGCAGGACGGCCGCAACATGATCATGGTGATCGGCCCGACCAAGAAGAAGGCCGAGGCCAAGGCCGAGCAACGCCGCTCCCGCGAGCAGCACGAGCACGAGCAGCAGGCCGCAGAGCAGCCCGCCGCAGAGCAGCCCGCTGCCGCGCAGCCGCAGGCCCCGCGGCCCGCCGCCGCGCAGCCCCAGGCCCCGGCCCCGCAGACCGACCAGGCCACCGCCGCCGTCGAGTGACCGACAGCCGGTGACCCGCCGGAGGCGCGAGCCTCCGGCACGACACACCACGTGCGTCCACTGACGCACGCAACACGAAGGAGATCGGCCCCCATGCCGAAGATGAAGACGCACAGCGGTGCGAAGAAGCGTTTCCGCCTCACCGGCACCGGCAAGGTCATGCGCGAGCAGGCCGGCGGTCGCCACCTGCTCGAGCACAAGTCCAGCAAGAAGATGCGTTCCATCGCGAACGACGTCGAGCTGGCCAAGCCGGACGCCAAGAAGGCCAAGAAGCTCCTCGGCAAGTGAGCCGGGACCCCCACCCATCAGCACTTCGCTGAGCAGCCGGGTCCCCGGTAGGCCAGCAGCAGCAAGCACTGCGTCAAGCAGAGAAGGAGTATTCACGTGGCACGCGTGAAGCGGGCGGTCAACGCCCACAAGAAGCGTCGCGTCGTTCTCGAGCGCGCCAGCGGTTACCGCGGGCAGCGGTCGCGTCTGTACCGCAAGGCCAAGGAGCAGGTCACCCACTCCCTGGTCTATTCCTACCGTGACCGTCGCGCCAAGAAGGGTGACTTCCGTCGCCTCTGGATCCAGCGCATCAACGCCGCGGCCCGCGCCAACGGCATGACGTACAACCGGTTCATGCAGGGCCTCAAGGCCGCTGGTGTCGAGGTCGACCGCAAGATCCTCGCCGACCTCGCCGTCAACGACGCGCCGGCCTTCGCCACGCTCGTGGAGCTCTCCCGTGCCAACGTCCCTGCGCAGGCAGAGGCGAAGGCCGCCGGCGACGCCGCCTGAGCGACGTCGACCGACACACGACGCACCCAAGAACGCCGGGACCTCCCGTGCTGACCAACGCCCGATCCGATCGGGTGAAGGCAGTGCGGGCGCTGTCCCGGCGTTCGGTGCGTTCCCGCACCGGCGAGTTCCTCGCCGAGGGTCCCCAGGCGGTCCGGGAGGCGGTGGCCTTCCGGCCCGACCTGGTCCGTGACGTCTACGTCACCCCCGAGGCGGGTCAGCGCCACGCGGCCATCGTCGAGGCGGCCGCGGTCGCCGAGCTGTGGGTGCACGAGGTGACACCCGAGGTGCTCGCCGCGATGTGCGACACCGAGTCGCCGCAGGGGATCGCCGCCGTATGCCGGGTGCTCGACGTCCCGTTGCACGAGCTCCTCGCGGACCTGCCGCCCGACGCGCTCGTGTGCGTGCTGACGAACGTCCGCGACCCCGGCAACGCCGGCACGGTGATCCGCGGTGCCGACGCAGCCGGTGCCGACGCCGTGATCGTCAGCGACGCGAGCGTCGACGTCTACAACAGCAAGGTGGTCCGCTCGACCGTCGGGTCCCTGTGGCACCTGCCGGTCAGCCTGGGCGCCTCGGTCACCGAGATCCTCACCGCGTTGCGCGAGCGCGGGGTCACGCTGCTGGCAGCCGATGGCGAGGGCACCACCCTGCTGCACGAGGTGGACCTCGGCGGCGCGCACGCCTGGGTGATGGGCAACGAGGCGTGGGGGCTGCCGCAGGAGGTGCGGGACAGCTGCGACGACGTCGTGCGGGTGCCGATCTACGGCCACGCCGAGTCGCTCAACCTCGCGATGGCGGCGACGATCTGCCTCTACGCCTCGGCGGACGCGCGCCGCGAGGGTCGCTGACCGGGCCCTCCGGCCGCCCTCCGCCCGCTCTCCACACGTCCGGTGGCTATCCTCGGGGCCATGACGTCCGTCGACGGGGATGGTGCCCGGCTTCCCGAGGTGGCGGCCGAGCTGCTGCCCGACGGGCTCGTGGTCGTCGGCCGCCACCAGCGCGTCGAGTTCGCCAACGCCAAGGCGCTGAGCATCCTGGGATGCGTCGACTCGGACCTGATCGGTCGCCCGCTCAGCGACGGCCTGCCACTGACCGACAAGTACGGCCGCGACTGGTGGGCGCACAACGACCCGTGGAACGACTCGGGCACCCGCACGGAGCAACGCGAGGAGCTGCTCGTGTCGCCGAGGGGTCACGACGTGCTCGTGACGGCGCGCTACGTCCGCACGGGCGACGGCGGTCCGGTCGCGCGCGTGCTGCTCGGGCTGCGTGATGCCGAGTCGCGCCAGCGCGCCGAGCGCGACCAGGCGACGGTCCTGTCCACCGTCGCCCACGAGCTGCGTGCGCCGCTCACCTCCGTCACGGGGTTCACCAGCAGCCTGCTGCGACGGTGGGACCGTTTCACCGATGAGCAGAAGCGCCTCATGATCGAGACCATCGAGTCCGACGCGACGCGGCTGACCCGCCTCATCACCGAGCTGCTCGACATCTCGCGGCTCGACTCCGACAGCCTCAACCTCCGCCTCGGCCCGGTCGACCTCCATGCCCTGCTCACGACCCACGTCGTGCGCTACCAGCTGGGCCGCACCAGCGGTGTCGTGCAGCTGCGTCTCGGCCCCGAGGCGGAGACGCACGGGCTGCCGCCGATGTGGGCCGACTCCGACCGCCTCGAGCAGATCTTCTTCAACCTCATCGAGAACGCCCTGAGCCACGGCGCCGGCACGGTGACCGTCACGCTCGACCGCGGCGGCCCGGTCGGGGGGCGGCCCATCTCGGTGGTCGTCCACGTCGACGACGAGGGGGACGGCATACCCCTGTCCGACCGCGAGAAGATCTTCGGGCGTTTCTGGCACGGACCCTCCAACGCGAGCACCGGCCTGGGGCTCTACGTCGTGCGCGGTCTCGTGGAGGCCCACGGTGGCTCGGTGACGGTTGCCGACAACGAGGCGGGTGGTGCGCGCTTCGTCGTCTGCCTGCCGGCCGGGCTGCCGGCCGTCGTCGACAGCTGAGCAGGGCGCCCCGGACCGGCGCTGCGGCCGGCAGCAGAACCCGTTCGACGCCGCCCCTAGACTGGTCGGGCACCCGCTCGCCCCTCGTGAGCGGGCGGTCGGCGTGAGGCACGTCCCCTCGCCGACGGCGCCCAGCACCACCCGAGCCACCCCGTGAACCCGAGCGAGAGCAGCGAACGCACGCCGATGTCCGGACCGAACACGAACTACGACCCCGTCGAGGTATCTGCGCTCGACCCCGCGAACGTCGATGCCGCGGTGCAGGAGGCCCTGTCCGCCATCGCGACCGCGGGCTCGCTCGAGGACCTCAAGGCGGTGCGCATCGCGCACCAGGGCGAGAAGAGCCCGCTGGCTCTTGCCAACCGCGAGATCGGTGCGCTCCCGCCGAGCGCCAAGGCCGAGGCCGGCAAGCGCGTCGGTCAGGCGCGGGGCCGCGTCGGCCAGGCCCTCACGGCCCGGCAGGCGCAGCTCGAGGCGGAGCGAGACGAGCGCATCCTCGTCGAGGAGCGCGTCGACGTCACGGTGCCGGCCCTGCGCCGCCAGCTCGGAGCACGCCACCCCATCGAGCTCGTCGCCCAGCGGCTGGCCGACGCGTTCGTCGGGATGGGTTGGGAGGTTGCGGAGGGGCCCGAGCTCGAGAGCGAGTGGCTGAACTTCGACGCCCTCAACCTGGGGCCGGACCACCCGGCGCGGCAGATGCAGGACACCTTCTTCCTCGACCCGGTCGACTCCGGACTCGTGCTGCGCACCCAGACGTCCCCCGTCCAGATCCGCACCATGCTCGAGAAGGAGCCGCCGATCTACGTCGTGGCCCCGGGCAAGGTCTTCCGCACCGACGACCTCGACGCCACGCACACGCCGGTCTTCCACCAGATCGAGTGCCTCGCCATCGACAAGGGCCTGACCATGGCCCACCTGCGCGGCGCGCTCGACGCCTTCGTCCGCATCATGTTCGGCGCCGAGACCCGCACCCGCGTCCGGGCCAACTACTTCCCGTTCACCGAGCCGAGCATGGAGACCGACTTCCTCTGCTTCACCTGCCACGGCGAGGAGACCTGGGGCACCGCCGAGCCGTGCCGCACGTGCGGCGGCTCCGGCTGGATCGAGCTCGGTGGCTCCGGCATGGTCAACCGCAAGGTGCTGCGCACCTGCGGCATCGACCCGGACATCTACTCCGGCTTCGCCTTCGGGCTCGGCATCGAGCGGGCGCTGCAGCTGCGCCACGGGGTGCAGGGCATGCACGAGATCGTCGAGGGCGACGTCCGCTTCTCGCAGCAGTTCGGGATGGGGGTCTGACATGCGTATGCCGCTCAGCTGGCTCGCCGAGTACACCGACCTCGCGCCCGGGGCCCGGGGCGCCGACGTCGCCGCCAGCCTCGTGCGCGTGGGCCTCGAGGAGGAGGACCTCCACGGTGGCGACCTGACGGGGCCACTCGTCGTCGGCCGCGTCCTCGACTTCGCGCTCGAACCGCAGAAGAACGGCAAGACGATCCGCTGGTGCACCGTCGACGTCGGCCAGAACGGCCAGATGCTGACCGAGGGCAAGCACCAGGAGATCGTCTGCGGCGCCCACAACTTCGAGGTCGGCGACCTCGTCGTGTGCGTGCTGCCCGGCGCCGTCCTGCCCGGGGGCTTCGCGATCTCCGCTCGCAGGACGTACGGCCACGTGTCCAACGGCATGATCTGCGCCGAGGACGAGATCGGGCTCGGTGAGGACCACGAGGGCATCATCGTGCTCAGCCGCCTCCTCGGCGAGGAGAAGGCCGCCACCCTCCAGCCCGGTGACGACGCCATCGCCCTGCTCGGCCTGGGCGAGGAGACCGTCGAGACGAACGTGACGCCCGACCGGGGCTACTGCTTCTCGGTGCGCGGGCTGGCCCGCGAGTACTGGCACGCCCAGGGTAGCCCCGAGGGCGGCTACCGCGACCCGGCCGACGTCCCCACGCCGGCGCCCAACGGCGATGGCTACCCGGTGGAGCTCAAGGACGAGTCGCCCATCGACGGCAACGACGGCTGCGACCGCTACGTGGCCCGCATCGTGCGCGGCATCGACCCGACCCGGCCGTCGCCGCCGTGGATGGGCAAGCGCCTCTCGCAGATGGGCATGCGCCCCATCTCGCTGGCTGTGGACGTCACGAACTACGTCATGCTGGCGGTCGGCCAGCCCCTGCACGCCTTCGACGTCGACCGCCTCTCCGGCTCGATCGTCGTGCGCCGAGCCCGTGCCGGCGAGACGCTGACGACCCTCGACGACGTCGAACGCACCCTGCACCCCGACGACCTGCTCATCACCGACGGCGGCGAGCAGCCGCTCGCGATCGCCGGCGTCATGGGCGGTGCGTCCTCGGAGGTGACCGACTCGACGACCGACGTCCTCATCGAGGCGGCCCACTTCGACCCGACCACGGTGGCCCGCTCATCGCGACGCCACCGCCTCGTCACCGAGGCGTCCAAGCGCTTCGAGCGCGGGGTCGACCCGAAGGTGACCGCCGCCGCGGCGCAGCTCGCCGTCGACCTGCTCGTCGAGCACGGCGGCGGCACGGTCGACGACGGCGTCACCGACGTCGACCGCACGACGGACCGCACGGCATACCTGCTCGACGTCACGGAGCCGGCGCGCATCGTGGGCGTCGACTACCCGCGAGAGCGCGTCCTGCGCATCGTGCGCGACCTCGGCTGCCGGGTCGACGAGTCGGGCGAGGGCACGGACGACAGCCACGTGCTCGTGACTCCGCCGTCGTGGCGTCCGGACCTCGTCGACGCTCCGGACTACGCGGAGGAGGTCGCGAGGATCGACGGCTACAACAACATCCCGTCCATCACGCCGACGCCCAGCGAGGGGCGTGGGCTGACGCATCCGCAGAAGGCGCGCCGCGTGGTAGCCGACGCCCTCGCGGGGGCCGGACTCACCGAGGTCCTCAGCTACCCGTTCGTCTCCGAGGAGCTCGCCGACCAGCTCATGCTTCCGGCCGAGGACGACCGTCGCGCCGCCGTCCGGCTGGCCAATCCGCTGTCGGAGGAGCGGCCGCTGCTGCGCACGTCGATTCTCGCGAGCCTCGTGGACACCCTGCGACGCAACGTCGCCCGCGGGCACAAGGACGTCGCGATCTACGAGCTGGGCCTCGTCTTCCGTCCCGGCGGTCCGCTCGGCACGGCGCCCGTCCCCGGCGTCGCCGCACGTCCCGACGCCGAGACGCTCGAGCAGCTGTATGCCGCCGTCCCCGCCCAACCGCGCCGCGCCGGCCTGCTGGCGACGGGGCACGCGGAGCAGGCGGGCTGGTGGGGTCCGGGCCGCGCCGCCGACTGGAGCGACATGGTCGCCGCCGTCCAGGCGGTGGCCGCAGCCCTGGCCGTGCCCGTCGTCGTCGCCAACGATCCGGGCCATGCCCCGTGGCACCCGGGCCGCTGCGCCCGGATCGCCCTGCCCGACGGCACCCTGGTCGGGCACGCCGGCGAGCTGCACCCCAAGGTCCTGGCGGCCCTCGACCTGCCGGCCCGCACCGTGGCCGCCGAGTTCGACGTCGACGTGCTCGTCGCGGCGAGCGCCGAGCCGGTGCAGGCCCGCGCGTTCTCGACGTTCCCGCCGGCGATGACCGACATCGCCCTGCTCGTGGCGTCCGACGTCGCGGCCGCCGACGTCGAGGCCGCCCTGCGCTCGGGCGCGGGGGAGTGCCTCGAGTCGGTGGTGCTCTTCGACGTCTACGAGGGGGCGCGCATCGAGGCGGGTCACCGGTCCTTGGCCTACCGCCTCACCTTCCGCGCGCCCGACCGCACGCTGACGACCGACGAGGTCAACGGCTTCCGTGACGCGGCGGTCGCCGACGCGGCGCACGCCACGGGGGCGGTTCAGCGCTGACCCTCGATGCAGGAGTATGCACGGCCGTGTATAGTCATGCAACGTGATCAGGGCAGCAGTGGCGGGGGCGAGCGGCTACGCCGGAGGAGAGATCCTCCGGCTGCTGCTCGCCCACCCGCAGTTCGAGGTCGGCGCCGTGACGGCGGCCAGCAGCGCGGGTGGGCGGCTCGGGGGCGTCCACCCGCACCTGATCCCCCTCGCGGACCGCGTGCTCGAGGCGACCACCCCCGAGACGCTGTCCGGCCACGACGTCGTCTTCCTCGCGCTGCCCCACGGGCACTCGGGGGCGCTAGCGGCCCAGCTGCCCGACTCGGTCGTCGTCATCGACTGCGGCGCCGACTTCCGCCTCGAGTCCGAGTCGGCCTGGACCACCTTCTACGACACGGCGTATGCCGGCTCGTGGCCCTACGGTCTCCCTGAGCTCCCAGGGCCGGCCGGCTCGGTGCAGCGCGACCGGTTGGCCGGTGCGACCCGGATCGCCGTCCCCGGCTGCTACCCGACAGGCATCTCGCTCGCGCTCGCGCCGGGCTTCGCCGCGGGCCTGCTCGAGGCCCAGGACGTCGTCGTCGTGGCCGCTTCCGGCACGTCGGGGGCCGGCAAGTCCCTCAAGCCACACCTGCTCGGCAGCGAGGTGATGGGCTCGATGTCGCCCTACGGCGTCGGCGGCGGCCACCGCCACACGCCCGAGATCGAGCAGAACCTCTCCCGCGCGGCCGGTGAGCCCGTGACGGTCTCGTTCACCCCGACGCTCGCCCCGATGCCCCGCGGCATCCTCGCCACGTGCACGGCACGTCTGCGTGCCGGCGTGGAGTCGGGGGACGTACGCGTCACCTGGGAGAAGGCGTACGCCGACGAGCCGTTCGTCCACGTGCTGCCCGAGGGCTCATGGCCCGCGACGGCGTCGGTCGTCGCCAGCAACCACGTCCAGCTGCAGGTCGCCGTCGACGAGCGGCTCGGTCGGGTCATCGTCGTGTCGGCCATCGACAACCTCACGAAGGGCACCGCCGGTGCGGCAGTGCAGTGCGCCAACCTCGCCCTCGGTCTCGAAGAGACCCTCGGCCTCCCGATCGCAGGAGTCGCGCCGTGAGCGGCCCCTCGGGTTCGCCGGTGCACCTTCCCGCGGGCTTCCGCGCGGCCGGGGTCACGGCCGGCCTCAAGGCGAGCGGCGGCACCGACCTCGCGCTCGTCGTCAACGACGGCCCTGACCACCACGCGGCAGCGGTCTTCACGACGAACCGTGTCGAGGCGGCCCCGGTGACGTGGTCGCGGCAGGTCCTCGCCGACGGCCGGGTCGATGCCGTGGTCCTCAACTCCGGGGGCGCCAACGCCTGCACCGGCCTCCAGGGCTTCCTCGACACGCACCGCACGGCCGAGCACGTTGCCGAGGTGCTCGGCGTCTCGGCGGGCGACGTCGTGGTCTGCTCGACCGGCCTCATCGGCGAGCTGCTGCCGATGGACAAGGTGACGGCCGGGGTCGATGCGGCGGCCGCCGCCCTCTCCCCGGAGGGCCACGAGGCCGCGGCCGTCGCGATCAAGACCACCGACACGGTGCACAAGGTGGCTGCGCGTGCTGGGGTGGGCTGGTCGGTGTCGGGCATGGCCAAGGGTGCAGGCATGCTCGCCCCGGCGCTGGCCACGATGCTCGTCGTGGTCACGACCGACGCGGTCGTCGACGCAGCCGACCTCGATGCTGCCCTGCGGGCCGCCACGGCCGTCTCCTTCGACCGCATCGACTCCGACGCGTGCATGTCGACCAACGACACGGTCGTCGTCCTCGCCTCCGGCGCCTCCGGTGTGCGCGTCGACGGTGCCGCCCTCACCGACGCGCTGACGGCTGTCTGCTCCGACCTGGCCCGACAGCTCGTCGCCGACGCCGAGGGCGCCGCCCACGACATCGCCATCGAGGTCACCGGTGCCGCGAGCATCGACGACGCGTTGGAGGTCGCCCGCGCGGTCGCCCGCAACAACCTCTTCAAGTGCGCGATCTTCGGCAACGACCCCAACTGGGGACGGGTACTCGCCGCCGTAGGCACGACCCGGGCGCCCTTCGACCCCGCGACCCTCGACGTCACGATGAACGGCGTCCAGGTGTGCCGGGCCGGTGGCGTCGGCGAGGACCGCACCCTCGTCGACCTCAGCGCGCGCGAGGTGCACGTGCTCGTCGACCTGCACGCCGGCGGCGACGCGGCCACGATCTGGACCAACGACCTGACCCACGACTACGTCCACGAGAACTCGGCCTACAGCACATGAGCAGCACGACTCCCGCGACCTCTCGCCGTGAACCCCCGGCCCACGTGCGCGGCCTCATCGACGCCGCCGCCGTCCGCGTCGCCGCGGGGAAGGCGGCGACCCTCGTCGAGGCCCTGCCCTGGCTCGAGCGGTTCCGGGGCGCCCTGGTCGTCGTCAAGTACGGCGGCAACGCCATGGTCGACGACGACCTCAAGGCCGCCTTCGCCGAGGACATCGCGTTCCTGCGGTATGCCGGGTTGCGACCGGTCGTCGTGCACGGCGGCGGCCCGCAGATCAAGGCGATGCTCGAGCGGGTCGGCCTCGAGAGCGAGTTCAAGGGCGGTCTGCGGGTCACGACGCCCGAGGTGATGGACGTGGTGCGGATGGTGCTGACCGGCCAGGTCGGGCGCGAGCTCGTCGGCCTGCTCAACCAGCACGGACCCATCGCGGTCGGGCTGTCGGGCGAGGACGCGGCACTGCTCGGTGCGCGCCGTCGCGGCACGGTCGTGGACGGCGAGGAGGTCGACCTCGGGCTCGTCGGCGACGTCGAGAGCGTCAACCCCTCGGCGATCCTCGACATCCTCGACGCCGGTCGCGTGCCGGTCGTCTCCACGGTCGCACCCGACCTCGACGTCGAGGGCCAGGTGCTCAACGTCAACGCCGACACCGCCGCGGCCGCGATCGCCGTGGCGCTCGGCGCCGAGAAGCTCGTCGTCCTCACCGACGTCGAGGGCATCTACGCCGACTGGCCGGACCGCGGCTCGCTGCTCTCGACGATCACGGTGAGCGCTGCTCGTGAGCTGCTCTCACGGGTCGACCACGGCATGGTGCCCAAGCTCGAGGCCTGCATCCGCGCCGTCGAGGGGGGCGTGCCCCAGACGCACGTCGTCGACGGGCGCACGCCGCACTCGATCCTGCTCGAGATCTTCACCGACGAGGGGATCGGCACCATGGTCCTGCCCGAGATCACCGGCTCGAGGCCGGCGGCGACCACCCAACCCGGCGGCCAGGAGGAGACCTCGTGACGACGGGAAGCGACCTGCTCGGCCGCTATGCCGGCGCGATGGTCCAGGTCTTCGGGACGCCGCAGCTCGTCCTCGCGTCCGGTCACGGCTGCTGGGTCACCGACGTCGACGGCAAGCGCTACCTCGACCTGCTGTCCGGGATCGCCGTCAACACGCTCGGGCACGGCCACCCGGCCCTCGTGCAGGCCGTCGCCAAGCAGGCGGAGTCGGCGATCCACGTCTCCAACTTCTTCACGTCCGAGCCGGCCATCGCGCTCGCCGAGCGGGTCCTCGGCATCGCGGCCGCGCCGGCAGGCTCCGGGGTCTTCTTCGCCAACTCCGGCGCCGAGGCCAACGAGGCGGCGATCAAGCTGTCCCGCCGCACCGGTCGCACCCGCATCGTGGCGCTGGAGGGCTCCTTCCACGGCCGGACGACCGGCGCCTTGGCCCTCACCCACAAGGCCGCCTACCGCGAGCCCTTCGAGCCGCTCCTGCCGGAGGTCGTCTTCGTCCCGCCGGGCGACGACCAAGCGTTGACGGCTGCAGTCGACGACACCACCGCCGCCGTCTTCCTCGAGCCCGTCCAGGGCGAGGCCGGCGTGCGTGAGCTCCCCGCCGACTACCTGCGCCTGGCTCGCCAGGTGACCACCGCCCACGGTGCGCTGCTCGTCGTCGACGAGATCCAGAGCGGCATCGGTCGCACCGGCGACTGGTTCGCGCACATGGCCTCGGGCATCAGGCCCGACGCGATGACGCTCGCCAAGGGTCTCGGCGGCGGCGTGCCCATCGGCGCCCTCGTCACCTTCGGTCCCGAGGCAACCGCGATGCTGACGGCCGGGCAGCACGGCACGACCTTCGGCGGCAACCCGCTCGCCTGCGCGGCCGGGCTCGCCGTGCTCGACACCATCGAGCGAGACCACCTGCTGCAGCACGTGCGCGAGGTCGGGGCGCTGCTCGACCACGTCGAGGTCGACGGCGTCGCCGGCACCCGAGGCCGCGGCCTGCTGCGCGCGATCGAGCTGGACGGCATACCTGCTCCCGCCGTCATGGCGGCAGCCCGGGACGCGGGCTTCATCGTCAACGCCGTGACGCCGACGGCGCTGCGCCTGGCGCCGCCGCTCGTGATCTCCGAGGAGGAGCTGCAAGCCTTCCTCGACGCCCTTCCCGCGATCCTCGCGGCCGCCAGGGCCGCGGGGGAGTCATGAGCCGGACGCAGCGGCAGCGCCGCATCGTCGAGCTCCTGGGAGCACACGCGGTGCACAGCCAGGGGGAGCTGTCCGACCTGCTCGTCGCCGAGGGCACCGAGGTGACCCAGGCGACGCTGTCGCGCGACCTCGTCGAGCTCGGCGCGGTCAAGGTCCGGCGCGGACGCGCGCTGGTGTATGCCGTCCCGGGGGAGGGCGGTGAGGTGGCCGCCGTCGGCTCCATCGGTGACGCAGCCTCCGCCCGCCTGCGACGGACGTGCGAGGAGCTGCTCGTGTCGGCCGTCGCCGCGGTCAACCTCGTCGTCCTGCGCACCCCTCCCGGTGCCGCCAACTATCTCGCGTCCGCCATCGACCAGACCCGCGATCCCGAGGTGGTCGGCACCATCGCCGGTGACGACACGATCCTGCTGATCACCGGCGGCGCCGACCAGGCCACCGCGGTGGCGGAGCGCCTGCAGTCGCTCGCCGGCACGCGCGACTGACACTTCGAGCATCCATGTCCCACAAGGAGATCAACCGATGACGACCGATGGCACGCACGCGACCGATGGCACTGCCGAGGGCCGCGTCAGCCTGTGGGGCGGGCGGTTCGCCGGCGGTCCCGACCAGGCGCTCGCCGCCCTGTCCAAGAGCACCCACTTCGACTGGCGCCTCGCCCCGCAGGACATCGCCGGCTCGCGTGCCCACGCCCGGGTGCTCCACTCGGCAGGTCTGCTGTCCGAGGAGCACCTCTCCGGGATGCTCGAGGGACTGGACCGCCTCGAGGGCGACGTGCTCTCGGGAGCCTTCACCCCTGCCGAGGACGACGAGGACGTGCACACTGCGCTCGAGCGCGGCCTCCTCGAGCGCGTCGGAACCGACCTCGGCGGTCGGCTTCGCGCCGGCCGGTCGCGCAACGACCAGGTCGCGACGCTCTTCCGGATGTACCTGCGCGAGCACGCCCGCGTCGTGGGCGGACTCGTGCTCGACGTCGTCGACGCCCTTGTGGCACAGGCTGATCGCCACCTCGGTGTCGCGATGCCCGGCCGCACGCACCTGCAGCACGCCCAACCGGTGCTCCTCTCGCACCACCTGCTGGCGCATGCGTGGGCGCTGCTGCGTGACGTCGACCGGCTGCGCGACTGGGACGTCCGGGCCAACGCCTCGCCGTACGGCTCCGGCGCTCTCGCCGGATCCTCGCTCGGCCTCGACCCGGAGGCCGTCGCCCACGACCTCGGCTTCGCCCGCGCGGTCCAGAACTCGATCGACGGCACGGCGTCACGCGACTTCGTCGCGGAGTTCTCCTTCGTGTCGGCCATGACGGCCGTCGACATCTCCCGAATCGCCGAGGAGGTGGTGCTCTGGGCGACCAAGGAGTTCTCCTTCGTCACGCTGCACGACTCCTACTCGACGGGATCGAGCATCATGCCGCAGAAGAAGAACCCCGACGTCGCCGAGCTCGCGCGCGGCAAGGCGGGCCGCCTCGTGGGCGACCTGGCCGGACTGCTGACGACGCTCAAGGCGCTGCCGCTGGCCTACAACCGCGATCTCCAGGAGGACAAGGAGCCGGTCTTCGACGCCGTCGACACCCTCGAGGTCCTCCTGCCCGCCTTCTCCGGGATGGTCGACACGTTGACGTTCCACACCGAGCGCCTCGAGGCGCTCGCGCCGCAGGGCTTCGCCCTCGCCACGGACATCGCCGAGTGGCTCGTGCGACAGGGTGTGCCCTTCCGGGTCGCCCACGAGGTCGCCGGTGCCTGCGTGCGCGAGTGCGAGCCCCGCGGCATCGAGCTGTGGGACCTCACCGACGAGGACTTCGCCCGCATCAGCGAGCACCTGACCCCGGAGGTGCGCTCGGTCCTCTCCGTCGAGGGGTCGCTCGCCTCCCGGGACGCCGTGGGCGGCACCGCGCCCGCCCGCGTCAGCGAGCAGCTCGCGGCCGCTCGGGACCGCCTGGCCGAGGCCCGCACCTGGACCTCCGCCGGGGTCTGACCCGCCGGTTAGCGTGTCGTCGGTGAGCACCGACCACACCCGCCTACCACGCGAGTTCTTCGCCCGCCCGTCCGTCGAGTTGGCGCCGGACCTGCTCGGCCGCCACCTGTCGTTCGGCGGCGTGGTGCTGCGTCTGACCGAGGTCGAGGCGTATGCCGGCGAGGTCGACCCGGGGTCGCACGCGTACCGGGGAATGACGCCACGCACGCAGCCCATGTTCGGCCCGGCCGGCTTCACGTACGTCTACTTCACCTACGGCAACCACTGGTGCGTCAACCTCGTGGCCGGCGAGCAGGGGTCCGCCTCCGCCGTGCTGCTGCGCGCCGGAGAGGTGGTGGCGGGCCACGACCTGGTCCGCGCCCGGCGCGGAGCGGCCACGGAGCGCGACTGGGCCAGGGGACCGGGGCGCCTCGGCCAGGCTCTCGCGATGGGCAAGGAGCACACCGGCCGCGACTTCTGCCGGCCACTGGTCGGCGAGCCCATCGACCTCGTCGTGTCGGCGGGGGAGCCGGCGCCACCCGACCGGGTGCGCGTCGGACCCCGCGTCGGCGTCAGCGGGCCCGGCGGGGACGGCACGGCATACCCCTGGCGCTTCTGGGTCGACGGCGACCCCAACGTGTCCGCCTACCGTCCGGGCGTCGTCCGGCGCCGGGGCTGACGCCCGGTATGCGGGACCGGGGGGTACTCGCTGGCACGCGCCGGACGGCATACGGCAGGCTGTGTGCCGGTGGGCAGGTAGCCCGCCGGAGCGAGAGGACACCGATACCCGTGACGGACATCTTCGACGAGCTGCAGTGGCGCGGCCTGGTGGCACAGTCCACCGACGAGGCGGCGCTGCGTGAGGCACTCGCCGAGGGACCCCTCACGCTGTATTGCGGCTTCGACCCGACAGCGCCCTCGCTGCACTTCGGCAACCTCGTGCAGCTCGTCGTGCTTCGGCACTTCCAGCGAGCGGGGCACCGCGTGATCTGCCTCGTCGGCGGGTCGACGGGGCTCATCGGCGACCCGCGGCCCACGTCGGAGCGGGTGCTGAAGACCAAGGAGCAGACGGCCGACTGGGTCTCGCGGATCCAGGAGCAGGTGCGCCCCTTCCTCGACTTCGATGGGGACAACCCCGCGATCCTGGTGAACAACCTGGACTGGACGGCGCCGATCTCCGCGCTCGACTTCCTGCGCGACATCGGCAAGCACTTCCGCGTCAACCAGATGGTCAGGAAGGAGGCGGTCGCCGCCCGCCTCGAGAGCGACCAAGGCATCTCGTACACCGAGTTCAGCTACCAGATCCTGCAGGCGCTCGACTTCCTCGAGCTCTACCGCAGCCATGGATGCACGCTGCAGACCGGGGGCGCCGACCAGTGGGGCAACCTCACGGCCGGCGTGGACCTCGTGCACCGGGCCGAGGGCGCCTCGGTGCACTGCTTCACGACACCCCTGCTCACGGACGCCGCCGGCACCAAGTTCGGCAAGTCCGAGGGGAATGCCGTGTGGCTCGGCGCCGACATGACGAGCCCGTACGCCTTCTACCAGTACTGGGTCAACGTCGAGGACGCGTCGGTGGTCAAGCTGCTCAAGGTGTTCACCGACCTGGCGCCGGAGCAGATCGCCGACCACGAGAAGCAGGTGGCCGAGGAGCCGTTCCGGCGCACGGCGCAGAAGACGCTCGCGGCCGAGGTGACGACGTTGGTGCACGGCGCCCACGCGACGGCCGCGGTCCAGGCGGCATCCGAGGCGCTCTTCGGCAAGGGTGACCTCGCCGCCCTGGACCAGTGGACTCTGGGGGATGCGACCTCGGAGCTGCCCGGCGCCGAGGTGGCTGTCGGGACGTCCGTCGTGGACGTGCTCGTCGCGGTCGGGCTCGTCGACTCCCGCAACAGCGCGCGGCGCGTGATCGGGGAGGGTGGGGCGTCCCTCAACAACGTGAAGCTGACCGACCCGGAGCGCGTGCTCGAGGAGCGCGACTTCCTGCACGGGGCGGTGGCCGTGGTGAAGCGCGGGCGACGCAACCTGGCAGCGGCGCGGCGCGCCTGAGTCGCAAGGTGCGACCACCCGAAAGGACCGGATCCGTTGCCTGACAA
>NZ_JBYTCI010000023.1:0-65578 GCF_058790095.1 Terrabacter sp. FW104-15G4B | reverse complement strand
CCCCAACCCTGGAGCCCAACCCCGATGATCGCCTCGCTCTCCGGCACCGTCCTCAAGGTCGGCCTCGACTCCGTCGTCGTCGGCGTCGGCGGGGTCGGGATGCTCGTCCACACGACCCCGGCGACGGCTACCTCCGTCCGGCTGGGGCAGCCCACCGAGCTCGCCACGAGCCTCGTGGTCCGCGAGGACTCGCTGACCCTCTACGGCTTCGCCACCGACGACGAGAAGCACGTCTTCGAGACGGTGCAGACCGTCACGGGCGTCGGTCCGCGCCTGGCCCTCGCCGTCCTCGCGGTGCACTCGCCCGACGCCGTCCGCGTGGCCCTGGGCACCGGCGACCTCGTCGCGCTGACCAAGGTCCCCGGGATCGGCAGGAAGGGCGCCGAACGCATGGTCCTCGAGCTCAAGGACAAGCTCGGCGCTCTGCCCGGCTCGGTCGGGCAGAACGACCCGGTCCGCCTCGACACCGGCGAGGCGTGGCGCGAGCAGGTCCGCGAGGCTCTCGTCGGCCTCGGGTGGACTACGCGCCAGGCCGACGAGGCGCTCGACAAGGTGGCGCCACTGGCGGCCGACGGCGCCGGCGTCTCCGCGCTGCTGCGGGCGGCCCTGCAGGAGCTCGGCCGATGAGCGTCGAGCGCACACGGCGCTCCGAGCCCGGCTCCGAGTCCGGCTCCGAGTCCGGCTCCGAGTCCGGCTCCGAGTCCGGCTCCGAGTCCGGGGCGGCCGTCTGGGACGACGGCTCCTTCGACGCGACGGCCCGCATCGTCGACGCCGCAGGCGACACCGACGAGCGGCAGGTCGAGGCGGCGCTGCGGCCCAAGCGCCTCGACGACTTCCCGGGGCAGACGCGCGTACGCGACCAGCTCGGACTCGTGCTCAAGGCCGCCAAGCGTCGCGGCACGCCGCCTGACCACGTGTTGCTCTCCGGACCGCCGGGGCTCGGCAAGACGACCCTCGCGATGATCGTGGCCGGCGAGCTCGAGCAGCCCATCCGCATCACCTCCGGCCCGGCGATCCAGCACGCCGGCGACCTCGCATCGGTGCTCTCGTCACTCTCGGAGGGGGAGGTGCTCTTCCTCGACGAGATCCACCGGATGTCGCGCTCGGCCGAGGAGATGCTCTACCTCGCCATGGAGGACTTCCGCGTCGACGTCATCATCGGCAAGGGTCCCGGCGCCACTGCGATCCCGCTCGAGCTGCCGCCCTTCACGGTGGTGGGCGCCACGACCCGCGCCGGCCTGCTGCCGGCGCCCCTGCGCGACCGCTTCGGCTTCACCGGGCACCTCGACTACTACGCCGCAGCCGACCTCGTGACGATCCTGCACCGCTCGGCCCGCCTGCTCGGGCTCGACGCTGACGAGGACGGCATCCGTGAGATCTCGCTGCGCTCACGCGGCACCCCCCGCATCGCCAACCGGCTGCTGCGCCGGGTCCGTGACTGGGCCCAGGTGCATGGGAACGGCCACGTCAGCCACTCAGCGGCGCGGCAGGCGCTCGAGCTGTTCGACGTCGACGAACGCGGCCTCGACCGGCTCGACCGCGCCGTGCTCGAGGCCCTGTGCCGGCGCTTCAACGGCGGCCCGGTGGGCCTGTCCACGCTCGCGGTCGCCGTCGGTGAGGAGCCCGACACCGTCGAAACCGTGGCCGAGCCCTATCTCGTGCGCGAGGGCTTCATGGTGCGTACCCCGCGGGGCCGCGCTGCCTCGAGCCTCGCCTGGGAGCACCTCGGGCTCACCCCGCCCCTCGAGTCGCAGGCGCTCTGGACCGCCACCCTGCCCCTCGACGAGGCCGGCGGAGGCCGCTTCGACGCCTGACGCGGCCTCGACGAAAGTCGCGAAGTGCAGCCGAAACGTGACCCGCGCGGGCGGCGAAACGCCCTGGTGCGGTCTGACAAACTGCAGCGGCCCCCGTAGACTCCTGCGGGCACCACCGCCGCTGCCGCGGCACCATCCGGTGCCTCCGGTCGTTGACGCGACATCCGACCCCGCACGACGGGTCGTGGCGCGCGTGTGCGACGACCGGACGAAGACACGAAGGACTGAGCTGACATGAACAACAACGGGACCTTCTCGTTGCTGATTTTCGCGCTGCCCCTGCTGCTGCTGGGCTGGCTGTTCTTCACCCAGAACAAGCGGATGAAGCAGATGCGGAACTTCAGCTCGGCGCTCTCCGTCGGTGACCGCGTCGTCACCTCCTCGGGCCTGTACGGCACCGTCAAGCACCTCGACGACAGCAGCGCCTGGCTCGAGATCGCGGAGGGCACGACCGTCCGCTTCGACCGTCGCGCCGTCGCCATGAAGCAGTCCGACGCCGCATCCACCGACGCGACGAGCCCTGCAGCGGCCACCGACGTCTCGCCCGACGCACCGGGAAGCACCCCGGACTCCCAGCAGAACGGTCAGTGAGGGTTTCGTGGCACGCAGCTCCACCAAGAAGTCGGCGAGACGCAGCCTCCTCGCGCTCATCGTCGTCATCCTCGGCCTCGGCGCCCTCGCGGCCGGCCTGACGAAGTGGGGCGACGGGTCGATGACGCCCCGCCTCGGCCTCGACCTCGAGGGCGGCACGGAGCTCGTGCTCCAGCCGCAGCTCACCGGCACCGAGACGATCAGCGAGGGCCAGGTCAACCGCGCCGTCGACATCATCCGCCAGCGCATCGACGCCAACGGTGTCTCCGAGGCCGAGATCACCACGCAGGGCGGCCGAAGCATCGTCGTCGCGATCCCCGGGCAGCCGAGCAAAGAGCAGCTCGACGCCCTGAAGAAGCCGTCGCAGCTCCGCTTCCGCGCCGTCTACGTCCAGGCGCTCGACGCCAACGCGAGCCAGGCCAGCCCGAGTGCCACCCCCAGCGGCACGGCCACCCCGTCCGGCACCGCGACCGGCACGGCCACGCCCAAGGCCACCTCGAAGTCGGGCAGCAGTGCGACCCCCTCCACCTCCGCCACCGCGCAGAACGGCGTCGTCCCCGACGCGCTGCGCGCGGCCACGACGGCCCCCACCGTCAAGGCGACGGGCACGGCGACAGGCAAGGCGACAGGCAAGGCGACAGGCAAGGCGACCACGCCTTCCGCCACCGCGACGCCTGCCCCCACCGGCACGGCCGGCGCGCCTGCACCGACGCCTGCCGAGACCGAGGCCGCGATCAAGGCGCAGGCCAGCAAGGGCCTGGTCGGCATCGGCTGGGACAAGGCCAAGGCCGACAAGGCCGCCGCGAAGGTGGCCAAGCAGTACGTCGCGCTCAACTGCTCGGCCCCCGGCGCCGTCGACAAGGTCCAGGACGACCCCGCGCAACCCATAGCCACCTGTGGCGAGGACCGCGTGACCAAGTACGTCCTCGGGCCGAGCGAGATCGACGGCAGCGAGATCGCCGACGCGACGAGCGGATTCCAGCCCGGACCCAACGGCCAGCCCACCTCCATCGTCGAGGTCGCGCTGTCGTTCAAGGACGCCGGCAAGGCCAAGTTCGCCGCCGTCACCAAGCGCCTCTTCGGCCTCCAGTCCCAGGCGCCGTTCGACCAGTTCGCCGTCGTGCTGGACAAGGCCGTCATCACGGCCCCGCAGGCTCGTGCGGTCATCACCGACGGCCGGGCCTCGATCACCGGCTCCTTCACCATCGACTCCGCCAAGCAGCTCGCGGAGCAGCTGAAGTTCGGCGCGCTGCCGATCTCCTTCGCCCTGCAGACCCAGGACAACATCACCCCCCAGCTGGGTGAGGAGCAGCTGCGCATCGGCCTGCTCGCCGGCTTCATCGGACTGCTGCTCGTCGTCGTCTACTCGCTCTTCCAGTACCGCGCGCTCGGCCTGGTCACCGTCGCCTCGCTCGTCGTGGCGTCAGTCATCACCTACCTCGCCGTGACGGTGCTCGGCACGACCCATGGCTTCCGCCTCACCATGGCGGGCGTCACTGGCCTCATCGTGGCCATCGGCGTCACGGCCGACAGCTTCATCGTCTACTTCGAACGCATCCGCGACGAGGTCCGCGACGGTCGGCCGCTCGTGGCCGCCGTCGAGACGGGCTGGAAGCGTGCCCGGCGCACGATCATCGCGGCCGACGGCGTGAACTTCATCGCGGCCGGCGTGCTCTACTTCCTCGCATCGAGCAACGTCCGGGGCTTTGCCTTCACGCTGGGCCTCACGACTCTCATCGACCTGCTCGTCGTCATGCTGTTCACGCACCCGACGGTGCAGCTGCTGGCGCGTACGGAGTTCTTCGGCAACGGCCACAAGTGGTCCGGCCTCGACCCGCAGCGCCTCGGCGCCAAGGAGTCGGTCCGCTACCGCGGCCGCGGTCAGTTCGGGGCACCCGGCGTCCAGCGCCCGCCCGCCACCGTGGGCTCGGCCCGCGTCGCCGATGGGAAGGCCCAGGCATGATCAACTTCTCGCAGGTCGGCAACGACCTCTACACCGGCAAGCGCTCGATCGACTTCATCAAGCGCCAGAAGACGTGGTACGCCGTCTCGGGCGTCCTCATCGTGCTGGCCCTCGTCGGCATCTTCGTCAAGGGCCTCAACTTCGGCATCGAGTTCAGCGGTGGCTCGGAGTTCCGTGTCCAGGGCGTCTCCAACAGCCAGGGCTACGAGGAGAAGGCGCAGTCGGCCATCTCGCAGGCGGGCATCGAGGGCAACGTCATCTCCACGATCGTCGGTCAGGACACCGTCCGCGTGCAGTCCGAGGCCGCCTCCGACCGCACCGACGAGGCGAGTGCCGCCCTCGCCAAGCAGTTCGGCGTCAACCGCAACGCCGTCAGCGCCTCCCTCATCGGCCCGAGCTGGGGACAGTCGGTCAGCCAGCAGGCGATCCGAGGACTGATCGTGTTCCTCGTCCTCGTGACCATCACCATGGCGCTCTACTTCCGCACGTGGAAGATGGCCCTGGCCGGCCTCGTGGCGCTGCTGCACGACCTCGTCATCACGGTGGGGATCTATGCCCTCTTCGGCTTCGAGATCACGCCGTCCTCGATGATCGGCTTCCTGACGATCCTCGGCTACTCGCTCTACGACACCGTCGTCGTCTTCGACAAGGTCCGCGAGAACACCGCGGAGGCCTTCCGCACCAAGAGGACGACCTACTCGGCGGCCGCCAACCTGGCCGTCAACCAGACGCTCGTCCGCTCGATCAACACGACCGTCGTGGCCCTGCTGCCGATCGCCGCCGTGCTCTTCGTCGGATTCACCCTGCTCGGTCCCGGCACGCTGCTCGACCTGTCCCTCGCGCTCTTCATCGGCATCGCGGTCGGCGCGTACTCCTCGATCTTCATCGCGACCCCGCTGCTCGTCGACCTGCGTCGCAACGAGCCGGCCGTCCGTGAGCTCGACAAGTACGTCGCGCGGCATGGTGTCAAGCAGGCCGCGGTGGCTCCCGACGATGCGCCGGAGCCGGCCGTCGTCGGGGCAGACGCCACGGGCGCCACCACCCAGGCGCCGGCTCCGGTCGAGGGTGCACCCCGTCCGGTGCACAAGTACGCCCAGGCAGGCCCGCGCAACCAGCCGCGGCGCGCGCCGAAGTCCCGCCGCTGACGGCGGCCGGCCTCACCCGACCGCACGTTCGACCACCCGAGGAGAGACGGCGTGAGCCAGATCAGTGACCTCGTCGCGAGCAGGCTGCGCGACATCCCGGACTTCCCCAAGCCGGGCGTCATGTTCAAGGACTTCACACCCCTCATCGCCGACGGGCCGGCCCTCGGCGAGCTCGTGCGCGACATCGCCAGCCGGTATGCCGGGAAGGTCGACGTCGTCGTCGGCATCGAGGCCCGCGGCTTCATCCTCGGCGCCGCCGTGGCCTACGAGCTGGGCCTCGGCATGGTGCCGGTCCGTAAGGCCGGCAAGCTACCGGGGGAGACCCTCAAGGAGTCGTACGCCCTCGAGTACGGCACGGCTGAGGTCGAGGTGCACACCGACGCCTTCGGGCCCGCCCAGCGGGTTCTCGTCATCGACGACGTGCTGGCCACCGGAGGCACCGCCGAGGCGACGGCCCTGCTCGTGGAGCGGGCCGGGGCCCAGGTGATCGCGATCGAGGTGGTGCTCGAGCTGGGCTTCCTCGACGGGCGAAAGCGTCTCGGGCACCGCCCTGTCAACGCGATCCTGACCGTGTGACCACCGGGCGAGCGCCTAGACTCTTTTCATGAGCGAGGACGTCCGCAACGAGCTGTCCACCCCATCGCGGGTGCGCGCCCGTTTCGCACGCTTCGGGGCCACGCGGCCGACGGGCAACCCGGTGCTCGAGCCGCTCATGACGGCCGTCCGCCAGAACCACCCGAAGGCCGACCTGTCCGTCATCGAGCGGGCGTATGCCGTCGCCGAGCGGGCGCACGACGGGCAGATGCGCAAGAGCGGCGACGCCTACATCACGCACCCGCTCGCGGTCACGACGATCCTCGCCGAGCTCGGCATGACGCCCCCGACCCTTGCGGCTGCGCTGCTGCACGACACGGTCGAGGACACGGCATACGGCCTCGACGAGCTGCGGCGGGACTTCGGCGACGAGATCGCGATGCTCGTCGACGGCGTCACCAAGCTCGACAAGGTGACCTACGGGGAGGCCGCCCAGGCCGAGACGGTCCGCAAGATGGTCATTGCGATGGCGCGTGACATCCGGGTGCTCGTCATCAAGCTCGCCGACCGGCTGCACAACGCCCGCACGTGGCGCTACGTCAGCCCGGAGTCGGCCAAGCGCAAGGCCAACGAGACGCTCGAGATCTACGCTCCGCTCGCGCACCGGCTCGGCATGAACACCATCAAGTGGGAGCTCGAGGACCTCTCGTTCGCGACGCTCTACCCCAAGGTCTACGACGAGATCGTGCGCCTGGTCGCAGAGCGCGCCCCGGCCCGCGAGGAGTACCTCGCCGGGGTGCGCAGCCAGGTCACCGAGGACCTCACCGCCGCCAAGATCAAGGCGGCCGTCACTGGGCGCCCCAAGCACTACTACTCCGTGTACCAGAAGATGATCGTGCGCGGCCGCGACTTCGAGGAGATCTACGACCTCGTCGCCGTCCGTGTCCTCGTCGACACGGTGCGTGACTGCTACGCGGCGCTGGGCGCCCTCCACTCGAGGTGGAACCCCGTCCCGGGCCGGTTCAAGGACTACATCGCGATGCCGAAGTTCAACATGTACCAGTCGCTGCACACGACGGTCATCGGTCCCCAGGGCAAGCCGGTCGAGATCCAGATCCGCACGCACACGATGCACCGTCGGGCCGAGTACGGCGTGGCCGCGCACTGGAAGTACAAGGACCAGAGCAACGGCGGTGGGCCCGCCCGCCCGGGCGAGATCACGCCGCAGAACGACATGGCGTGGCTGCGGCAGCTGCTCGACTGGCAGCGCGAGACCGAGGACCCGGGCGAGTTCCTCGACTCGCTGCGCTTCGAGATGGGCAGCAGCGAGGTCTACGTCTTCACCCCCAAGGGTTCCGTCGTCGCGCTGCCGGTGGGTGGCACCCCCGTCGACTTCGCGTATGCCGTCCACACCGAGGTGGGGCACCACTGCATCGGTGCCCGTGTCAACGGCCGCCTCGTCCCCCTCGAGTCGACGCTCGAGAACGGCGACGTCGTCGAGGTGCTCACGTCCAAGGCGGACGGCGCGGGACCCTCACGCGACTGGCTGCAGTTCGTCAAGAGCCCACGAGCCCGCAACAAGATCAAGCAGTGGTTCTCCAAGGAGCGCCGCGAGGAGGCGATCGAGGCCGGCAAGGACGCCATCGCCAAGGCCCTGCGCAAGCAGAACCTCCCGCTCCAGCGACTGATGAGCCACGAGTCGATGACCGCGGTGGCGACCGACCTGCGTTACCAGGACATCGAGGCGCTGTATGCCGCCGTGGGCGAGGGGCACGTGTCCGCGCAGCACGTCGTCGGCAAGGTCGTCGCGTCGATGGGCGGGGTCGAGGGAGCCACCGAGGACCTCGCGGAGGCCACGGTGCCGACTCGCGCCGCGAGCAGGCGACGCCCGGGCGACCCCGGCGTCGTCGTCGTGGGCACGGCCGACGTCTGGGTCAAGCTCGCGAAGTGCTGTACCCCGGTGCCGGGCGACCCGATCATCGGCTTCGTGACGCGCGGCAACGGTGTCTCGGTCCACCGCGTCGACTGCACCAACGCCGACCAGCTGACGGCCAACCCGGAGCGGCTGATCGACGTCGAGTGGGCGCCGAGCTCGGCCAGCGTCTTCCTCGTCCAGCTGCAGGTCGAGGCGCTGGACCGCAACCGCCTGCTGTCCGACGTGACGCGCGTCCTGTCCGACCAGCACGTCAACATCCTGTCGGCGTCGGTGCAGACCTCACGTGACCGGGTCGCGATCTCGCGCTTCACGTTCGAGATGGGCGATCCCGCCCATCTGGACCACGTCATCAAGGCTGTCCGCCGGATCGACGGCGTCTTCGACGTCTACCGCGTCAACGGCGGCAAGTCGACGATGTAGCCGTATCCCCAGCGGCGAAGTGCCCACCCGACGGTGAGACGGAAAGTGCCCACTCGACGTGTCGGTCGAGTGGGCACCTTCCCGCGTCGTGCGAGGCTCAGCCGCCGAACTCGGCGACGCCGGCCCGGGCCTGGTCGAGCCAGACCTGACGCGCCTCGAGCGCCTCGCGTGCCTTCCTGATCTTGCTCTCGTTGCCCGACGCCTCCGCCCTGGCGAGGTCGTCCTGCAAGTCGGCGACGGCGCGCTCGAGCTGGTCCACCATGGCGCGCGCTCGCGCGGCCACCTCGGGGTTGCTCGACTTCCACTTGCGGTCCTCGGCGTCGCGCACCGTCTGCTCGACCCGGCGCATCGCCTTCTCCACCCGCTCCATGTCGGCGCGCGGGACCTTGCCGGCGGCGTCCCACCTGTCCTGGACGGAACGCAGCTGGGCCTTGGCCTTCTCGAGGTCGGTCACCGGCAGGATCGCCTCCGCCTCGACGAGCAGGGCCTCCTTGGCCACCAGGTTGCCGCGGTACTGCTCCTCCTCGGCAGCGACGACCTCGTCCTTCGCCGCGAAGAAGGCGTCCTGGGCTGCCTTGAAGCGCGTCCAGAGCTTGTCGTCGTCGGACCGGCTGGCCCGCCCCGCCCGACGCCACTCGTCCATCAGGCGCTTGAAGGCGCCTGCGGTGGCGGCCCAGTCCGTGCTGGCAGACAGCTTCTCCGCCTCGGCGACGAGACGCTCCTTGGTGGCCTTCGCGTCGGCATGCTGCGCGTCGAGACCGGCGAAGTGGCTGCGGCGCGCCTTATCGAAGCCGTTGCGGGCCGCGCTGAAGCGCTGCCACAGGTTCGACTCGGTCTCGCGGTCCAGGCGGGTGGCCGAACGCTGGTGCGCCTTCCACTCGTCCAGCAGCTCACGCATACGGGCGCCGCTGGTCTTCCACTGGATGCGGTTCTCCGGCTGCCCGGCGATCTCCTCGGCCTCGGCCACGATCTTCTCGCGCTCGGCGGTCGCCGCGGCGCGGGCCTCGGCCCGGTGCTGCTGCTCCACGTTGCGCTTGGCGGCGAGACCCGACTGGATCTCGTCCAACTTGGTGGCCAGGGCATCGAGGTCGCCGACGACGGTGGCATCCTTCACCTGCGCCGCAAGGGTCTTCAGGGCTTCGGCGACGTCCTTGGAGGGCACCTCCGGTTGCGGCAGCCGCTGCTCGAGCAGGACGGCCGACGCATACAGCTCGTCGTACTTGCGGGCGAAGTAGGTGAGCGCCTCCTCGTCCGTGGCTCCCGGGTAGGAGCCGACCTCCTTCTCCTCGCCGTCCTTGGTGCGCACGAAGACGGTGCCGTTCTCGTCCACGCGCCCGAACGCGGCGGAGGCCGAGTGGTCGGTCAGGATCGGGGCCGGGGCTGCGGGCGTCACGGTGGGGTGCGGCACGGCCTTGGCGAGCGCGGCCGGCGTGGGGATGGCCGACCGCTTCGGGATGCTGGCCGGGGACGGCGCCGCCGGAGCCGGCACAGCCGGCTCCTCCTCCGCCGTGGGGGCCTCCTCGAGGGCAGCCTCCGCGGGGCCGTTCTCCTCGGACGTGGCTTCGGAGGGAGTGTCCTCCTGGGCGGCCGAGGTCGAGTCACCGGATTCGGTCGAGGCCACCGACTGCACCACGTCCGCGGTCTCGAGGGCCGCCGCGTCCTCTGCCGCCGGGGTCACCGCTGCGACGGCGTCCTCGCTTGGCGCCGCTGTCGGTTCGGCCGGCTCGGTGGTCTCGTCAGGCTCGGGCTGGTGGATGTCGGTCATGCCTTCTTCTCCGTCACGCTGACGCTGAGGATGCTGATCGGGGACACGGGCGTGCCGTCCGTCGGGCTGGGCGCCAGGGCCTTGTTGGCAGCGATCTTCGCAACGATGTCGAGGCCCTTGGTCACCTTCCCGAAGATCGTGTAGCCGCCACCGTCGGTGGGCAACTTGGTTTCCTTGTAGGTGATGAAGAACTGGCCGCCGTTGCTGTTGGGGTCCTGGGTGCGAGCCATCGCGAGGACGCCGGTGGGGTACGTCCCGTCCTTCGGGGCGTTCTCGATGCCGAAGGTGTAGCCGGGACCGCCCTGCCCCGTGCCGGTCGGGTCGCCGCACTGGAGGACGTAGATGCCCTCGGTCGTGACGCGGTGGCAGGGGCTGGGGGCCCAGTAGCCGGTCTTGGCGAGGTTGAGGAACGAGGCCACGGTCTGGGGGGCCTTGGCGCCGTCGAGCTCGAAGGTGAGGTTGCCGCAGTTGGTCTTGACGGTCGCGACAAAGGTCTTGCCGGCCGCGGTCGACTTGGCCGGGGCCTTCTTCTGCTGCTTCGGCGTGGTCTGCAGCGCCGGGGGAGCGGTGCACCCGGCCGCCAGCTTCTGACCGGCGGCGAGACCGCCGCTGCTCTTGGCGGTGCTCGTCGCCGTACTGGCCGCGGCGGTGGATCCGGCCGCGGGGATGGCCTCGTCGGAGCTGCCGACGAGCTTGGGCACGACGATGACGGCTGCGATGATGAGGATGACCGCGAGGATCACACCGAAGACCTGCTTGTCGCGCGTCGAGTCGCTCACCGGCGGCTTGGCGGTCTTCTGGTGCTCCTCGTGGCGGCGGCGCGCACGTGCGCGTTCCTGCTCTTTGGTCACGAACCTCTCCTCGTACGGGCCACATGGGTTGTCCCCGGGCGTTCGGTCATTTTAGGGAACGACTGCGGTGCGCACGCAGCGGGACGGGTCACGAGTCCGTGACATCTCCCCTCCGGCCCGCGGAATTGCGCCCGAAAGCGCGCGCACGGCATACCCGTGGTCCTCGCGGACCCACCGAGAGCGTATGCCGCGTGCTCCGCGAGGTCGGCGTCAGTAGGCTCCTCGCGTGCTGACGATCGCGTTCCCCGCCCAGGCGTTCGACACGAACTGCTACGTGCTCGCCCCGCAGGCGGGGGAGGAGTGCGTCGTCGTCGACCCGGGCGTCGGCGTCGAGGAGACGCTGCGCGAGATCCTGGCGGAGCACCGGCTGCGGCCCGCGGCCGTGCTGCTCACGCACGGCCACGTCGACCACGTCTACTCGGTGACGCCGGTGTGCGGGTCGGACACGGCCGCCTACATCCACGCGGACGACCGCTACCGCCTGCACGACCTCCTGGGGCGCAGCAATCCCGGGCTCATCGCCATGTTCGAGCAGCAGTTCGGCACGGCCGCGACGTGGAGTGAGCCGACCAACGTCGTCGAGATCGGCGACGGCACGCGACTCACGCTGGCCGGCATGGAGTTCGAGGTCCTCCACGCGCCCGGCCACACGGAGGGGTCGGTCATGTTCGGCATCGACCGGGTGCCCGACGGCATCCGTGAGCAGGTCGACGTCGATCGCACCATGGTGACCGGCGACGTGCTCTTCGCCGGGTCGGTCGGCCGCACGGACCTGCCCGGCGGCGACCCGGCCGCGATGCAGCGAAGCCTGCGGACCGTCGTGCTGCCACTGCCCGACACGACACTCGTGCTGCCCGGCCACTACCAGGCCACGACCATGGCCCACGAGAGGGCCACCAACCCCTACCTGAAAGACTTGCCCGCGTGAGCACGCGTCCCACCCCGAAGTCCGGCGGCAAGATCACCCCGATCAGCGGTTTCCCGGAGTACCTCCCGTCCGAGCGCATCGTCGAGCAGCGCTTCCTCGACGTCATCCGCGAGACCTTCGAGCTGCACGGCTTCTCCTCGATCGAGACCCGCTCCATCGAGCCGATCGACCGGCTGAGCTCGCAGGGCGAGGATGCCGACAAGGAGATCTACGCCGTGTCGCGCCTCGCCGGTGGCAGCGACGACGACGCCCGCTGGGGACTGCACTTCGACATGACCGTGCCGTTCGCCCGCTACGTGCTCGAGAACGCCGGCAAGCTCGCCTTCCCGTTCCGGCGCTACCAGATCCAGAGGGCGTGGCGCGGTGAGCGACCCCAGGAGGGGCGCTACCGCGAGTTCACCCAGGCCGACATCGACGTCGTCGACGTGGGCGCGCTCTCGCCGCACTTCGAGGCCGAGATGCCGCTCGTCATCGCGGACGTCTTCAGCAGGTTCCCGGTCGGCGAGTTCGTCATCCAGGTCAACGACCGCAAGATCCCCAACGGCTTCTACCAGGGCATCGGCATCACGGACGTCATCGGGACGCTGCGCATCGTCGACAAGCTGGACAAGATCGGACCCGAGAAGGTCAAGGCGCTGCTCGTGGAGTCCGGTACGACGAACGAGCAGGCTGACCAGTGCCTCGCGCTCGCGGCGATCCGATCGGCCGACCTGGGCTTCGTCGACCAGGTCCGCGCCCTCGGTGTCCAGCACCCTCTGCTCGACGAGGGTCTCCAGTCGCTCGCCAACGTCATCCGCACCGGGATGGCGCACGCCCCGGGCAAGCTCGTCGCCGACCTGCGCATCGCGCGGGGCCTCGACTACTACACCGGCACCGTCTACGAGACCCAGTTCGTCGGGCACGAGTCGTGGGGCTCCTTCTGCTCCGGGGGCCGCTACGACGCCCTGGCCAGCGACGGCCGGAACACCTATCCCGGCGTCGGCATCTCCATCGGCGTGACCCGGATCCTCGGCCTGCTCATCGGCCGCGGCCTCGTGACCGCATCGCGCGCCACCCCCGCCGCCGTCCTCGTCGCCCTGACCGACGACGAGTCGCGCGAGGGCGCCGTGGCGGTGGCCACGGCGCTCCGTCGGCGGGGGATCGCCTGCGAGGTCGCGCCCTCGGCGGCGCGCTTCGGCAAGCAGATCCGGTACGCCGAGCGCCGCGGCATCCCGTACGTCTGGTTCCCCGGCGCGGGAGACTCCGGCGACGAGGTCAAGGACATCCGCTCGGGCGAGCAGGTGCCCGCCTCGGCCGATGCATGGATGCCGCCGGCGGTCGACCTCGCACCACAGATCTCGCGCACCGACTCCTGAGACGCCTTCGGCCCGGACCGCAGAGGACCATCACGCCCCGGGTGGCGGCCGCAGGCCCTGCTCCCGCAGCTCGAGAAGCGCGAGGCGACGGATGACCTCGCGGTCCTGACGGCGCCAGTCGCCGGCAGGGTCGTCCGAGACCCGCGCGAGGGCCCGCATCGGTTGGGTCGCCATCGCGCGGAGCGCGAACAGGTCTAGGTCCTCGCCCGCATCGATGAAGCGCTGGGACTGGAGCGCGTTGCGGACGAAGCGAACCCGCAGATACAGCCAGACGGCCAGCACCACCAGGATGGGCACGAGAGCTGTCGCGAGCCCGAGTCCCAGGGCGATCCGGTCGACGGTGTCCGCCATCGAGGTCCCCGCCGTCTGCAGCGTCGTGCCGGACCCGGCCGCCCGGGTCAGCCACGTCTTCAGCTGGTCGCCGACGAGCGGCAGCTGTCCGGCCTGGTCCCCGGCACCCGTGAGCGCACCGTGGACCGACTGGCCGGCAGAGGTGATCGAGTCGGCAGGCGCGCGCAGCTGGGCGACGGTGTCGTGCGCCTGGCGGCCGGCATACACCCACAGACCGATCCAGAGGAGCACGAGCACGTCCGCCAGGATCTGTCGCGTCCGGCGGGCCGGGGTGTCCGCATAGAGCTTCATGGCATCCCTCCGTCGTGGTCGCAGCCCAACCTAGGACACCCGGGTCGCCGACTCGCGCCGGACGGACTCGGCGGACCTGTCCAGGGCACCCTCTCGCCGTGGCTAGAGTGGGTCCGCCGGTCAGAGTCGACCGGTCGTCACCCCTCGTCGGGCCAACCCTGGCGGGGCAACTCGGACAAGGAAGTGCTGCGCATGAAGGTCGGCATCCCGCGCGAGGTCAAGAACCACGAGTACCGGGTGGCCATCACCCCGTCCGGCGTCCACGAGCTCACCGAGCACGGTCACGAGGTCCTGGTCGAGAAGGACGCGGGGGTGGGCTCACAGATCAGCGACGACGAGTACGTCGCAGCCGGGGCCCGCATCATCGGCTCGGCCGACGACGTCTGGGGCGAGGCCGAGATGGTGCTCAAGGTCAAGGAGCCAGTGGCCGAGGAGTACCACCGCATGCGTGAGGGCCTGACCCTCTTCACCTACCTGCACCTCGCCGCCGACAAGCCCCTCACGGAGGAGCTCATGGCACGCAAGGTCACGGGGATCGCCTACGAGACCGTCCAGCTGCCCTCGGGCGGCCTGCCGCTGCTCTACCCGATGTCCGAGGTGGCCGGCTGCCTCGCGCCGCAGGTGGGCGCCCACGCGCTCATGCGGGCACAGGGCGGCCGCGGTGTGCTGATGGGTGGGGTCGGCGGTGTGGCCAACGCCAAGGTCGTCATCCTCGGCGCCGGCGTCTCGGGCCAGAACGCCGCGAACATCGCCCTCGGCATGGGAGCCGACGTCACCCTCCTCGACACCGACCTCGACAAGCTGCGGATGTCTTTCTGGCGGTACGACAACCGCGTCCACGGTCTGGCCTCGTCGCGGCTGACGGTCCAGGAGCAGGTGCTCCAGGCCGACATGGTCATCGGCGCGGTCCTCATCCCGGGTGCCGCCGCTCCCAAGCTCGTCTCCAACGACCTGGTGTCGCAGATGAAGCCGGGCTCCGTGCTCGTCGACATCGCGATCGACCAAGGCGGCTGCTTCGAGGACAGCCACGCCACCACCCACGCCGACCCGACCTACCGCGTGCACGAGTCCGTCTTCTACTGCGTGGCCAACATGCCGGGCGCGGTGCCCAACACCTCGACCTACGCGCTGACCAACTCGACCCTGCCGTATGCCGTGAAGCTGGCCAACCAGGGATGGCGGGACGCCCTGCGCGGCGACCACGCCCTCGGCCTCGGGCTCAACACCTGGGACGGGCACGTCACCTACGCCGGCGTCGCCGAGGCCCACGGCATGCAGTCCGTCCCTCTCGACGAGGCGCTCTCCTGACCGAACAGGTCGTCGTCCAGCCACCCGCGGCACGGCTCTCGCGTCTCGAGCGCGACGTCCGCGGGTGGCTCGACCACGTCCGGGTCGAGAAGGGCGCCTCCGACAACACCCTGAAGTCCTACGCGCGTGACCTGCGCGGCTACTGCGGCTTCCTGGCAAGCAGGGGGATCGACGACGCCGGGCGCGTCAGGGAGTCGGACGTCACCGACTTCCTCGCCTCCCTGAGCGACCGCGGTCTGGCCGCCTCCTCGGCGGCGCGGACCCTCGTCGCCGTCCGCGGCTTCCACCGCTTCCTCGCGCTCGAGGGCGAGGTGGCCGGTGACCCGGCCGCCAACGTCGCCCCGCCCAAGCCGCCCGCCCGCCTGCCCAAGGCGATCCCGGTCGAGTCGGTCGAGCGCCTGCTCGCCGCCGCATCGGTCGGCGACACGCCCGAGTCGCTACGCGACCGCGCCCTGCTGGAGATCCTCTACGGCATCGGTGCCCGGATCAGCGAGGCGGTCGGCCTGGACGTCGACGACCTCGACACCGCGACCACGGAAAGGAGCCCCGGCCACGGCGCCGGCGACGGTCCTGCCCGCGGGGTCGTGGCCTCCGTGCGCCTGCGCGGGAAGGGGGGCAAGGAACGCGTCGTCCCGGTGGGGCGCTACGCGGTGGAGGCTGTGACGGCATACCTCGTCCGGGGCCGACCGGCCCTCGCCACGCACGGACACGGCGGTCCGGCCCTCTTCCTCAACCAGCGCGGCGACCGGCTCTCGCGCCAGTCGGCGTGGGCGGTCATCCGGCGGGCGGCCGAGCGGGCCGGGCTCTCCGGGCACGTCTCGCCGCACACCCTGCGGCACTCCTTCGCCACCCACCTGCTCGACGGCGGCGCCGACGTGAGGGTGGTCCAGGAGCTGCTGGGCCACGCCTCGGTCACCACGACCCAGATCTACACGATGGTGTCGGTGCACCGCCTTCGCGAGGTCTATGCGGGCGCCCACCCCCGTGCCCGCTGATAAGGTCACACGTGATCAGCGCGAGGCTGACCGCAGCATCTCAGGGCACGGCCGAGCGGAGTGGAAGACCCGGTGAACGAGGAGTCACACGACACCATGGAGTCCGTGCAGACCGAGGACCTCGACCAGCGGCGCCACAGTCCCCTCATGGCCGCCCCCCGGGTCGAGCAGCTCCCGGGTACCGAGTCCGCCGGTGCCGGCGCCATGGGGCCCACCGGCCGCCCCCTTCCCGACTTCCCGCACCCTGCGCCGCTCACGAGCCACGGCCCCGCGCGCATCATCGCGATGTGCAACCAGAAGGGTGGCGTCGGCAAGACGACCACGACGATCAACCTGGGTGCGGCCCTGGCCGAGCTCGGTCGCAAGGTGCTCGTCATCGACTTCGACCCCCAGGGGGCCCTCTCGGTCGGACTCGGGGTCAACGCCCAGGAGCTGGACACGACGATCTACAACCTCCTCGTCGAGCGCGGCCACGAGATCCACGACGTCATCCAGCAGACGCGCACGCCAGGGCTCGACCTCGTGCCGGCCAACATCGACCTGTCGGCAGCCGAGGTGCAGCTCGTCGGGGAGGTCGCCCGCGAGCAGATCCTCGCGCGCGTCCTGCGGCCCGTGGCCGACCAGTACGACGTCGTCCTCATCGACTGCCAGCCGTCCCTGGGCCTGCTGACGGTCAACGCGCTGACGGCCGCACACGGCGTCATCATCCCGCTCGAGTGCGAGTACTTCGCCATGCGCGGCGTCGCACTGCTCGTCGACACGATCGACAAGATCACCGACCGGCTCAACCCGCGCCTGCAGGTCGACGGCATCCTCGCCACGATGTACGACGGCCGCACCCTGCACAGCCGTGAGGTCGTCCGGTCGGTCGTCGACCACTTCGGCGACCAGGTCTTCCACACGGTGATCAGTCGCACGGTGAAGTTCCCCGACGCGACGCTGGCCGCCGAGCCGATCACCTCCTACTCGTCCGAGCACTCCGGTGCCAACGCCTACCGCCAGCTCGCCCGCGAGCTCATCGCGCGCGGCGGCGCGGCCTGATCCGTCGTGACGTGATGACCGAGCAGGACACCGTCCGGCGCCCTGCGCTCGAGGCGGACGCCGGCGCCGGCGGCGCCGTCACCGACGCCGGTCCCGAGGCCCTTACCGAGGCCTTTACCGAGGCCCTTCCCGACGCTCTCGCCGATGTCGTCCAGCCCGCTCCGGCCGAGCTGACCCCCGGTGGCGTGATCACGCGTCGGTCCTCGGCGCCCTTCGAGGTCCACCTCGACGTCTTCTCGGGGCCGTTCGACCTTCTCCTCGGCCTCATCAGCAAGCACAAGCTCGACATCACCGAGGTCGCCCTCGCGAAGGTCACCGACGAGTTCGTCGCCCACATCAAGGCCGCCCAGGCGGCCGAGAGCGACTGGGACCTCGGGCAGGCCTCGGAGTTCCTCCTCATCGCCGCCACGCTGCTCGACCTGAAGGCCTCGAGGCTGCTGCCGCAGTCCGGGGCGCAGGACGACGAGGACCTCGCCCTGATCGAGGCCCGCGACCTGCTCTTCGCGCGGCTGCTTCAGTACCGCGCCTACAAGGAGATCGCCGCCACCTTCCGCGACCGGATGGCCACCGCCGGGCGCATCACGCCGCGCCAGGCGGGTCTCGAGCCGGAGTTCGCCCGCCTGCTGCCGGAGCTCGTCATCGCCATCACCCCCGAGCAGTTCGCCAGGATCGCAGCGCGGGCCATGACACCCAAGGTCGCGCCCACCGTGGGCCTGGAGCACCTCCACGCCCCGCAGGTCAGTGTGCGCGAGCAGGCGGCCATCATCGTGGGGCGCCTGCGCCACCGCGGCCAGGTCTCCTTCCGCAGCCTGGTCGCCGACGCCGACAGCACCCTCGTCATCGTGGCCCGCTTCCTCGCGCTGCTCGAGCTGTTCAAGGAGGCCGCCATCGCCTTCGAGCAGGCCGAGGCGCTGGGCGAGCTCGACATCCGCTGGACCGGCGCCGACGCCGGGGACGTCGCCATCGACGACGAGTTCGACGAGTTCGACGACGCGGACGGGGCGGACGGGCCGGACGGGGACGAGTCGGACGATCTGGCCACGCCCGCAGAGACGGGTGGCGACGCCACCGCACGGACAGGAGCAGACGATGAGTGACCAGTCGGCGCAGGGGCCCGACGCGAGCATCGAGCCGGAGCTGCTCGACGACCGCGAGGGTGCCGACGAGCAGATCGCCTTCGACATCAACGACTTCCCGGGCGGAGCGCGCTCGGCCCTCGAGGCGGTGCTCATGGTCGTCGACGAGCCGGTGACCGAGGTCGCCCTGGCTTCGGCGCTCGAGCTGCCCGTGGACGACGTGCGCGAGCACCTGCACGGGCTCGAGGAGGAGTATGCCGCCGCGCAGCGCGGTTTCACCCTGCGCAGCGTCGCGGGCGGGTGGCGCGTCTACAGCCGCTCCGACTTCGCACCCGTCGTCGAGAAGTTCGTCCTCGACGGCCAGCAGGCCAAGCTCACGCAGGCCTCGCTCGAGACGCTCGCCGTGATCGCCTACCGCCAACCGGTCTCCCGCGCGCGCGTCAGCGCTGTGCGCGGGGTCAACGTCGACGGCGTCGTGCGCACGCTGACGTCGCGCGGGCTCATCGAGGAGGTCGAGGACGTCGGCGAGAGCGGTGCGATGCTCTACCGCACGACGCCGTACTTCCTGCAGCGCATGGGACTGTCGTCACTCGACGACCTCCCGGCGTTGGCGCCCTACCTGCCGGACGTCGACGTCATCGACGAGCTCATCGAGGAAGGACACGCATGAGCGACTACTCCAGGTCACCCCGCCAGCCGCGCAAGAAGGGGTCGGTCGGCGCCAAGGGCCGCACCGGCCGTCCGGTCGCCGGCGGCAAGAGCAGCGGCAAGAGCGGCGGCAAGTCGGCGGGCGCCCGCTTCGCCGGGTCCACCAAGGCCAGCCAGCCCACCAAGCTGCCCGAGCGCAGGACCGCGCCCGAGGTCGACGTCCACGACCCCGACGGCGTGCGCCTGCAGAAGCTCATGGCCGCCGGCGGTGTCGGCTCCCGGCGCGTCTGCGAGAACCTCATCGAGCAGGGACGGGTGCAGGTCGACGGACAGGTCGTCACCGAGCTCGGGGTGCGCATCAACCCACGCAGCCAGGTCGTCCACGTCGACGGTGTCCGGGTCAACCTCGACGACGACCGCGTCTACCTCGCCTTCAACAAGCCCAAGGGCGTCGTCACGACGATGCACGACGAGCTGGGGCGGATCTCGCTGGCTGACTACGTCGGCAACCGCGAGGAGCGGCTCTTCCACGTGGGTCGCCTCGACGCCGACACCGAGGGCCTGCTGCTGCTCACGAACGACGGTGACCTGGCCCACCGGCTGCAGCACCCGGCATACGGCGTGCTCAAGACCTACGTCGCCACCATCCGCGGCCCCGTGCAGCGTGACGTCGGCAAGCGCCTGCGCGAGGGGGTGGAGCTCGAGGACGGGCCCGTGAGCGTCGACTCGTTCCGCATCGTCGACCACCAGCCCGGCAAGGCCATGGTCGAGGTCGTGCTCCACGAGGGCCGCAAGCACGTGGTGCGCCGGATGCTCGAGGCCGTCGGGCACCCGGTGCTCGAGCTCGTGCGCACCGAGGTCGGTCCCATCCGGCTCGCCGACCTCAAGTCGGGCCGCACCCGCCGCCTCAACAAGGCCGAGATCGGCGCCCTCTACAAGGCTGCTGGTCTGTGATGCGGACGTGCGCGGTGGAAGCCGCCCCGCTCGCTACGCTGACGCGGTGACCACGCGCGTCCGTATCCTCGGCGCCGGCCTGATCGGCACCAGCCTGGGAATCGCCCTGTCCCAGAGCGGTTTTCACGTCTCGCTGGACGACCCTTCACCGACCGCGGTCCGCCTGGCCAGGGACCTTCGCGCCGGCGAGGTCGCGGACGAGCACACCGGCGTGCCCGATGTCGTGGTCGTCGCCGCCCCGCCCGACGTGGCGGCGCGGGCCGTCGTCGACGCGCTCACCCGCTGGCCCGACGCGGTCGTGACCGACGTCGCCTCGGTCAAGGAGTCGGTGCTACGCGTCGTGCTCGACTCCGGTGCCGACGCGAGTCGCTACGTCGGGTCCCATCCCATGGCGGGCCGGGAACGCTCAGGGGCGGCCGCAGCCCGCGCCGACCTCTTCGACGGCCGCGCCTGGGTCGTCGTGCCGCACGAGGCCTCCACGGAGGCCGCGGTCCGGCTCGTGCGCGAGCTCGCCCTCGCCGTCGGCTCGGCGGTCCGCACCATGCCGGCGCACGAGCACGACGAGGCCGTCGCCGCCGTCTCCCACGTGCCCCAGCTCGCGGCCAGCATCGTCGCCGCGTGCCTGCGGGAGCTCCCCGAGTCCGCCGTGGGCCTGGCGGGACAGGGCCTGCGCGACGTGACCCGGATCGCCGCCAGCGACCCGCGGCTCTGGACCCAGATCCTCGCTGCCAACGCGCCCGCCGTACGCGACGTCCTGCGCCACGTCCGCCACCAGGTCGAGGACGTCCTCCGGGCGCTGGACGCGCTGGTCGACTCCGACGGCGAAGGCTCCCTCGGCACCCTGAGCCAGGTCCTCGAGGCCGGCAACCTCGGCCACGCACGGATCCCGGGCAAGCACGGCGCCGCGCCCACGGCATACGACACCGTCTCGGTCGTCGTCCCCGACGAGGCGGGCTCCCTCGCCCGGCTCCTGACCGACATCGGGAACGCGGGCATCAACCTCGAGGACCTCCACCTCGAGCACGGTCTCGGGCAGGCGGTCGGCGTCGCCGAGGTCTCGGTCGTGCCAGCCTCGGTGGAGCCACTGCGCGCCGAGCTGGCGCGGCTCGGCTGGCGCGTCCACGACTGAGGCCCGCGCGGCCGGACGGGCGCCAGGGGCGTGTCCGGGAGGCACTATCCTCGTGCGCATGCCTGAGACCCCCGAGGACCATCTGTCCGGCTTCGTCGTCGCGGTGGACGGCCCCTCCGGGTCAGGCAAGTCAAGCGTCAGCAAGCAGGTGGCCCGGACGCTCGGCTACGGCTACCTCGACACGGGCGCCATGTACCGCGCGCTCACCTGGTGGTGCCTGCACGAGGGAGTCGACCTCAACGATTCCGAAGCGATCACCCTTGCGGCACAAAGCTTCCCGCTCACCATCGGCACCGACCCCGACGCGCCGACGGTCGAGGTCGACGGGATCGACGTGGCGTCGGCCATCCGCGAGACGGGGATCTCGACCAACGTCTCGGCCGTCGCCGCCGTCATCCCGGTGCGCGAGATCCTGCGCGTGCTGCAGCGCCGGCTCATCTCGGAGGCCGCCGAGGCCAGGGGAGGCGTCGTCGCGGAGGGACGCGACATCACGACCGTGGTGGCCCCCGACGCCCCGGTCCGCATCCTGCTGACCGCCTCGGAGGAGGCACGGCTGGCCCGCCGCTCGCAGGAGCTGCACGGCGCGGTCGACGCCGCGGCCGTCGCCGCCACCCGCTCACAGATCGTCGACCGCGACAAGGCCGACTCCGCGGTCTCGCAGTTCACGGTGGCAGCCGACGGCGTGACGACCCTGGACACCTCGCACCTCGACTTCCAGGGCTCCGTGGACGCCGTGCTGCAGGTGGTCGAGGCGGCGCGCGCGTGAGCGACGGGGTCGCGCCCCATCCGAACCGGGCCAGGGTCGGCCGCCAGATCGGCAGGGCCATCTTCACCACCTTCTATCGAGGCACGGCCCGGCACCCGGAGCACGTGCCCCTGACCGGGCCGGTCGTCCTCGTCGCCAACCACTCGGGTTTCCTCGACGGCCCGCTCGTCTTCGGCCTCAGCCCCCGGCCCGTCAGCTTCCTCGTCAAGCAGGAGGCCTTCTCCGGCTTCTGGGGCTGGACCATCCGCAACGTCGGACAGATCCCGGTCGACCGGACTGTCGGTGACCGGGCCGCGCTGGCCGCCGCCACCGCTGTGCTCGAGTCCGGAGGAGCGGTCGGAATCTTCCCCGAGGGCAACCGCGGCGACGGGGAGGTCCAGCAGGTCAACAGCGGCGCGGCCTGGATCGCTCTGCGCACAAGGGCCCTCGTCGTCCCCGTCGCGGTTGCAGGGACGCGCCCACCCGGTGCGGGCAAGGACGCGTGGCCACCGTTGCGGTCGCGGCTGTTCGTCGACTTCGGCGAGCCGTTCCGCCTCGCCGTCGACGCCTCCGTAACGGGCCGGGATCGCCTCCGGCTGGCGAGCGACCAGCTGCGCGACGCCCTCGCGTCACACGTACGCCGCTCGCGGGTGGAGAATGGTCGCTCAACAGACGTTCACTGATTCGAGGACACCGTGACTGACGAGACCGCCCGCCCCATCGACGAGGGCGCTCCGATCTCGACCCCTGACCCGGCTGTCGACGACGCCGCCGTGGAGCGCGCGCTGCGCGCCGGGCTCGACGACTTCGAGCTGAGCCCGGAGGACCAGGCGCTCCTCGACGCCCAGGGGCCACGCGCCGGCGACGACGCGACGCAGGGCCCGCTGCCGGTCGTGGCCGTCGTCGGCCGCCCCAACGTCGGCAAGTCGAGTCTGGTCAACCGCATCCTCCGCCGCCGTGAGGCCGTCGTCGAGGACGTGCCCGGTGTCACCCGTGACCGCGTCTCCTACGAGGCCGAATGGGGCGGTCGCCGGTTCACCATCGTCGACACCGGCGGTTGGGAGGCCGACGCCACGGGCATCCACCTGCGCGTGGCCGAACAGGCCGAGATCGCCATCGACCTCGCCGACGTCGTCATGTTCGTCGTCGACGCCACCGTCGGTGCGACCGACGACGACGAGGCAGTCGTCAAGCTGCTGCGCCGCTCGGGCAAGCCGGTCGTGCTCGTCGCCAACAAGGTCGACGACCAGCGCGGCGAGGCCGACGCAGCCATGCTCTGGAGCCTCGGGCTCGGCGAGCCCTTCCCCGTGTCAGCCGCGCACGGCCGGGGGAGCGGTGACGCTCTCGATGCCGTCCTCGAGGTGCTGCCTGACGTGTCGGCCCATGGCGCATACGCCCAGGGCGGACCCCGACGCGTCGCGCTCGTCGGCAGGCCCAACGTCGGCAAGTCCAGCCTGCTCAACCGGCTGGCGGGCTCCGAGCGGGTCGTCGTCGACAACGTCGCCGGAACCACCCGCGACCCTGTCGACGAGCTCATCGAGCTCGGTGGCACGACGTGGCGCTTCGTGGACACGGCCGGTATCCGCCGCCGGGTGCACCAGAGCCGCGGCGCCGACTTCTACGCGTCGCTGCGGACCCAGACCGCCCTCGAGAAGGCCGAGGTGGCCGTCGTGCTCATCGACGCCCAGGAGCCGATCGCCGAGCAGGACATCCGGGTCGTCCAGCAGGTCATCGACTCCGGCCGAGCCCTCGTCATCGCCTACAACAAGTGGGACCAGCTCGACGAGGAGCGCCGCTACTACCTCGAGCGCGAGATCGAGAAGGAGCTCGTGCAGGTGCCCTGGGCGCCCCGGGCCAACATCTCGGCCCGCACCGGCCGCCACATGGACCGCCTCGTGCCGGCGATCGAGACGGCACTCGAGTCCTGGGACACCCGCGTCCCGACTGGCCGCCTCAACGCCTTCCTCGGCGAGATCGTGGCGGCCCACCCGCACCCGCTTCGGGGTGGCAAGCAGCCGCGCATCCTCTTCGCGACCCAGGCCTCGACGCGTCCGCCCCGGTTCGTCATCTTCGCGTCGGGCTTCATCGAGGCCGGCTACCGCCGCTTCATCGAGCGTCGCCTGCGCGAGCAGTTCGGCTTCGAGGGCACGCCCATCGAGGTCTCGGTGCGGGTGCGCGAGAAGCGCAGCAAGCGCTGATCCGAGGCGGACAGCGGCGCCCCGGGGGCCGATTGGGACCGGCGGCACCCGGTGCGCTAATGTTCCTTTCGCCCCGCCGGGCATCGGGCTGTGGCGCAGCTTGGTAGCGCACTTGACTGGGGGTCAAGGGGTCGCAGGTTCAAATCCTGTCAGCCCGACCGATGAAATCGCAGGTCAGAGGCGGTCTCGGAGTCATCCGAGGCCGCCTCCGCCGTCTCTTTCACGGGATCGCTCCCACAACCGGGTTCCGAGCCCCTCGCCCTCCTCCGGCTGGTACGGCTGTCCGGTGCGATCGCCGTCGGAGTTGTCTCGTATGTCCTTTTGGGGCAGGGAGATTCAGTTCTGATCACCCATTCCGGGTCATCCGCGCAAGCCCGGTGTTAACGTGAAAACGAGGGGAGCGCGCCGACTCCCTCACGTTGATTTCATGTCGAGTCACGACTGTCCGGGGGGAATGTGTGGCTCGCGCTCCTACGACGTTCGGACCTGACGGATGACAGTGAGAACAGAGCCGTGTGCCTGGGCGGCCCGCCGCCAACCGGTGAGCGGCGCTGGGGCGTCACTGTTCGAGAGGGTGCGATCCACGTCCGGGGCGTCGTTCTGAGTATCTAGGCAGTCATCCGGGGGGGATGCATGTCAGTTTCGAAGTTGAGTGTCAGCCGTCGCCGTACGCCGGCGGGGGTGGTTGCACCGATCCAGCACGAGCACGTGCGCTCGCGTCGTCCGCCCGAGGATGTCGCGATGCGCGCACTCTGCCATGACCTCATCCAGCCGCTCACCGCGATCCGGATGCTCGCCGACAGCCACGTCCCTCCCAGCGAGGAACGCCTGGCGGGCATCCTCCACGAGGTCGCGTGGCTGACCGAGCTCGTGGGCTCCGTCCTGTCCGGTGGACGCGGAGCCGAGCAGGAGCTGCTCGACCTGGCGGACGTCACCAGGTACGCGGTCTCCTGCTGCACTCCCGTCGTCTCCTCCGGCGTCAGGCTCGACGTCGACGGTCCGGTTCCCGTCCTCGCCCCGCGCGTCGCTCTCGTACGGGCGGTGATCTGCCTGCTGGACAACGCCTCTCGTGCCGCGGGCCCGCGCGGAAGTGTGGGCGTGTCAGTCCGCGCCGGCGGCTCGTTCGCGGTATTGGCCGTCGCCGACAACGGACCGGGGTTGGGTGGCCTCGCGCCGCAGCACTCCATCGGCCTGGTCACCGTGGGGAGCGTCCTCGAGCAGTGCGGCGGGCGACTGCGGCTCGAGAACGGCGTCGGCGGTGGTGCCGTCGCCACCGTGGAGCTGCCCTTGGTCGCACGGGTCGACGCACGATGAGAATCGTGGTGTGCGATGACCATCGCCTGTTGCTCGAGGCGCTGGGAGCCTCGCTCGTGGCCCGCGGGCACGAGGTTGTGGCGCTGGCCCTGACTCCGGACGAGGCGGTCTCGGCAGTGGCGCAGCACGCTCCTGACGTGTGCCTGCTGGACCTGCACTTCCCAGGAGGCACGAGCCTCAAGGCGCTGGAGGCCATGACCGGTGAGAACCGGGGCACCAAGGTCGTCGTCTTCTCGGCGACGGCCGACCCCCAGGCCGTCGTCGGAGCGCTCTCGCTCGGCGCGGCCGGCTTCCTCTGCAAGTCGATGTCGGTCGACCAGATCTGCGTCATGCTCGACCGGGCGACGGAGGGGCAGGTCGCGGTGGAGGCCACGCTGCTGCAGCGCGCGTTCCTGCCACCGTCCACGCACGACCCGCTGTGGGCGCTCCGGTTCCTCACCGACCGGGAGTGGGATGTGCTGCGCTGCATCACGCGCGGTCTGACAACGCAGCAGATCGCCCGACAGCTCGGCGTCCGCAGCAGCACGGCGCGTACCCACGTGCAGAACCTTCTCGCCAAGCTCGGGGTGCACTCACGCCTGGAGGCAGCGGCCCTCCTTGCCGACCACGGAAGCTCCGAGATCTGGCCGGCGCGGCTGCGCTCGTGACGTACGTCGCGGGGTAGGTGCACGCCACCCGAACCTCGCCACCCGGTCGGCCATGTGACGTAGCCGGACATCCTCCAGACGTCGGGTGTGCCGCGGCTCCGATCCTTCGATGCTGTGGGGATGACGACCCATCCTGTTCGGGTTGTGGTCTTCGCCCGGCAGCAGCTTCTGCTC
The DNA here is from genome assembly GCF_058790095.1 of Terrabacter sp. FW104-15G4B. Classification (NCBI taxonomy): domain Bacteria; kingdom Bacillati; phylum Actinomycetota; class Actinomycetes; order Micrococcales; family Intrasporangiaceae; genus Terrabacter; species Terrabacter sp. FW104-15G4B. Next base: position 39,405 of record NZ_JBYTCI010000023.1, on the reverse strand, counting down.
GAGGCGCTGGCCGAGACCCTCGGGGCTCGGCCAGGGCTTCGGGTCGTCGGGCGCGTCAACACCACAGCCGACGTGCTGCAGCTGATGGTTCCCGCGTCCGTCGACGTGCTGGTCCTTCATGCCGTGTTCCGTCGAGAGGCGCTTCTCGACCTCGCGCGATGCGCGCTCGAGCTCGTCAACGACCTCGGGATCGTGCTCATCACGGAGGCCGGCGCCGAGGACATGTCCCGCGATGTCCTGGAGGTGGGCATACGGGGGTGGGTGCGCAGTGAAGAGCCGCTGGAGCGCCTCGTATCGGCGGTCCGCGAGGTTGCGGCGCACGAGGTCTCCATCCCCGTCTCGCTGATGACCTCCGTCCTGGCCCCGCACCAGCCGCAGGCGCCGGCAGACCCCTCGAGCCACCTCCTCATGCAGTTGACCCCGCGCCAGAGCGACGTGCTCCGGTGCCTCATGGACGGTCACTCGCGTGAGGAGACCGGCCTGCTGCTCAACATGTCGCCCAACACGGTGCGCACCCACGTCGGTGCGATCCTCCAGCGACTGCACGTCCACTCGACGCTCGCCGCCGTGGCCGAGGCCCGCCGCAACGGCCTGCTCGGCCGGAGTGCCGAGGAAAGGTCTACCACGAAAGGCGTAGGCGGTCTCCGGCGGTGAGCGGGTGTGCGGCGTCGCCGCCGTACCTACGTTCGATGCAGCGGGAACAACCCGCATCCATGCTGCAAGGTTCCAAGGCTCAGGGGTGAACATGACAGTTCAGACATCGCCGCCGGTTACGGCGCAGACCCGCTCGATCCCCTTCGCCCGCACGGTGATCGGGCCCGAAGCGCGTTCCGCCGTGGCCAGGGTTCTCGAGTCCGGTTGGGTGACCACCGGTCAGGAGGTCGTCGACTTCGAGCGGGAGTTCGCTGACTACGTGGGAGCATCCCGCGGTGTGGCCGTCAGCTCCTGCACGGCGGGGCTCGAGCTGTCCCTGCGGGCCCTCGGCCTGGCCCCCGGCTCGCGCGTGCTCATGACCACGAACACGTTCTGCGGGGCCGCCGGCGCCATCGCCCACGCCGGGCTGGTGCCCGTGCTGGCGGACGTCGACCCGTGGAGCGCCGTCCCGACCGAGGAGCTCATCCGCAGGGCCGTCCGCGAGGTGGGCGGCGTCTCGGCCATGGTCGTCGTCCACCTGGGCGGGAACCCGGTGGACGTGGAGTCGGCGGCTGCGGCAGCCGGGCTCGGCCTGGACCAGGTCATCGAGGACGCGGCGCACGCCCTCGGCACGGCGGTCCGGTCCCGACGGGTGGGCTCGATCTCGCGAGCCACGTGCTTCAGCTTCTACGCGACGAAGAACCTGGCCATCGGTGAGGGGGGCATGGTCACGACGACCGACGAGGAGTTCGCCGAGGTCTTGTTCCGAACCCGGCTGCACGGGATGTCGCGGGACGCGTGGCGTCGCTACCGCCCCGGAGCCAGCTGGCGCTACGACGTGGCGGACGACGGGCTCAAGGCGAACCTCACGGATGTCCAGGCCGCCATCGGCCGCGCGCAGCTGCGCCGCTTCGATCAGGACCAGCGACGCCGGGACCAGGTGGCTGCCCGCTACGACGAGCAGCTCGCCGGGCTGCCGTCGATCAGCCTGCCCCCGCGCCCGGTCGACGGCCGGCACGCCTGGCACCTCTACGCCGTGCGGATCCATACCGGCTTCGGCGTGACACGTGACGAGCTCATCGACCGGTTGAGTGCGCTCGGCATCGGCTCCTCGGTGCACTTCATCCCGCTGCACCGCCTGACGTGGCACGTCAACCACTGCGTCGTGCCCGCGGGCGGCCTGCCCGGCGCCGACGCGGTGTTCGAGGAGACCTTGTCTCTGCCCTTTGACCAGAACCTAACGGATGACGACGTCGACGACGTGTGTGCGGCCTTGTGGCAGATCGGGAGCGGACGATGACTTCGGAGGTGGGGATCCGGCCGCGCGGCGGCAACGCGAACGCAGGCATGGGCCTGCGGACCCTGATCGTGGGGGCCGGTGCCGCCGGCAAGGCGCTGGCGCGCGACCTACAACGAGTCGACGACTTCGGGCTGCTCCCGGTGGGGTTCCTCGACGACGACTCGACCAAGCAGAGGGTGCGGCACCTGCCGGTGCTCGGGAGGCTCTCCGACGTCCTCAAGGTGGCTACGGCCGAACGCATCGACGTGGTGGTGCTCGCAATCCCGGGTCTGCCCGAGGTGGAGGTGGCTCGCCTGGCGACTGCGGCCGCACGGGTGGGGGCGAGCGTGCGTCGACTGCCGTCGTTCGTGGCGCTGTTGCGGCGCGATGTCGTCGGAACCGACATGTGCTCCCTGGATGTGGCCCAGCTGATCGGGCGCAGCGAGGTCCACGTTGCATCACCCGAGGTCGCCGACATCATCACCGGCAAGACGGTTCTCGTCACCGGAGCCGGTGGCTCGATCGGCAGCGAGCTGTGCCGTCAGGTCAACGGCTTCGCTCCCAGTCGGCTCATCATGCTCGACCACGACGAGTCGAACCTGCACCGCCTCCAGCTCGAGCTGCGCGGGGAGGCGTTCCTCGAGTCGCACGACGCCGTGGTGGCGGACATCCGTGACGCCGACCGGATGCGCCAGATCATGGGGAACTACCGGCCTGACATCGTCTTCCACGCGGCGGCGCTGAAGCACCTGCCGATGCTCGAGCAGCACCCGTGCGAGGGCGTGAAGTCGAACGTCCAGGGCACCTACAACGTGCTGGCGGCGGCGGTGGAGTCCGGGGCCGAGCGCCTGGTCGTCATCTCGACCGACAAGGCCGCCGACCCGACGTCCGTCCTGGGGGCGACCAAGGCCCTGGCCGAGCAGGTGGTCAAGAGGCACGCGGGTGGCCGGACGGTGGTCTCGGCCGTGCGCTTCGGCAACGTGCTCGGCAGCAGGGGGTCGCTCCTGCCGGTCCTCGTGGCCCAGATGGCGGCCGGTCACGACGTGACCGTCACCCACCCCGAGGTCACGCGCTACTTCATGACGATCGAGGAGGCCGTCGGCCTCGTCCTGGAGGCCGCTCACCTGACGACCGGCTCCGAGACCTTCGTCCTCGACATGGGCTCGCCGGTGCGGATCGTCGACCTCGTGGCCAACTTCGCACGCCAGCTCGACGTGCCCGACGTCCGGATCCGCTTCACCGGGCTGCGCCCGGGGGAGAAGCTCCACGAGTCGCTCTTCAGCGAGAACGAGGAGTGCTTCCCCACGAGCCACCCCCGCATCTTCGGCGCCCAGGCCGTGCCCGTGCACGAGGACTTCGACGCCCTCATGCTCGCGCTCTACGACGCGGCCCGACGCAACGCGGCCGACGAGGTGCGCCGCACCCTCAGCGCCGCCCTGCCGGTCTTCCGCCCCGAGCCCGTCGCCACGTCCGTCGGTCCCCACACGCTCGCGCCCTACCCGGACGACTACTGATGCGGACCCGAACCCACCCAGCAGACAGGTTGGCCTCATGAAGATCAGCATCATCTCGGGTCGCGCCGACGAGCCACGCGGTGGCTCCACGACTGGTCATCACACCGCGCGTGTGTTCGACAGCGACCACGTTCCCGCAGACCCAGAGCTCGTGGCGTCGTTGAACTCCGCGACGCTCGGCATGGACCTCGCTGCGCCACCCGTCGTCCTGCCCGACTTCCATCACAAGTCAGCCATGGAGATGCCGTCGAGCATCGCCGTGGCGACGGCGGGGACGATCCGGCCGACACTGACGAGCTCGTCGGTCAACTGCGGCATGGCGCTCATCGCCCTCAACTGCGACCGGCCGACGGATGCAGCCGTGAGCGACTTCTACCGCCGGGTGCGCGAGCGCTATCCGTACCCGACGACCAACCGTCGAGACCTCTCCTACCGTGACGTCATCAGCGCGGCCACCGACGGCGCAGACTTTGCCGTCGCACGCAACGGGGTCGACCCGGCCGAGCTGGAGCGCGTCGAGGAGGGCGGCAGGATCGACCTGGCGCAGTGGGGCGGCAGCGAGCGCCTCGTCGCCGAGATCCCGGCGCTCACGTGGCAGCTGGCCAGGCTCCGCTTCGGCACCGTGGGCCCGACGAACCACTTCGTCGAGCTCCAGCAGGTCGAGGAGATCCTGGATCCGGCGGCCGCACAGCTGCTGGGCGTCCGCGAGGGCCAGGTGACCCTGCAGTACCACGCGGGCGGGGGAGTGCTCACCGGCGAGATCGGTCACCTGTTCGCGCGGCGGCGCGACACCGCCCGCGTCATGCGTGCTGCCATGGCCGTCCAGAAGCCGCTCTTCCACCTGGCGACCGCACGGTCCACGGAGGAGGTCCGCGAGCGGATGCGCCTCTTCTTCACCTCCGCATGTCCACCGGTCAGCCTCGACTCGGACGAGGGCAAGCGGCTCATGCTGGCGAACGCCGCTGCCATGAACTACGGCTATGCGTTCCGCATGGCCACGTACCAGGCCCTGCGCCAGCTGGCAGCGGAGACCTTCGGCGGCGCTCCGGGCAGCCTCGTCGTGGACTCACCGCACAACTCCATCTACGAGGAGGACGTCGCGGGGGAACGGGCGGTGGTCCACCGCCACAACTCCTGCCGCGCCTACCCCGCGCATCTGATGACGCCCGGCACCACCTTCGCGCAGACCGGTCAGGCGGTGCTGCTCCCCGGCACGCACCGAACCTCCTCGTACCTCGCGGTTGCCGGCGACAGCAGCGGTCAGAGCCTGCACTCCGCCTGCCACGGGGCGGGCACCGTCATCGACCAGTTCGCGAGGAACGGCACCTCGCAGTCCGACCCGGCGGGGCGGTACACGATGCGCTTCCGCTACGACGACACGGCGCCCAGCCAGGCGCCCCACCTCGACGACGCCGGAGTCAATGCGGCGATGTCGGTCCTGTCCACCCACCGGATCGTCCGCCCTGTCGCTCGGATGCGCCCGTTCGCCGTCCTGCACTAGTCCACCCCGGAGAGGGAGTCACATGCGTATCGATGAGGCCTTCCGTCGACTGATCGGCGGCTACTGGTGGTTGATCGGGCTGCTCGTCCTCGTGCCCACGGTCGCGGCCGGTGTCTACGGCTCGCACCAGGACAAGGAGTACCAGGCCGTCGCCCGCGTCCAGATGTCCGGCGGGCTCGCCAGCACCAACGTGCAGGCGGACGCGGCGACGCAGTGGCTGCAAGGCGTCATCACGGCGCCCCACATGGCCCGTACGGCCATGGCTGCCGCTGGTATCCAGGGGGATCCGACCCTGTTCGCCACGAAGTCGATCTCGGTGAACCGGGTGGGCGTCTCCACGGTCAACGACGTGACCGTCACCAGTGGCGATCCGGAGCGATCGGTCATCGCCGCGAACTCGCTCGTGCAGCAGGCAGAGAGGTACGCCAACACCTCTCACCAGAGGGACGCGGTCCAGATGACCTCCCTCAACAAGCAGGTCGACTCAGTCACGAAGCAGCGCGACAGCCTGATCCGGCAGCTCGCCGTGGCTCCGCCGGGGCGGGTGCTCGAGCTGCAGGCCCGGATCGCGGCTGAGGCGCCCACGCTCACGGACCTGCTGCGCCAGCGCTCCGACCTGGTCCTGGCATCGTCGCAGCGCTCGAGCATCGGTCTGCTCGACACCGCCACCGCGTTGCCCGACCCGGTCGGCCCGAAGGTGCCCCAGCTCGTGGCGCTCGCCGGCCTCGCGGCGCTGATCCTGGCACTGGGCCTGGTCGCGATCCTGGAGGCGGTGCATCCCCGGGTGCGAGGTCGACGCTGGGTCGCGGCCGAGCTCGACGCGCCGCTGCTCGGGCACCTGCCCACCCTCGACCTCGCCGGGCGGAAGGGAGCCCGCAGCCTGCGTGACTTCGCCGGGGCTGCAGCAGTGGTGGGGGCGCGGTTCGCCGGTCGGCCGCTCTTGCTGCTCCCGGTCGAGAAGAGGTACGAGAGGTGGGCGGCACGAATCTGCTCGGAGCTCGAGACCCTCACCGGCGTCCACATCGAGCATGCTCCGGCTGCGACGGTCGGCCGGCCGACCACGGGCACCGAGGCGCCCCACCCCGGTGACCCCGTTGTCATCGCGCTCAGTCCAGCCGTCGAGTCGCAACGCAACCTCGAGGACCTCACGCGCAACGCAGCGGTCATGGGATGGCCGATGGTGGGCGTGCTGACGTTCCGACGCCGGCCCCTGCTCGACCGTGCTGCGCTGGCCCACGGTGGTCGGCGGGTCCGGCCCCCGGGGCGGCCCGCTGGTCCGGTCACGACGGTCGTCTCCCCGGGTCGGGCAGCGGCGTCCAGTTCGGGGGAGCAGGGCGCACTGAGCGGCCAGAAGATGCTGAGCGGCCAGAAGATGCGGAGGATGCCGTGAGGCGCCGAGCCGAGTCCTGCGGCCTGACGGTCGAGCTCGACACCGAGTCCCGCGCCTGGCTGCACGTCGCCGACCGCGCGTTCGGCGAGGCGTCGCGGCCGACAGGACCGTCGCAGCCGGACGCCCCGGACACTGGGGACCTACCCGACGTGGCAGTGCGGGTGGAGTCCTCGGACGCCCCCTTCGACCACGCAGATCTCACCACGATCACCCGCGGGGCCGCGGGCGATGGCCGTCGTGTCGTGGTCACCGATGCGTGCGGGAGCGGCCTCGACCTGCTCGTCGAGCCGTCGTCGGTGGGACTGACCGTGAGGGCACGTCCACGCCCGGGCGCCAGCCATCGCGCGCTGCGCCTGGCGGCCCCGGCGCGCACCGAGCTGCTCTGGCGAGCCGCGCTCGTGCAGTACCCCGCGCTCTGGTGGGCGGGCGTGCGGGGCGGCGTGCCGCTGCACGTCTCGGCTGCGCAGATGGGCGACCACGGCGTGGTGCTTGCAGGCCCCGGTGGAGTGGGAAAGTCGACACTGCTGGCCAGCCTCGCCCCCGGCGACGGGACGCCCGTCAGCGACAACCTGTGCACCTATGACCGTGAGCGCCTCCACGCACTTCCCGAACCCCGGCGACTCGACGCCGGCGCGGGCTGGAGCCTGCGGCGGACGATGCCGCACGGCCGCGTCGAGCGACCCTGGGACAGCCGGCAGCACCACGTCCGGCCCTCCCTGGTGCTCGTGCTGCGACGGGGCACCGGTGGGCGGCCCACCGTGCAACCGATCCCCGCTGCGCACGCGGCGAGAGCCCTCGTCACGGGCACGTATGCGGCGGGCGAGCTGCGTCGCTACTGGGCCTTCGCCGCGACCCTGGCCCTCGGCACGGGCCTCGGGCCGGCGCACCCGGCGATCTGCGATGAGGCGGAGCGGCTCGCCCGGTCGCTCCCGTGCCTGGAGGTGGTCCTCCCGGCCCGCCCGGTGACCTCCCTCGCCGAGGTCGTCGACCTGGCCGAGCGCGCGGTCCGCACCAGCCGTTCGGTCAAGGCGGCCGGTACCGCCGGCATCGGCGACACGGCCGGCGCCGCCATGGTCACCGAGGTCCGCGCGCCGGGCCCGGCCACGACCCAGCGGATGACGGGAGCGCCGGCATGACCAAGCGCGTGGCCCACGTCATCACCCGGTGCGTGGCGGGGGCGGGGGGCGTCGCCGTGCGCGGGGCGGTGAGCCTGCCCCAGGATCTCTACCGCAGCACGCTGGTCGTCGGGTCGGGTGACGTGCTCCTCGACACCGCCCGCGCCCACTGCGTGGAGGTCGTCGTCGTACCCGAGCTCGTCTCACCGATCAGTCCCGGTCTCGACGCCAGGGCCTTCAGGGCTCTCGACAGGATCCTCCGCGCCCAGGACTTCGACGTCGTCCACACCCACAGCGCCAAGGCGGGCGTGCTGGGGCGCGTCGCGGCCTCCAGGGCCGGGGTGCCTCGGATCGTGCACACGCTCCACGGATTTCCCTGGCACGACTTCCAGTCCGCGGCCGCACGGCATACCTACATCCGTACCGAACGCGCGCTCTCGCACATCACGGACGCCTATCTCGCCGTCGGCACCGGGGTGGCGGTCGAGGCGCTGCGGCGCCGGGTTGTTCGGCCCGACCAGCTCGTCACCATCGGACCGGCGGTCGAACCGGCGCGGGTCACGGTCTCACCGGGCTCGCGGGCCCGAGCCCGCGCGCTCCTCGGACTGCCGAAGGAGGCGACCGTCGTCGGCACCGTGGGTCGCCTGGACTTCCAGAAGGCCCCCGAGGTCATGCTGGAGGCGCTGGCGCGGATGGCCAGCCCGGCCGTGCTCGTCTGGGCCGGCGGCGGTCCCCTGCTCGAGGAGACGGCCCGTCGCGCGCGGAAGCTGGGCATCGAGCACCGGGTGATGCTGCTGGGCAACCGCGACGACGTGCCGCAGCTGCTGCCTGCGTTCGACGTCTTCGCGATGGCGAGCCGCTACGAGGGTCTCCCGTGCGCCATCGTGGAGGCGCAGGAGTGCGGCATACCGGTGGTGGCGACGTCCGTGAACGCGGTGCCCGACGTCGTGATCCCCGGCGTGACCGGCCTGCTCGTGGCACCGCAGGACCCGGGCCAGCTCGCCGCAGCGCTGGACCACACGCTGGCCCACCCGCGACAGGCGGCCGCCTGGGCCGAGCATGCCCGGGCGCAGCTGGGGACCCGTTACGACGCAGGCACCCTGGGTGCCACCCTGTGCGAGGTCTACAGCCCGGAGCCGACCGTCGACCGCCCGGTGCTGGCTCCCGCGTCCGGCTGGGGCAGGGCCTCGTGAGCGCCATGGACGCCGCGCTGGCAGTGCTCGTGCCCAGCCAGACCCCAGTGGTCGTCGTCCGGGGCACGCGACCGCAGTCCGACGTGGCGATGCCGAACCTGTCGCCCGGGGAGCAGCTCGTGCTGCTCGACGGTGGGCGTCTGAGCGCGCGCCGTGTGCGGCGGCTCGCCCGCGGCGCGGGTCTCGTCGTCGACCGTGAGCTCGTCGTCCTGCCGGGCCTGAGTGACGCTGCGTTCGTCGTCGAGGACGCCGTCGAGAGCCTGGGTTGGTTCTGGAACGCCTTCGCCACCGTGCCTCCCGGGCGCTCCAAGGGCTCGCTCGTCATCACTGCCACCACCCACCTGTTCCGCCACCGCCTGCTCGTCCGTTGGGTCGGCCGGCTCGTCCCCGGGCGCATGGTCATCGCCCACCGCCCATGACGACGTCGACCCGCCCCCCAGCCGCGACCGACCTCGTGGCGGTCGAGGACGTCCTGCGGCAGCACCTGGGCGCCCTGCCGGTGCGGCTCGCCGTCGTCGCCATGTCGCGGGACGAGAACCCCAAGGCGGTCGTCGTGGCCACGCCGTCCGGTACGAGTACGCCGGTCCTGGCGGTGAAGGTCGCCCTGACGCCCGGCGCCGCGGTCTCGGTTCGTGCGGAGGCGACCGCGCTCCAGCGGCTCGCCGAGCTCGACCCCGGACTCGTCGACGGCACGGTCCCTCGTGTCGTCGGACTGCATGACACCGCAGCGGGCACGCTCCTGGTCACGACCGTCTCGCTCGGCCGGCCGTTGTCCGTCGACTACCACCGGTGGCACCACACCGGCCGCCTCCGCAGCGTCCGGGCCGACTTCCGTGCCGTCGGCGGCTGGCTCTCGCGGCTGCAGTCGGTCGAGGTCCCCTCGGCGCCCGAGGCGGACAGCGGTGCGGCGCTCGCGAGCCGCTGGCCTGACGACGGGCTCGGTGAGGCAGCAGCGCAGGTATGCCGTCAGGCGCGTGAGCGGCTGGGCGAGCTCGACACCGGTCACGTCACGCACGGCGACTTCTGGTGCGGCAACATCCTGAGGTCGGGGGACCGTGTCAGCGGCGTCGTCGACTGGGAGCACACGGCATACGGGTCCGCCCAGCTGTGGGACCGGGTGCGTTTCGCCCTGGCCTACACCCTCTACCTCGACCGGCACACCCGGGCCGGCGGAGCCGTCCACGGCCATGCCGGCCTCAGGGCCAGAGCCTGGGGCGACCCCGTTCGGCACCTCATGCGTGGCCAGGGCTGGTACGCCGACCTGGTGGCAGGGTTCGTCGCCTCCGGGATGGGGCACGAGTCCAGCGCCGGCGCCTGGCGCGACGCCATGCTGGTCGGGCTGGGCCAGGTGGCGGCCGGCAGCGACGAGCAGGACTTCGCCCGTGCTCATGCGCTCCTGCTCACGGAGGTCGGGTCATGACCACGACGATCCCGACACCGGCCACCCTGCACCCGGGCAGCGCGACCACGCGGGCGTCCGGCCGCGGGAGGGTGACTCCCGCATCGCCGGCCCTGCGCTTCGTCATCGCTCTCGCCATCGTCTGCATGCCGATCCTCACCCCGACCGGCCCCGGGAACACCTCGCCCGCCGACGTGCCGATCGTCCTTGCGATCGGTGGCATCCTGCTCTGGCTGTCCCGAAACCGTGTGCGCCTCCACGTGCCGTACGCCCTCGGAATGTGGCTGCTGATGTCGGCTGGTGCCGTCGCGGCAGTGTCCACCAGAACCCTCGGCTCAACGGCGGCCCTCGGCCAGGACCTCTTCCTCCTGCTCTGGGCTGCCGCCCTCGCCAGCGCGGTGCAGGCCGACCGCTCACTCGTGCGCCTGGTGTGCGTGAGCTGGTGCTGGAGCGGAGTCGTGTGCGCCGGGTTGCTCGTCGGCGGTCGCCTGGCCGGCCTCTCCTGGCTCGCGGGCCAGACGACCAGCGACGGTTCCCGCTCCGCCCTCAGGTTCGGCGACCCCAACCTCGCTGCCAACTACTTCGTCGCCTGCCTCTTCCTCGTCCTCGCCTCGAGGTATCCGCGTCGTCGTCTTCCGCGCGCCGGAGCTGTGCTCCTGATCGGGAGCGCGATCGTCCTCACCGGCTCCAACGGCGCCATGCTCGGGGTGGTGGCAGGCCTCGCGGCGGGCGCGCTGGTCGGCGCGTGGCGGTCGCGCGGGGCACTCGCCGCGATCGGGCTGGCCTGCGTGCTCGCCCTCGGCGGCGGCCTGCTGGTGACCTCCGTCGACTGGGGGTCGTTGCAGGCGAAGGCTGCTGCGGGTGGACCGGTCCTGCACGACTCGTTCGGCCGCGGCGACGCCTCCAGCCAGGACCGGCAGGTTCTCCTCGCCGAAGGCGCGCGGCTCTTCTGGGAGGGCAACGTCATCGGCCTCGGGCCGGGACGGACGAAGCAGACACTGGCCTCGATACCGTCCCCGTACGTCAAGGAGGCGCACAACGACTACATGGCGACGCTCGTCGAGCGCGGTGCAGCGGGCGGCGTCGGTCTGGTCGTGCTACTCGCCTCGATCGCGGCACGGCTGGCTCGTGTTGCCGGACGGCGTGTCAGGACCGGTCGCTCGACGATCGGCGCAGGTGTGCTCCCGTCGCCGCACTTCCTCGTCGCCATGGGGGTGGCGTTCCTCGTGTCGGGCTCCTTCTACGAGGTGCTGCACTTCCGCCATCTCTGGGCCTTCCTGGGGCTGCTCGCCGGGCTCGACCTGGTCCGTGGCCGCTCCTCGGAGTCGCCGAGCGCGGACGCCGTGCCGCCAGCGCCGGTTCGGAGGCCCTCACTGCCCCCGGCCCCTGTGCGGTCGGCTGAGTCCGAGCCGCCGTCCGAGAGGGGATGACACGTGTTGGTGCGTCTGGACCCCATCCGCAGGACGCGGCACATCCGCCTGCCCGGGCGCGCGGTCCTCGGCAACATCACTGCACGGCTCGTCGCGGTCGTCGCCCTGGGGCTCGGCACGATCCTCGTGGCGCGCACCGGGGGTGCCGAGGACGTGGGGATCCTGGCGCTGCTGCGCGTCGTGCCCGGGCTCGTGGGTGTCGTGGCCGCGTGTGGCCTCCCCGGCGCGATGGGCTACTTCCTCGCCGGCCCACACTCGGGCGAGGCGAGGCTGTGGCCGACGATTCTCGCGGTGCTGGGCGCCGGCATCGGTATCGGCACCGCGCTGTGGTTCGTGCTGCTGCCGGCCATCCACACTGTCCTGTTCCCGACCACCAGCACGCTCGTCATGATCCTCGCCGGCGTCAGCGTCGGCACCCAGCTGCCGTTGGCAGTGGCGAAGTCCAGCCTGCAGGGGCTTGACGACCGGCGCGGCTCCAACATGGTCACCGCGGCCGAGGAGGCGGCCTTCCTCCCGGCCTTCGGCCTCGCCTACCTGCTCGGTCTGCGCGGACCACTGCTCCTCGTGGTCGTGCTCATCGTCGCCGACGTGGTCGTCGCCGGCGCCGGCTGGGCCCGTCTGGTCCCTCGGGTCCACGCCCGGGGGATGCGGATGACCGGGCGGCCCGACCGCGGGCTGGCGCGCGGCATCGTGTCCTTCGGCCTGCTCGGCCAGGTCGGTGGGTTGGTCGGCCTGCTCAACCTGCGCCTCGACTTCCTCGTGCTGGGCACACTGGCAGGCCCGGCACCCCTCGGCGTCTATGCGGTGGCGTCGAAGTTCGCGGAGCTCGTCAAGCTGCCGGGGCTGGCGGTGACGTGGGTGAGCTACCCGCGCATCGCGAGCCTGGGGCGCGACGCCTCCGCCAAGATGGTGCGCCGGCAGCTGCCGTGGCTTCTCGGTCTCGGCGCCGCAGGCGCCGTCGTGCTGGCGCTGGCGGCGAGACCGCTGCTGCCCCTCCTCTACGGTCAGGAGTTCCTCGCATCGGTGACGCCGGCGGTCATCATCGCCGTGGGCCTCGTGGCCGCGCCCGCGGGAGGCCTGGCGAGCGGCTACCTGCTGGGCACCCGACGACCTGGCACCAACTCACTGCTGCAGACGGTGGGACTCGTGGCGACGCTTGCCCTGGACCTCCTGCTCATCCCGCCGTTCGGCGTGCTCGGGGCAGCGTGGGCCAGCGCTGTCGCGTACCTGGTCACCGACGTCAGCACCCTGTTCGTCGTGCGACGCCTGACGGCAGGTGTCCGATGACCCGGCTGCGCCTGCTGTCGGGCCTCGTCGCCGCATCGGCCCTTCTCCTGGGCGCGTGCAGCAGCCCGGCGCCGAGCGCTGCCCCACCGGTGCCCAACACGTTCGGGCCGCAGACTCCCACCGACCGGAGGTATGCCGTGCTGGTCGACGACCTCCGGGCGAAGGGTGCGGGCGTGTGGGTCGAGTCCGACTTCGTCAAGGCCTACCTGGCCGGCCCGACCCGGTACCGCGAGGTGCTCGGTACGGCCCTCGCCCTGGCACGGCGCCAGGGCGTGGGCGGCATCAAGGTCGCTGACGAGCTGGGCTACCACGACGGCACCACCTCGGACCAGGCCTTGGCCATGCTCCGCCAAGCGGTCGTGGACATCCACACCGCGTCCCCGGGGACGAAGGTGCTCATCGACGTCGTCGTCCCGGAGCTGGGTTGCCTGTCGTGGACACCGACGTCCACGCCGGCGATGCGCATGTGCGGGGCCAACGCACACGACTCGACCCCCGGCGCAAGCCTGGAAGCCGTGGACCGGTACGTGGCCTCGGGCGTCGACGTCGTCAACCTGAGCCCGGGACTCCAGGACGACAGCTGGTATGCCGCGCAGGGGAGCACGCGCGACTCGGCCATGCGTCAGTGCTGGCGTGAGGCGGTGCGCCGCTGGGGCGGCCGGGTGACCCTTCAGGCCCGCAAGGCGTTGGCCCACCCGGACGCGTACACCGGGGGAGACGCCCAGGCCCAGGCCGACGTGCACACCTACGTGGACATCCCGCTCGCCGAGGGGGCCAAGGCGGTCGACATCTGGACGTGGGCGCAGCGATACCGGGGCCAGTTCGTCACGCTGACCGACCCTCGGGGCGCATCGAACGCCTTGACCCGCGCCCTGCAACAGAGGCGAAAGGAAGGAGCGCGGCTGTGGACACACATGACGCCCTCGGAGTACCAGGTGGACCGCGCCCACGACGTGCTGGCGGTGACGCGTCAGTTCGACGTCGTGCTCGTCGCGGCAGGGACGGGGTGAGCACGGCGGCGCCCTCCCGCGTCACCCCTGCCCGTCGGGTCCTCGACATCGTCGTCGCCGCGATCGCCCTCGTCCTGACCGCCCCGCTTCTCGTGGCTGCGGTGGTCGCGATCCGGACGACCAGTCCGGGCCCGGCCCTCTACCGTCAGCAGCGAGTCGGTGCGGGGCGGCGGCCCTTCACCATCCTCAAGCTGCGCACCATGTCGACGGGGAGACAGGGGCCGGACATCACCGTGGGGCGCGACCCACGAGTCACAAGCGTGGGCGCGGTGCTGCGGCGCACCTCGCTCGACGAGCTGCCCCAGCTGCTCAACGTGCTGCGCGGCGAGATGACGCTCGTCGGGCCGCGGCCGGAGGCGGTCTCGTTGGCGCGTCGCTACCCGCCGGAGTGTCGCTGGGTGCTCGAGCACACACCCGGCCTGACCGGACCCGCGCAGATCCGGATGCGCGACTCCCGCGTGCTCGAGCCGCCCCCCGTCACGGCCGCCGACGGCCCGGCCCACGACCCCGTGCAGTGGTACCTGCAGGACATCGTGCCGCGCCGCGTGGAGCTGGATGCCAGCTATCTGCGCAGGCCGTCGCTGCGGCGCACCGTGGCCGTGCTGGTCGAGACCGCCGTCTACCTGCTCCACCCCCAGTGAGCGCGCCGCCTCTCGCGCGCCCGGTGCCGTGCGGCGGTCTTAGGGGCGGTCTCAGGGGGCCGTCGCGGCGGGGGCTGTCGCCGGAGCGACCTGCAACGCGTCGCACCTGGCATTGAGGCACGCACCGGTCGCCAGGTCGAACTGGAAGTTGTGCCCGAGGCAGCGGAGGACGCCGTTCTCGATGATGGCGCCGTACTGGAGGTCCTCGCCGGCGTGGGGACAGTAGCGGCTGACGACGTAGTCCTCCCGACCGTCGGAGAGCACGACCGTCTCGGCCGGGTCGCGGCTCGTCTCGTAGCCCTCGATCGCCTCGAGGGCGTCGCGGTCGGCGTGCTTGAGCAGGCCCACGAGGTAGTCGTTGTACACGTCGGGGTCGCGGCTTGCTCGGATGCGCAGTGAGAGGAAGAGGTCCTCCCACCGGGCGCGCCCGGTGAGCACCGCATCGAGCCAGCGGGCCTCGACGGTGAGGTGGTAGCCGGGCGTCCGGTCGCTCGGACTGAGGTCGACCTCCGTGGTCTCGGGGCCCAGGCGCACGTCCCACGTGCCCCCGGCGGGCCCGAGCGCCTCGAAGCGCACCGTCATGCCGATTCGCTGCAGGAAGTAGTCGGACAGCGCGCCGAGATCGAGGAAGTGGTCGCGGAAGCGCTCGGCGAGCCGGCTCTCCGGCGGGGGGTCGGGCAGCTCGGCGTGGACCGCGGCGATCTCGTCGGCCCGGCGACCGGCATACGCCTGAAGGTAGTCGGAGGTGTCGTCGAAGGAGAAGTCAGCCCACATCGAGTCACGCTCGACCTCGCCCGAGCCGGCGTGCAGCCGGTCGCCCGGCAGCAGGACCAGCGCCGTCTGGCTGGGCAACCGCTCCCTGAGAAACGCGAGGGCCTGCCCCTGGTGGGGAAAGATCCCCGGGTGCTGCGCCGTGGGGTTGTGGTGCGCGAGGGCAGGGTCGAGGAAGGCCGGCGGCCCGGCATACGGCATGACGATCTTCGGCGGCGCAGAGCGGAGCAGGCGCGTCACGGCCCGGAACTTGCCCAGCCGCTTCTCGGCACTGATGCGCTCGATGACCTCAGGCGGGTAGTCGTAGCAGATCGGGTGCCAGGACGCTCCCGACATCTGCACGCCCATGACGTCGATCGGCCGACCGACTTCCTCTGCTGCGCGACGCAGCTGGCTGACGCTGAGGCGCGCGTCGTTGGTGTGCAGGACGGCGTGACCGTCGACGTGGACGAGGATCGCGGCGTCGTGGCACATCGGGCTCAGCTCGGGGATCACGGTGACCCAGTCACCGCGATCGTTGAGGGCCAGCCGCTCCCAGGCGTCGAGCTCGATGACGATGTTGCGGATGCCGGCGCCGGCGATGCGGTTGCGCATCTCCCTGGACGGGTAGCGCGGGATGACGAGGCGCACGGATGGCGAAAGTCCCTGCAGCAGTGGCAGGTCGAGGTGGTCGAGGTGCTCGTGGGAGATGGCCACCCAGTCGACGTCGAGCAACTGCGGGGTCCGCATGTGGGCATTGTCGGGAAACGGGAACCAGGCGCCGAGGAAGGCGCCGCGCGGTGACATCCAGGGGTCGCACAGCATCCGCATGCCCGGTGCGTCGATGCGCAGTCCGGCGTGACCGAGTGAGGTGACAAATGGTCCGTTCATCCCTCGACGATCCGCCGTCATCCCCGCGCCGGACACCGGCACGGGGCTGACGGCGGTCTACGACTTTTGACGGAGCCTCAGAGGCCGCAGAGGCGGCGCAGGGCGGTCACGTCGTCATGAACGGTCGCCAGGACGTCGGCGTGGCGCGCGGTCGGCGCGGCGGCGGCGACGCTGACCCGGTAGGCGGCCAGGTCGTCTGCGAGGTTCTGCGCCCGCTCACGGGCCTCGGCGGACGCCGTCGTCCGGGCGAGCTCGGTGGCGCGGCCGCGGGCGGCGTCCAGGCCGGCACGGACCGTCTTCGGTGAGGCACCGGCGCCCTTGGTCGACGTCGTGGCTGTCATGGACGTCGTGGCCGACACCAGTGTCCCGATGGCGACGCAGTCACCCGCAGCGACCGGGCGGGCGGCCACCTGCGGCGAAGCGCCCGCGCTCCCGCGCGATGACGCGCCGCTGGCCACCATCGCGAAGCCGAGCGCCACGACGATCGTCAGTGCGATGCCGAGCAGGATCTGCCAGCGGTGGGTGGAGGTCGTGGAAGCACTCATCGTGTCGCCCCGCTCACTGTCGTCGGTTGGTACTCGTAGGCGCCGCGGTCGTCATAGGGCCGGACGCCGACCCCGCTGTTGACGGTGCCGGGATCGTCCACCCGCGGCTGTGCGGCGGCATCCGACGTGGTCTGGCCGGGTGCGCTGGAGTTGGCCGAGTCGATCGCGGGGGAGCCGGCCCGCAGGGTGAAGGTTCCCTGCGACGGGCTGGTCCAGCGCGGGTCGGCCTGCCGGCCGTGCGACTCCTGGCCGCTGGCGGCCTGGAAGCCCGCCAGGGACGTGTAGGACGTCGACCCCCAGACCATCATCGTCCCGGCGACGCTGAGGTTCACGAGGTCGTAGTCGAGACGGGTCCCGAGCTGCGAGGTCGCGTCGACGCGGATGTTCCCCCTCGTCCTGGGGCACTTGACCGTCCCGCTGAAGCCGTCGGGACACGTGGCCGCGTTGTCGACCGCGATGTTGTTCGCGAAGGTGAAGCCGCTCGGCGTGCCGGACGGCACGCCCTCGAGGTTGATGCCGGCACTGACGTTGTCGTAGACCGTGTTGCCCACCACTGAGCCGCCGGTGACGCCGTAGTCGTCGATCCCGTGGTCGCCCGTGATGCACCCGGCGGTGTTGCCGGTGCTCGGGGCGTCGCAGTTCGTCAGCCTGACGGTGGTGAACCCCTTGTTGTGGTAGCTGACGTTGTTGACGATGGTGTTGCGGTCACCACCCGGGTAGGCCTGGATGCCGGAGTCCTCGTTGTCGTGCACGCGGTTGCCGCTGACGAGGTTGCCGGGCGCCCGGAGGTCGATGCCCACGGCGTTGCGCTGGTAGCCGTACGCGTTCCACGAGCTCTCGTTGCCCGTGACCGCGTTGCCCGTGGACCCGTTCGTCAGGTAGATGCCGGATGCCGAGTTGTTCGTCACGAGATTGCCCGTGACGACGGAGTTCGTCACGGCGCTGAGGTATACGCCGTATGCCGTGGAGCCCGACACCCGTTGCCCCGACGTGCGCGCCGTGTTGTTCGACAGGCGGATGCCGGTGGCGTTGTAGACGTAGAACGCGTTGCTCGAGGTGTTCTGGACCGTGAAGCCGGACACCGTGATCCAGCTCTGGTTGGAGATGGTGAACCCGCGCTTCGCTCCCGAGATCGTCACCGCCGCACCGGGGGCTGGCTGGAAGGCGATGGGGGAGCCGGAGACGCCCGAGTGCCACGGGACGACCTCGTCGGTGTAGGTGCCCGACGAGACCAGCACCGTCTGGCCGGCGACGGCGACCTTGGCGGCCTTGGCGATGGTGCAGAACGGCACGCTGGCGGTGCCGGAGCCGGAGTCGGAGCAGCCGCTGGCGCCGACGTAGAGGTAGGTGGTCGCCCCTGCGGCCGGGCTGCCGGGACTTACGGCGAGGCCCAGGGCTGCGACCAGGATGCTGGCGGCGAGACCGGCTCTGCGCGCGGTGGTGTGTGGGGAAGCCATGAGTCGTCCTTCCAGCCTGTGCGGGCCTGAATCTCAAGTCTGACCACCGCTGGGGGCGATGCCTTCCACCCGTTGACGGAGGCGGCATACGCCCTTTGCAGGAGGCCGCGCTCGACGAGGGGCAGTCGTGCCCACCGCTGACGCCTCCGGTCCCCGAATCGTTCGGCGGAGCCGGCCGACCGTGTCCGGATCGATGCCGAGACCGGCGGCGACCGTGCTGGACGCCGGTTAGGCTTGCCGCCGTGGAGGTCGAGAAGGCGGGGGAGCGCGAGCACGTCGTGTCGGAGCGCCTCGTGACCATCCCCAACGTCCTGTCGGTGCTGCGTCTGCTCGGGGTGCCGGTCTTCCTCTGGGCGATCCTCTCCTCCCACGACGGCCTGGCCCTGCTCCTGCTGCTCTTCTCGGGCGTCACCGACTACCTCGACGGCAAGATCGCCCGGCAGTTCGACATGGAAAGCCGCCTCGGCCAGTTCCTCGACCCCATCGCCGACCGGCTGTACATCCTCACCACCCTCGTCGGCCTCGCCTGGCGCGAGATCATCCCCGTCTGGCTCGTGGCAGCGCTCCTGGCCCGCGAGGCCGTGATGGCGCTGATGCTGCTGTACCTGAGGTCCAAGGGACAGCTCGGCCTCCCGGTGCACTTCGTCGGCAAGGCCGCCACCTTCAACCTCCTCTACGCCTTCCCGTTGCTGCTGCTCGCGCACCGCGACGACTGGCTCGGCGCCGTGGCGAGGCCGGTCGGGTGGGGGTTCGCGTGGTGGGGTGTGGTGCTCTACTGGCTCGCCGCCGTGCTGTATGCCGTGCATGCGCGCATCGTGCTGGCGCAACGTCCGCGGGCGGCAACCCCGTGACGGCGCCGCGCCGACCCGACGAGTCGATGACGCTGCTCACGACGATGATGGAGCGTCCCCTCGACGCGGGATACCAGGAGGCAGCCGACCGCCGTGCGGCGGCAGGGCTGCCCCGGGCCACGTCGACGCGCACGGTCATCGTCGTCGTCCTCGCGATCCTCGCCGGCTTCCTCTTCGCGGTAGCCGCCCAGTCGCTGCGGCCCAAGCCGACCGCGGCAGCAGCCATCAAGAAGGAGCTCGTCACGCGGATCGAGGCCCTGCAGAAGCACGCCAACGCGCAGGAGGCGACGGTTGCCGTCCTCGGCAGGCAGGTACGCGACTACGAGGCGCTCGAGCTCCGGCAGTCCGGCGGGCCCGACCTCACGAGCACGATCAAGGACCTCGAGGTCCAGGCCGGCGCCGTGGCCATGCGAGGCCCCGGGCTCACGCTGACCCTCGACGACGCCCCATCGACGGACAGTGGCGCCGACGCCGGCAGCCGCCCGAGCAGCGGGTTCCAAGCGGGACGCGTCGCCTCCGGTGACCTCCAGATCATCGTCAACGGGCTCTGGGCCGCCGGTGCCGAGGCGATGGCGATCAACGGGCACCGGCTCAGCTCGACGGCGGCCATCCGCTTCGCCGGACAGGCCATCATCGTCGACTTCCGTCCCCTGTCCCGGCCCTACGTCATCACCGCGCTGGGTGACCCGCAGGGCATGCGGCAGCTCTTCGAGCCGTCCTTCGCCGGCCTGTACCTCTCCCAGCTGACCGAGCAGTACAAGATCCGCTCCACCCTCGCGGCCGGCGACTCCCTCACGGTGCCGGGCGACTCGGCCGCGCGGCTCGAGGTCGCGCGACCGATGGGGTCACCCTTAGGCTCGTCCGGCCCGGGCTCCCAGCCGGGTACCGGGACCCCCGGCACGGGCGCGACTGGGAGAGCCACGCCGCCCGCCACGCCGGACGACAGTCCATCTCGCCGCGCGACCGGCGGCGGCACCGGCGCCCCCGCACCCACGACCAGTCAGGAGAACCCTTCGTGATCCCAGTTCTCGGCCTTCTGGCCGGACTCGCGGTGGGGCTTTTCCTCGACCCGTCCGTCCCGGCGTGGTTGCAGCCGTATCTACCGATCGCGGTCATTGCCGCGCTCGACGCCGTGTTCGGTGCGATCCGCGCGATCCTCGACGGCATCTTCAACGACAAGGTCTTCGTCGTCTCGTTCCTGTCCAACGTCGTCGTGGCCGCGTTCATCGTCTTCCTGGGCGACCAGCTGGGAGTCGGCTCCCAGCTCTCCACCGGCGTCGTCGTCGTGCTCGGCGTACGCATCTTCTCCAACGTCGCCTCCATCCGCCGCCACCTCTTCAAGGCCTGAGCATGGGCAAGGGCAAGGGAGGGAAGGAACGGCCGGCACCGGTCCCGACGAGCGACCCGTCGGCCGCCCCGTCGGCCGTCCCGCCGATCTCAGCAGCTGCACCGGTCGACCCCTCGGCATTGGTCGACCGGCCCGCAGGGGCCGAGCCGACCGACGCAGCACCGACCCCGCGGCGGTCGCCGGTGGACGGGCGGGCGGCCTGGGCGCGGCTCGTGAAGATGAGCCGCCCGCGCGCGACCCGAGCCAACCTGCTGGGCGCCCTGCTGGCCGTGCTGCTGGGCGCAGGGATCGCGACCCAGGTCCAGCTGACCAGCCAGCGCGGTCTCGACGAGCTGAGCCAGACCGACCTGGTCCGGGTCCTCGACGACATCTCCCTGCGCTCCTCTCGGCTGGACCAGCAGGTGCGCGAGCTGGAGTCGACGCGCGACCGGCTCAAGAACGGCACCGGCACGGCCGGCGAGGCGCTGGAGCAGGCCCAGAAGCGGGTCGACACGCTGGGCATCCTCGCCGGGACGATCCCGACGAAGGGGCCGGGCATCACCTTGCGGATCTCCGACCCCACCAACGCGGTGACCGCGCCGATCGTCCTCGACATCATCCAGGAGCTGCGTGACGCGGGAGCGGAGTCGATCGAGGTCGGTGGCGTCCGGGTCGTGGGCTCCTCGTTCGTCGGCGACCGCGCGGGAGCCCTGCTGGTCGACGGCACCCCGGTGAGCCGCCCGCTGGTCATCAAGGTGATCGGCGACTCGAAGACCCTCTCGTCCGCGATGACCATCCCGGGCGGCATCGTCGAGTCCGTGCGCCAGAAGGGCGCCGAGGCATCGATCTCGGAGTCCGGTCTCATCGAGATCACCTCGGTGCACCGGCCCACCGCGATGACGCACGCCAAGCCCGTGGAGTGAGCACCGGGGCGAACGGCCGAGCACGACGTTCGTGTCGGCACGGGCCCACTCCCTGCGCGCTCCCCGACGGCATGGCATCCTCTCAGGTGCGCGGCGCATCGACGTCCGCACCGAGGCAGCCCGATCAACACCTGCCGCACGAGCAACCCCGACAGCCTGGCCGGGGTGCAGCACCGACGAAGGAGCGACATGAGCGACCTGGACTACCCCTCCGACCTGCGCTACACCAGCGACCACGAGTGGGTCCGCGTCGGCGACGACGGTGTGGTCCGTATCGGCATCACCGCCTTCGCCCAGGACGCCCTCGGCGACGTCGTCTACGTCTCCCTGCCGGCGGTCGGCGACACCGTGACCCCCGGGGACTCCTGCGGTGAGGTCGAGTCGACCAAGTCGGTCAGCGACGTCTACGCCCCGCTCGAGGGCGAGGTCACGGCGACGAACGCTGCCCTCGAAGCCTCTCCCGAGCTGATCAACTCCGACCCGTACGGCGAGGGCTGGATGTTCGAGGTGCGGCCGGCCGACCCGTCGGCCCTGGACGGCTTGATGGACGCGTCTGCGTACACCGCCTCCCTGTCCTGAGCCGACCGCTCCGGCCAAATGGGGGGGCGTCACGCCGACGCCTCACCGGGCCCGCCACGCCCGGGTCAACTAGAGTGGACAGACCCCTCAACCAGCCCGCATCACAAAGGAGGACCGCATGTCGAGCGACCTGCCCGACCCCGACGACATGAACGTCGAACCCCGCACCATGCGGTTCCAAGGCGTTCCCTCGCAGGACCCCGACCACCTGGACACCCTGCAGCCCCGAGGGTTGACGGCCGAGGACCACGCCACCATCGAGGCCCTGCGCCCCGGCACGGCGCTGCTCGTCGTGCTGCGTGGGCCCAACACCGGCGCCCGCTTCCTGCTCGACGACCAGCAGGTGGCTGCCGGGCGTCACCCCGACTCCGACATCTTCCTCGACGACGTCACGGTCTCGCGCAAGCATGCGACGTTCATCGCCGACAGCGGCGGCTACCTCGTGCGCGACGCCGGGTCGCTCAACGGCACGTACGTCAACCGTGAGCGCATCGACGAGGCTCCGCTGCACCAGGGCGACGAGGTCCAGATCGGCAAGTTCCGCCTCGTCTACTACACGTCCGGAGCATCGCAGCACGCACCGGCATGAGTGCGGCCACGGCGGCGGGTGACGGGCGAGCGCCGGCCCCGCGGCGCCTCACCATCGGCAAGGTGCTCGCCCTGCTGTCGGACGAGTTCCGGGACGTCACGGCCTCGAAGATCCGCTTCCTCGAGGCCGAGGGGCTCGTCACGCCACACCGCACGCCGTCGGGCTACCGGACGTACACCGACGACGACGTGCGACGGCTGCGCTACGTCCTCGCCGCCCAGCGCGACCGTTACTGGCCCCTCAAGGTCATCCGCGAGGCGCTCGACGCCCTCGACCGTGGCCTGTCCGAACCGGGCGAGGACCCCGGTGGACGGCCGCGTCCGCCAGGCCCCACCTCCGACCCCGAGGTCCCGACGCCGCAGGAGCTCGTGCCGCGCCAGGGCGTGTCCCTGACGGGACCGGAGCTGCGGGAGGCGACGGGCATCGACCGGGAGACGATGCACGCCCTGGAGACCTTCGGGCTGCTGCAGCCGGACGACCGGGGGCACTTCGGGCACGAGTCGCTCGCCATCGCGGCTGCGGCGCGCGCGCTCGCCTCGCACGGTCTGGAGGCTCGGCACCTGCGGCCGTTCCGGACGGCCGCCGACCGTGAGATCGGCCTCGTCGAGCAGGTCCTCGCGACGCGCCGGGGGGACGGCACGCGCGAGGAGCGGGCAGCCGAGATCGCCTCTGCCTGCATCGCGCTGCACGTCGCGCTGGTCCGCGACCGCCTCGCTCGCTGACGCCGGTCCCCGACGTACGGAGGGCGGGGTACGGTGGAGAAGTGAGAGAGGTCGATGTCCTGGGCGTCCGTGTCGAGATGCCCACGAACCAGCCGATCGTCCTGTTGCGCGAGCGGGACGGCGGGCGCTACCTGCCGATCTGGATCGGCGCCGCCGAAGCCGCTGCCATCACCTACGCCCAGCAGGGAGTCGTGCCCCCTCGGCCGCTCACCCACGACCTCATGCGCGACGTCCTCTCCGTGCTCGGCCACGAGCTGACCGAGGTGCGGATCGTCGCCCTCAAGGACTCCGTCTTCCACGCCGCCCTCATCATCGACGGCAAGGCAGAGGTGAGCTCGCGCGCCAGCGACGCCATCGCCCTGGCGCTGCGCACGGGCGCCAAGGTCCTCGTCGAGTCGGCGATCCTCGACGAGGCCGCCATCGTCGTGTCCTCGGAGGAGGACGACGAGGTGGAGCGTTTCAAGGAGTTCCTCGACCACGTGTCGGCAGAGGACTTCGAGGGGCCGGCGCCCGAGTCCGAGCCGGGCGACCTGCCGGAACGCCCGGACTGACCAGCAGGCCACGACCGAGACCCTCACCTTCAGGTGAGAGGTGAAGGTTTGGTTGCCTCATGCGACACGCTGTCCGCCACCGGCCCGGGTGATTGACCGGAGCCGAAGTGCGGCCTACCGTCAGAGAACGACGTCAATGTAGTTATCCGGATGTCGTCTGCGCGCACGCACCCGCGGCGCCAGGCCGAAGTGAAGGAGGACGGCATGGCCGCCATCGAGGACGCGCGCGACGCCGGTCGCGCCATGCCCGTCGGGTCCCAGGGCCTGCTGTTCACCGACGACCTGCCCGAGCTCGCCGAGGACTGCGGCTACCGCGGCCCCACGGCGTGCAAGGCCGCCGGCATCACCTATCGACAGCTCGACTACTGGGCCCGCACCGGCCTCGTCGAGCCGTCCGTGCGCAGCGCCACCGGTTCCGGCACGCAGCGCCTCTACGGTTTCCGCGACATCCTCGTGCTCAAGGTCGTCAAGCGACTGCTCGACACCGGCGTCTCCCTCCAGCAGATCCGGGTCGCGATCAGCCACCTGCGCGAGCGTGGCGTCGAGGACCTGGCCCAGATCACGTTGATGAGTGACGGCGCCTCCGTCTACGAGTGCACCTCCGCCGACGAGGTCATCGACCTCGTCCAGGGCGGCCAGGGTGTGTTCGGCATCGCGGTCGGTCGCGTGTGGCGGGAGGTCGAGGGGGAGCTCGCCCAGCTGCCCAGCGAGCGGGCCGACGACGACGCGCCGGCCGAGCACCCCGACGACGAGCTGAACGCACGGCGTCAGGCCCGCCGCCTGGCCTGACCGGAGCGCGTCGACGCGGCATCCGCCCGAGACACCGACACGGCCCGACCGGAGACCCCGGCCGGGCCGTTCGCGCACCACGAGCCGATCGCCGGCTGGTAGATTCAGCACTGCCGATCGACCCTGCGTGGGAGAGTCCTCGGGGTGCAGCGCACCTACGAGGCGCCGAAGGGGCAACATCCCCGGAACCTCTCAGGCGCCAGGACCACGCGGGCGAGGCAACTCTGGAGGCACCTTCGCGGGCGCTCGACAGACGGGGAGCGTGTGTCATCCGCTCGAATCCCGCTCGAATCCCGCGAGGAGCCCGCATGTCGACCGACCAGCTCGTGCCCGTCACCACCGGATCGTCCAGCGAGTCGGCCATGGCCGACTTCGTGAGCCGCCACGTCGGCCCGGCGGGCGACGACGTGCGCCGCATGCTCGAGGTGGTGGGGCAGCCCAGCCTCGATGCCATGTGCGACCGCGCCATCCCCGGAGCCATCCGCTCCGACTCGCCCCTGCGCCTGCAGGCGGCGTCGAGCGAGAGCGCCGTCATCGAGGAGCTGCGCGGGTTCGCCTCGCGCAACACGGTGCTGACCTCCCTCATCGGCCTCGGCTACTACGGCACGGTCACGCCTCCCGTCGTGCGCCGCAACGTCCTCGAGAACCCCGCCTGGTACACCGCCTACACCCCCTACCAGCCGGAGATCTCCCAGGGCCGGCTCGAGGCCCTGCTCAACTTCCAGACCGTCGTCACCGACCTCACCGGTCTCGACGTCGCGGGCTCCTCGCTGCTCGACGAGTCGACCGCCGCAGCCGAGGCGATGTCGCTGATGCGCCGTGCGTCCAAGGCCGCGGCCGACGCCGTCGTCCTCGTCGACGAGCGGCTCTTCCCCCAGACCATCGCCGTGATGCGCACCCGGGCCGAGGCGATCGGGCTGCCGCTCGTCGTCGCGGACCTGCGCGGCGTCACGGGCGCCGACTCCCTGTCCGCGGCTGCCGGAGGCAGGCCCGTCGTCGGTGCCATCGTGCAGTACCCCGACGCCACCGGTGAGCTCGTCGACTGGTCTGCGCTGACCGCTGCGGTCCACGAGGCGAAGGGGCTCGTCACGGCCTGCGCCGACCTGCTCGCCCTGACACTGGCCCGGGCACCCGGCGAGTGGGGCGCCGACATCGCCGTGGGCAGTGCCCAGCGCTTCGGCGTCCCGATG
This sequence comes from Terrabacter sp. FW104-15G4B, assembly GCF_058790095.1. Taxonomy (NCBI): domain Bacteria; kingdom Bacillati; phylum Actinomycetota; class Actinomycetes; order Micrococcales; family Intrasporangiaceae; genus Terrabacter; species Terrabacter sp. FW104-15G4B. Next base: position 13,849 of record NZ_JBYTCI010000023.1, on the reverse strand, counting down.
GGCTTCGGTGGCCCGCACGCCGGCTACATGTCCGTGCACCGAGGCCTCGAGCGCCAGATCCCCGGCCGTCTCGTCGGTGTCTCCGTCGACGCCGAGGGACACCAGGCATACCGCCTCGCCCTCCAGACGCGCGAGCAGCACATCCGGCGCGAGAAGGCGACGTCCAACATCTGCACGGCGCAGGTCCTCCTCGCCGTCATGGCGAGCATGTATGCCGTGTGGCACGGTCCCGCTGGCCTGGTGTCCATCGCGAAGCGCGTGGGGGGTTTGACGGCCGCCCTGCGTGATGCCCTTCTCGACGGCGGCCTCGACGTCGAGACCGCGTCGTTCTTCGACACGCTCACGGTCGTGGTTCCCGGCCGCGCGGCTGAGGTGACCACGGCGTTCGCCGACCGGGGCATCAACGTCTGGCGCGTCGACGGGGACCGTGTGTCGCTCAGCCTCGACGAGACGTCCACGCCCGCCACGGTGCTCGCGGTCCTCGACGCCTTCGGCGTGAAGACGTCCGACGACGTGGCGTCAGGCGTGGGCGCCACGGGTGCACACGGCATACCGGAAGGGCTGGCACGTACGTCCGAGTTCCTCACCCACCCGGTCTTCCACGCCCACCACTCCGAGACGGCGATGCTGCGCTACCTGCGCCGGCTCTCGGACCGCGACTTCGCGCTCGACCGTGGCATGATCCCGCTCGGGTCCTGCACGATGAAGCTCAACGCCACCACCGAGATGGAGGCGGTCACCTGGCCGGAGTTCGCCAACCTCCACCCCTTCGCGCCGGCCGACCAGACCGAGGGCATCCGCGCGCTCATCGACGACCTGTCGGCGTGGCTGTGCGAGATCACCGGCTACGACGCCGTCTCCCTGCAGCCCAATGCCGGCTCGCAGGGCGAGTTCGCGGGACTGCTCGCGATCCACGCCTACCACCAGGCCCGTGGCGAGGGCCATCGCCGGATCTGCCTCATCCCGGCCAGCGCCCACGGCACCAACGCGGCCTCCGCCGTCATGGCCGGGCTCAAGGTCGTCGTCGTCAAGACGGCCGCCGGTGGCACCGTCGACATGGACGACCTCCGCGCCAAGATCGAGGCGCACCGCGACGATTTGGCGGCCATCATGGTGACCTACCCGTCGACCCACGGCGTCTACGAGGACACGATCACCGAGCTGTGCGAGCTGGTGCACGAGGCGGGGGGCCAGGTCTACGTCGACGGCGCCAACCTCAACGCCCTGGTGGGTCTGGCCCAGCCCGGAAAGTTCGGCGCCGACGTCAGCCACCTCAACCTGCACAAGACCTTCTGCATCCCGCACGGAGGCGGTGGCCCGGGAGTGGGTCCGGTTGCGGTTCGCGCGCACCTGGCGCCCCACCTGCCCAACCACCCGCTCGCCCCGGAGGCCGGCCCCGAGAGCGGCGTGGGCCCGGTGTCCGCGGCGCCGTTCGGCTCCGCCGGCATCTTGCCGATCTCGTGGGCGTACGTCCGCCTCATGGGCGGGGACGGGCTGCGGCACGCGACCCAGATGGCCGTCCTCGGCGCCAACTACATCGCCGCCAGGCTGCGCGACGACTTCCCGGTGCTCTACTCGGGCACCGACGGCCTGGTCGCCCACGAGTGCATCCTCGACGTTCGCCTGATCACGGCCGAGACGGGCGTGACTGTCGACGACATCGCCAAGCGCCTCGTCGACTACGGCTTCCACGCCCCGACGATGAGCTTCCCCGTCGCCGGCACCCTGATGGTCGAGCCCACCGAGTCCGAGAACCTCTACGAGCTCGACCGCTTCTGCGACGCGATGATCGCGATCCGCGCGGAGATCGAGGCGGTCCGTGCCGGACAGGTCGCCGTCGGCGACAGCATGCTGCGCCACGCGCCGCACACGGCCCTCAACATCGCGGGGGAGTGGCACCACCCCTACGACCGCACCGAGGCGGCCTTCCCGGTCGGGGTGCACGCCGCGGACAAGTACTGGCCGCCGGTCAGCCGCATCGACGGCGCCTACGGCGACCGCAACCTCGTCTGCTCCTGCCCGCCGCCGGAGGCGTTCGAGGGCTGACACGCCGCCGCTGCCCCTCGCGCCGGGGCGGCGATTGTGGTTGTCTCAGGACGTGGGAGCGGACGTCGAACAGGCCACGTACACGCGCGAGCAGCGGCAGCAGTACCGGGAGAAGGTGCGCCGCGACCTCGACGTGTTCGAACGCATGCTCGGGGCGAGCGAGTTCGAGTTCGACAGGCCCATGACGGGCCTTGAGATCGAGCTGAACCTCGTCAACGAGGACCTGGGCCCGAAGCTCGACAACAAGGTGGTGCTCGAGCAGATCGCCGACGAGGACTACCAGACCGAGCTGGCCCGCTACAACATCGAGCTCAACGTGCACCCCCGACCGCTCCCGGGAGACTCGGCGATCGAGCTCGAGCAGATGCTGCGGACCTCGCTGAACCGGGCGTCCGCCAAGGCTGCGGAGGCGCACGCCGGCATCGTGGCCATCGGGATCCTGCCGACCGTCATGCCCGAGCACTTCGAGGGCGACTGGATCAGCGAGAACATCCGCTACGCCGCGCTCAACAACGCGGTGCTCGACGCCCGCGGCGAGGACGTCTGGCTCGAGCTCGAGGGCCCGACCGGGGAGCGCATCGCCCGCTACTCCGACAGCCTCGCGCCCGAGTCGGCCTGCACCTCGATCCAGCTGCACCTGCAGGTCCAGCCCGAGCGCTTCGCCGACCACTGGAACGCCGCGCAGGTGCTGGCCGGTCCGCAGCTGGCCCTCGGCGCCAACTCGCCCTTCTTCCTCGGCCAGCGGCTCTGGTCCGAGACCCGCATCCCGCTCTTCACCCAGGCCACCGACACCCGGTCGGTGGAGCTCAAGAACCAGGGCGTGCGACCGCGGGTGTGGTTCGGCGAGCGCTGGATCACCTCGATCTTCGACCTCTTCGAGGAGAACGTCCGCTACTTCCCGGCGCTGCTGCCCGAGCTCTACGACGAAGAGCCGGAGGAGGTGTTCGAGCGCGGCGAGGTGCCCGAGCTGAAGGAGCTTCGCCTGCACAACGGCACCGTCTACCGCTGGAACCGTCCCATCTACGACATCGTCGGCGGCCGACCGCACCTGCGCGTCGAGAACCGGGTCCTGCCGGCCGGGCCCAGCATCGCGGACGTCATGGCCAACGCCGCCTTCTACTACGGCACGATGCGCGTGCTCGCCGAGGAGGACCGCCCGGTCTGGACCCGGATGAGCTTCTCCGCGGCCGAGGCCAACTTCGAGGAGGGCGCACGGCTCGGGATCGACGCCCGCACGTACTGGCCCGGCTTCGGTGACGTCCCCGCGGCAGAGCTCGTGCTGCGCCGCCTGCTGCCGATGGCCCACGAGGGCCTCGACCGCTGGGGCGTCTCGTCGGCCGTGCGGGACCGCTTCCTGACGATCATCGAGCAGCGCTGCCTCAACGGCGTCAATGGCGCCTCATGGCAGACCGAGTGCGTCGCGCGGCTCGAGGCGCGCGGGCTGACCCGCGACAAGGCGCTGCGCGAGATGCTGGCCCGCTACATCGAGGGCATGATGGCCAACGAGCCCGTGCACACGTGGGAGCTCCCCTCAGACTGAGGGTCGCTCCCGGCCCCGCACCTGCTGTCGTATGCCGCGGGGCCGGCGACACGGCATACGCACGCTTCTCGCCTCGCTGAGTCGCGGCGGGCGTGTGTCAGGGCAGCCGGAGGTCGGCCACGACCATGTTGTGGTCCGATGGACGAGCGCAGTCGTCGGTGGCCATGACGTTCTCCCACCGAGGCGCGCCCCAGACGCCCTTTACGGCCACGACGTCGAGCCGGCTGCCCCAGCCCGTGCTCGGGACGGTGAGCAGGCACGAGAAGTGGTTCAGCGTCGTGTAGCGGGAGTTGACCTGCGTCACGGCCGCGGCGGTGTCGTAGTAGCCGGCCGAGACGAGGGTGTCGTGGGCGTCGTAGCCGCCCTGGTTGTTCTGGTACGTGTTCAGGTCGCCCGTCAGTACCACCGGCAGGCGTCCGGTGTTGAGCTGGTCGATCCGTGCCAGCACCGTGCGCACCTGTGTCGCCCGCAGCTGCTCATAGGTGCGCTCCACGGTGGGAGTGGTGCTGTGGCGCTGGTCAAGGTGCGCGGACGCGACGTAGAACTGGCGTCCGGTGGCGCGGTCGGCCAGGACGGCGTAGCCGGCGCGACGCCGCGTCCAGGCGCCGTCGGTGCTGAGGGTCGGCAGCAGGACCGTGCAGGAGCTCGAGTAGCTGTTGTTGCTCAGCGGCTGGCTGTCGGAGCGCTCGGGGCAGGAGCTGACGAGCCGGTAGCGGCCGGTGTCGTAGAGGATGCGCGCGCCCTGGATCGCCTCGGGCGTGCCGGGCGCGACGTACCGGGTGCTGCGCACGAGCCGGTAGCGGCCGCCGCCCTGTGCCGCGAGCGTGTCGAGGAGGCTGCGCACCTGGGTGAGACTGGTGGCCGTGCTCGGCTGGGTGCTGCCGTCGGCTCGGCCGATCCCCAGCTCCTGGAGGCCCACGACACCGGGGTTGCGCGACACGATCGACCGGGCGACACCGGGGACCCGCGTCGTCCAGGGGCGCACGCCCGAGGAGGCCGTGGCCGTGTGGACGTTGAACGTCGCGACCCGCAGCGCGGTCGCGCTCGTCGACGGCGTGCCCGGCTTGACCGCGACGTTCTGCAGGTACGGCCAGCTGCGCACCGCGGTGCCGGAGGCCGTCTGGTTCACCGCCTTGAAGCGGTAGTAGAGGTGGTTGGCAGAGGAGGTGCCGGCGCCGGCGGAGGCCACCTGTGCCGCCGAGAGAGTCACCGAGCGCCGGTTGGCCGGGACGGTGAAGTACGTGGCGTGACGCCCGTGGTCCGGCAGGGCCGGATCCCCGACCTTGAAGGTGGTCAGCCCCGTCTCGATGACGAAACCGGTGGTGCTGGCTCCGGACGCGACCCAGGTGAAGGTCACCTGGCCGGCAGCAGGACCCGGCTTGGCCGCCACCGACGAGATCGCGCCCGGGGTGCTGGCCCCGGCGCTCGCGGCCGGCGCGGCCGTCACTGCAGCGACGCCTGCCAGCAGGGTCGTGGCAAGGGCGGCAACCGCCCCGGTGACGGGAATGGGGGTGCGGGGCACGGTAGCTCCTCCGGTCGGGCCTCAGGCGCTGAGGCTAACCGGCGCGGTGCGTCGGGCGCAGCGTTTCGTCCCTTTCGTCCCTGTCCGCAGCGGCTCGGGGCGCGGCTCACTCGGTCAGCAGGCGCCAGGGGGAGAGGTTGTACATCCCCAGGCAGCGCGTGGAGCGGTGGTGCGTCAGCACGCTCATCGACCCCGCGTCGAGGATCAGCTGCTGGCCGAAGCGGGGGTCCAGCCCGAGGTAGGTGGCTGTGAGCACGCGCAGGGCGTGACCGTGCCCGAAGAGGGCGACATCGCCGTGCTCGAGGACCGGCCACACCTTGTCGATGACGTGCTGGGCGCGGGCCGACACCTCCTCGATCGTCTCGCCCGGCGTGACGCCGGGCTTGACCCCGTCGACGAACACCTCCCAGGGGTGCCCGATCTCCGCGCTGATCTGCGCGGTGGTCACACCTTCGTAGGCGCCGTAGTCCCACTCGCGCAGCAACGGCTCGACCTCGAAGTCGCCGAGCCCGGCGAGCTCGGCGGTGCGCTTCGCGCGCTGCAGCGGCGACACGAGCACCCCCTCGAACCGGTGCCTGCGCAGCACGTCGGCGAGCTCGCGTGCGGCCGCCTCCCCCTCCGGCAGCAGCGGCAGGTCGGTCGTGCCGGTGTGCTGCCCGCTCAGCGACCACTCCGTCTCCCCGTGCCGGAAGAGGTAGATGTTGCCTTGGACGACACCGTCGGGAGTGGCCATATCGCCACAGTATCGACGTCCGGTCTCGTGTGCCGCCGCCCGGAGTGGCTGCGCTGCGGCAGACTCCGGGCATGCACCTGCCCTTCCATCTCGTCAACGTCTTCTCCGTCGCCGGCGACCCGTTCTCGGGGAACCCGCTCTGCGTCTTCCCGGAGGCGAGCGGGCTCTCCGACGGCGAGATGCTCTCCTGGGCCCGGCAGTTCAACCTCAGCGAGTCGGCGTTCGTCACCTCGACCGGAGCGGGTGAGTCGGTGGGGGAGGCCTCGGTGCGCATCTTCACCCCGGGGCACGAGATGCCCTTCGCCGGCCACCCGACCCTGGGCACCGCGGAGGTCGTGGCGTCGCTGGGCGGGGGACTGGACCAGGTGCACCTCAGCATGCCCGCCGGGCGCATCCCGGTGGTCCGCGCCGACGGCGGTTGGCGCCTCACGGCGCGCCCTGCGACGCTGCGCCAGGTGGCCTCGAGCGCCAGCGAGCTGGCGGCTGCCCTCGGCGTGGAGCCCGAGCCTGTCGTGCGGTCCGACGCGGCGTGGGTCGACGCGGGGGTGGAGCAGATGCTGGTTCGGCTCGACTCGGTGGAGGCGGTCCGTGCGTGCGACCCGCAGCCGCACCTGATGGCCGAGCACATGACCTCGCCCGGCCGGCCGCCGCACGTCTACGTGTGGTCCTGGACGGGTGCCAAGACCATCGAGGCGAGGCTCTTCTACACCCAGGACCAGGCCGTCCTGGAGGATCCTGCCACCGGGTCAGCGTGCGCGAACCTCGGTGGCTGGCTCGCGGCCCAGGGAGCTCGCGGCGTCTCTGTCGTCGTGAGCCAGGGCATGGCCGTGGGTCGCCCGTCCCGCCTCCTGCTGGACATCGACGGCGCGGGCGGGGTGCATGTGGGCGGACGCGTCGATCCCGTCGGCCAGGGCACCTGTGCCCGGAGGTCCGAGCCCAGCTGAGTCCCACCCGGCTTGGGCTGCCCGACGGGCGGATGGCAGAATTCCGCGCCAGTGGTCCTGCCCGCGCCAACGAGAGCAGCTCGACGGCGTCCACGCCAACAACGAACAGGTGGTCACGTGGAACCCAAGGTGTCGATCATCGTTGCCACCTACTGCTCCGGCGACGGACTGGACCGACTGGTCGGCTCGCTCGATGCCCAGACGATGCCGCAGGACGAGTTCGAGGTGATCTTCGTCGACGACGGGTCACCCGACGACACGGTGCAGGTGCTGGAGCGGCTCTGCGCCTCCCGTCCCAACCACCAGGTGATCAGCACGGCCGCCTCGGGCTGGCCGAGCCGGCCACGCAACGTCGGCATCGAGGCGGCCCGTGGCGAGTACGTCATGTTCATGGACCACGACGACACGCTTTATCCCGACGGCCTCCGCCGGGTGCACCAGTTCGCTCGCGAGCACGACGCGGACTTCGTGAGTCCCAAGGAGTCCAAGACCAGCGACGCCTGGTGGCAGATGCAGCACCCCAACGTGGCCGACGTGCCGGACGTGCGGGCCGGGCGCGGCGTGGCTGACCTGATGCCGTTCGTGCCGCACAAGATCTACCGGAGAGCCATGTTGATGCGACACGGCATCCGCTTCCGCGAGGGCGGCCGGGTGCTGTGGGAGGACATCCTCTTCAACGTTGACGCCTTGCGGCATGCCGGCCGGTCGGCCCACCAGGCGGACTCGCCTTTCTACCTGTGGCATGAAACGGGATCCAACACGACTGGCACCTTCAACCCGTCGTTGCCGGAGTACCACGAGCGGCTCGACGACGTGATGGGTCACATCACGAGTGCGCTTGCCGGCGACGACCACCGAGCCGACCGCACCTTCCTGCTGGCCCACCAGGTGACCCAGCGGATCATCTCGCGCACCATGGGCCTACGTCGCCAGGCCGGTGACACCCCCGAGTCGCGCGGCACCTTCGAACGCGCGTGCCGGCTCGCCCGCCGGTACGTCGACGACGACGTGCTCGAGGCCCTTTCACCCTGGCACCGAGTCCTCGCCCTCGTCTTCCTCAGTGGCCGACTCGACCTGCTGGATGCGCTCATCCCACTGGACGGCAACGTCGGTGCAACGGTGTCGACCCGGCAGGTCTCGTGGTCGGAGGGGCGCCTGGAGGTCTCCGTGGACGCCCGGATCACGACTCGACGCGGCGATGGTCCCGCCCTGTTGCGCAACGTCGACGGTAGGGTGCGCCTGGCTCTCCCCGAGCCCGTCGAGCGCGAGGTGGGCACCACGGTGCTGGACGTGACCCGCGACCTCGGCTCGATGGCAGTGCAGGGAGTGCTCCGGGGCCGCCAGCACCACGTCTCCTGGCCGGTGGTCTTCCAGGGCCTGCAGTGCGGCCACGAGGGCACCGATGATGTCAGGCTCGCCTGGAGGGGCCACGCCACGATCGACCCCTCGACGGCGGCCGCGGGTCATCCGGTTCCGGACGACGTCTACGACGCCCGCGTCCGCGTCGACGTCCTGGGGATCATCCGCAAGCCCGGCCTCAAGACGCGGACGGCGTCCCTGCCGGCCGTCATCTCGGGCCGCTCCATGGTGGCGTACTCGAACGCCAAGGGAGAGCTCTCCGTCGACCTGACCGGCGACAAGCGCACCCTGGCGATCGACGGCTGGCCCCGGCGCGGTGTGGCCGGCGGCAAGGACGCCTTCGTCGCACCGCTCGAACGTGTCAGCGCCTGGGGTGCGAGCCGCCTGCCAGCTCGGATCGCTCCCATGGGGCTGGTCGGCACCGACGCACCGCCGCCGCCCCCGGTCCCTGCCGCGTCGGCTCCCGCGACGAGCCGCGTGCCGGAGCCGGCCGAGCGGTTCCAGGCAGTCGTCGAGGTCTCCGGGCAGCAAGTGATGCTGGCCGGAAGCACGACGCTGCCAGCAGGCACCTACCAGCTGCATGCCGAGCGCGAAGGTCAGTGGCACCGCACCGATCGCCAGCTCGTGATCGACGACGAAGAACGCGTCGTCATCGTCTGACGCTGGGCGCCCGACCGTACGCCGTCACGCCCGAGCGAGGGCCTCTTCGTGGTGGCGAAGGAGCCGGTCGATGCCGGTCGTCAGGTCGACGTGCGGCGTCCAGCCGAGCGCGGCGAGGCGCGAGGAGTCGAGCCCCGAGCGTGCCACCGGGCTGTAGGCGCGCCCGTCGGCCGATCCGCCGAAGGCGACCGCGATGCCCGCATCGGGACGAGCGGCAGCGAAGTGCTCGGCCAGCTCCCGGATCGAGACGAGGCCGCGTGGGTCGGCGATGTTGTATGCCGTCGGCTCACCCACGAGCATCGCCGTGAACAGCCCGGCGACCGCGTCGCCGACGTACGTGTAGGTGCGCGTGGCCGACCCGTCGCTGTTCAGCCGGATCGGCTCTCTCCGCAGCACGCGAGCCGTGAACTCCGCCTGGACACGGCCGTCGTCGAGCGCCATTCCCGGCCCGTAGACATGGCCGAAGCGGGCAATGGTCGTGTGCAGCCCGTGCTGGGCGTGGTACGCGGCGCAGATGCTCTCCGCCGCCCGCTTGCCCTCGGAGTAGCACGCCCGGGGGTCCAGGATGTCCAGGGGGCCGTAGTCGGTCTCGGTGATCAGCCGGCGGTCGGGTGGCTGTGCCCCGTAGACCTCGGCGGAGGACATCAGGGCAAAGCCGCGGCTGCCCCTCTCGAGGGCCGCATCGAGCAGGTTGAGGGTTCCCAGCACGTTCGCCTTGACGGTGCCGACGGGGTCGGCGGCGTGCAGGCTCGGCCGTGCGGCGCTCGCACCGTGGACGACGTGGGAGATCGGGCCGTCGTAGCGCAGCGGCGCGGCCACGTCCTGGACCACGAGCTCGACGTCCGGTCGGCCCGTCACGTCGGCGCCGAGCGCAGCAGTGACACGCTGGGCGTCGCGGACGAGTGCAAGCACGCGGATGCAGGTGCCGTGCACGTCGTTCAGCCCGAGCAACGTGCGGACGACGTACGACGGCAGCATGCCGCCGGCACCCGTGACCAGGACCGTGGCGTCCCGCAGGGGCTCGGGGTCACCGAGATGGGCGACGACGTCGGCGATGTCGGCTGCGATGACTGTGGAGGCGTTCACCACCGGCCGGGCGCTCACAGGCCGCCGATCTGACGGTTCTCGAGGATGTCGAAGAACGTGCGGCAGACGTAGAAGTCGTCGGCGGTGGTGATCTTGATGTTGTGCCGCGGACCGTCGACCCGATGGATGGGCATGCCGTACTGCTGCATGAGCGTGCACGAGTCGATGGAGTCGTGCTCGCCGTCGGCAGCCGCACGGTCGTAGACCGACAGGACCTCACCGAGGCGGAAGCTCTGCGGTGCGCGGGCCGCGTAGATCGCTGCCCGGGGGATGACGTCCTCGATCGGGCCGCTCGCCGCGGCGACGATGGTCTCGTTCGTCTTGGTGCAGGTGATGGCGCTGCCGTGGCGCTCCACCCCGGCGATGTTGTTCGTGATGAGCTCGGCGTTGATCAGGGGCCGCACGCCGTCGTGCAGGAGCACGATCGTGTCCTCGGGACAGTCGAGGGCCACGGCCTGCAGCGCGCGGTGGCGCGACTCCTGGCCGGTGGCGCCCCCATCGACGACCCACCGGATCTTGGTGAACTCGTGACGTCGGATGAGTCGCTCGAGGTGGTGTCGCCACTCCGGCAGGATCGCCATCGCGATGGCGTCGATCTCGGGGTGCTCCTCGAAGTGCTCGAGCGTGTGGACGAGGATCGGTTTGCCGTGGATCTCGAGGAACTGCTTCGGCACCGTGGACGACGTCATGCGCAAGCCCACCCCACCCGCGAAGATGACTGCGACGTTCATGAGTCCTCCAGAGGTCGGTTGCCCAGAATGAGCCAGTCGATGACCCGGTCGGATGACTGAGTGTCGATGTGGTCGAAGTTCTCGGCCCGGAAACGAGCCACCTTGTGCATCTCGAAGTCCTCGGACGCCATGGCGCCGAGCAGGTCGTCGAACGTCTCGCAGACCTTGCCGGGTGCGGTCTCGTCGTAGTCGCGGTGGAAGCCGCGGGTCGCGGCGTAGATGTCCTTGTCGTAGGCGTAAAAGAGCATCGGCCGCTCGAGCAGCGAGTACTCGTAGATGATCGAGGAGTAGTCGGTCACGAGCAGGTCCGAGATGTGCAGCAGGTCGTTGCCGTCGGGGAAGCCGGTGAAGTCGAACAACCTGTCGCGGTAGGCGTCGGGGATGGGCACCGGCTCCTTGACGAAGTGGTGCATCCGGAAGAGCACGACCGTGTCCTCGCCGCAGAAGTCGTACAACCGGTCGAAGTCGATCCGGGCGTAGTCGTAGTAGGCAGAGGTCATCCCACGACCGCGGAACGTGGGGGCGAACAGGATGACCCGCTTGCCCTCGAGCTCGGGATGGTTGGCGTAGAACTGCTTGACCGCCAGCTCCGTGCGCGCCGGGTCGAGGAACCCGTCGATACGCGGCAGCCCGGTCGGCACCACCGCCGACTCCTCGATGCCGAAGGCCTCGGCATACACCGGCACGAGGTGCGAGGAGCCTGTGATGGCGTAGGTGTACTTCCGGTGCGCATTGGTGAACTTCGGTGACCCGTAGAGGCCGAACCGGCTGAAGCCGACCGACTTGAACCCGCTGCCGGCGTGCCAGAGCTGGATGATCTTCGTCGACGGGTCCAGCGAGAGCGTGTTGAGCGTCGGGAAGTAGTCGTCGATCAGCACGATGTCGGATCGCGCCAGGAGTCGCACGGTGCGCAGCCGCTTGGTGTAGTCGGTCGTCGACGGGGTGAGGAAGGAGTACTCGAACTCGAAGTCCTTGTCGAGGCCGCGCTCCACCATCCGGTCGCGGACAGCGAGCAGGTTGCCCTGCAGGGAGGTCCTCGCCTCCGAGGCGAAGAGGATGCGGTTGCCGCGCGGCGGGTCCGTCCGACGGATCATCCGGTAGTAGCGGTTGACGAGTGCCAGCCGGTTCTTCTTGTTGTCGATCCGACTGCGCAGCCGCCGCACGAGCGGCTTCTTCTTGGGCTTCTTCTTGTCGGGGTTGCGGAAGAGCTGGTAGGTGCGCAGCAGGAACTCCGGCCGCGTGTCGCTCTCGGACACACCGAAGGAGACGGTGTACACCGTCCGGTTCTGGTCGTAGAGGAAGAGCCGCGAGAACGACTCGAGGTCGCCGGCGCGGTTGAGTGGGTACCGGACCGGCGTGAGGGCTCGCCCCTCCACGACGGGAACGACACGCCAGGTGCCGTCAGGCACCTGCTTGCGGCGGTGGAAGTCGGTGACCGCGATGGTCAGCTCGTAGCCGCCGTCGCCCAGGGTCCGGGTCCGGACGGGGTAGCGCCGCTTTCCCTCACGGATGGCGAAGGTGACCGACCCCTCTGCCAGGGCCTGCCGGATCTGCTCGTCCCTCATCTCGGCAAGCTCGGGGTCCACGGCCGTGTCGCCGACCGGGTCGGCATCGATGGCGGTGGCTGCCAGACGCATCGTCAGCTTGACCCTGTGCCAAGAAATGTCAGTGACTACGCAGTCAACCTTCAGCAAGATGTGCTCCCTGTCGCGGTGAACGGGGGACAACGTACCTCACGACGCAGCGGCCGAGGCCGCCGGGCACCGAGTCGACTCGTGGAACGATGAGGTGTGGCCACCTACGTCGGACTGTTGCGAGCGGTCAACCTGGGCAAGCAACGCCAGGTGCCGATGCACCGGTTACGTGCCCTGCTCGAGGCCGAGGGCTACGAGCAGGTGGAGACCCACATCCAGAGCGGCAACCTCAAGGTGCGCACGGGCACGCGCAGTGCCGTCAAGCTCGAGGGGGACCTGCGCCGGTCGATCAGCGCCGAGTTCGGCTTCGACGTCCCGGTCGTGGTCCGCACGGCGAGGCAGCTTCGCCGGGTGGCCGAGGAGGCAGACGCTCTCGTGTCGCCGATCGACGCGGACGCCCGTCGCTACGTCACCTTCCTGACGGGCGACCCGGATCCTGCTGGCGTCGAGGCCCTGCACGCCTGGGACTCCGCCACCGAGGGGGCTCGCGTCATCGGCAGGGACGTCGTGCTGTTCCTGTCCGACGGGGTCCAGAACGCCAAGCTGAGCAACGCCCGTATCGAGAGGCTGACCGGCACCATCGGGACCGCCCGGAACCTCACGGTCGTTCGGGCGCTGGCGCAGAAGTGGGGCTGACCGCACCCTCGGGCGCGCGCCGGTCGGGCGTCAGAGTCGCGAGCGGCGCACGAGCTCGAAGCAGACGACTGCCGCTGCCGCCGAGACGTTGAGGGACTCGACGCCGGCGGCCATCGGGATGGACACCCACGTGTCGACGAGGTCGGCTACCTCCGGCGTGAGACCGGCCGTCTCGCTGCCCAGGACGAACGCGACGGGCTCGGGTAGGTGCGCGGCGAAGAGGTCGTCGTCGCCGCTCGCGTCGAGGCCGACGACGTGGAAGCCCGCCTGCTTGAGATCGGCCACCGCCTCGGCTGCGGTGAAGGCCTTGAGGATCGGCGCCCGGAAGGCCACGCCGGCCGAGGCCTTGACGACGAGCGGGTCGAGCGAGGCGACGCCCTTGCGCGGCACGACGATGCCGTCGACGCCGGCCGCCGTCGCGGACCGCAGGATCATCCCGACGTTCGCGGGGGTCGTCACCCCGTCGAGCACGAGCACGGCCTGCAGGGAGGCGCGGCCCTGGGCGAGCGCCGCCTCGAGCGGGCGCATCCGGGGCGCCACGACGTCGGCGAAGACACCCTGGTCCTGACGGCCGTTGCCCGCGAGCTTCTTGACGCGATCGGCGCTCGCGTACTGCACCTGCACCCCGCGACGCCGCGCTGCCTGCTGGATCTCGCGCAGGCCGCTGCCGCGGGCCCCGTCGGCGATGACGACCTTGTCGACCTGCACGTCGTGGTCGAGGAGCACCTCGTGGACGGGGTTGCGGCCGTAGACCGTGATGAAGCGGTCCTTGGGCGAGACGGGGGAGCTCTCGGGCGTCACCGCGACAGGATCCCACGCGCCCCCGCAACACACCGAGCAGGTCACGACTCACCGCGATCGGACCCCGGTGGGTTGCGACCTGCTCGGTGTGTTGCAG
>NZ_JBYTCI010000022.1:0-69314 GCF_058790095.1 Terrabacter sp. FW104-15G4B | reverse complement strand
CCCCCCGGGGGGCGGGGTCAGCGTGCCGGTCACCTCAGGACGGTCCCTGACGAGCCCGGCGCCAGTCCCGCCAGATCAGGCGGTGCACCCCGAGGTGCTTCGGTAGCGTGCGCAGCCCAGGGATCCACGGCAGGCAGATGAAGCCGATGCTGAGCACGATCATCAGGCCCCAGACCTGCACGTCGGCGTTGTCCGAGGTCGAGAAGGGCGGGATCTGGTACCAGAACGTGTAGAGCCAGAGCCAGGGCTGGCCGGGGTAGTTGCCCGTCTCGTTCATGATGCCCCACTGGTCGCCGCCGAGGTTCTGGGCCCGGGCCTGGTCCTCGAGGTGGGTGCCGTCGGCGAGCAGGAGCAGCGCCTTGGTGCTGTCGACGCCGAAGAAGCTGGTCCTGGACGTGAGCAGTCCCTCCAGGGCTCCGCTCCGGGCCAGGGCAAGCTCTCCCTCGGCGAGGACGGGCACCGGTCCGTAGTCGCCACTGGGCACCTTGGCCGGGTCGCCGTCGGGCGCGGCAGCCAGGGCGTCGGAGTACGCCTGGGCCCACGCCGTCCGCTGGTCCGCGGTCGCGCTCGTCCACTGCTGCAGGGCAGCCGCGACGGCGGGTTCGGCTGCGAGCGTCTGCAGCGGCGCGACGACGAGGTCCTGCGCTGCGTCGACCGGCAGAGTCACACCGGGAAGCTTCTGAAGGTCGAGCGGGCCGAGCGTCTGACCCTCGGAGGCGGTGTTGTACGGAGGCCCGTACGTCGCTGTGGTCGTCGTGCCCGCGAGCTCCCCCGCAGCCGTGGCCACGACGTCGTTCGGTGCCTGACTGGCCCACTGCTGCAAGGAGATCGCGTTGACGTCGGGCGACGAGAAGACGAGGGCCGCCACGACGGTGAGCACGAGCATCACGACCAGCGCGATGGCGAACTCCTTGACGAGGTCGTAGCGACGCGTCGGGAAGGCATGTGAGTCCGGCGCCCACGTCCCGCCGGCGTGTGGCTGTCCGGGAACGCGTACGGCCGTCATGACTTCACTCCCGGCGCAGCAGGAACGTGCTCTGTCTCGGGCTTTGTCACAGGCTCGTCGGCGGTCCCGGGACTGGTGGCCGAACCGGCGGGTACCGGCTCGACCGGCACGGGAGGTGCTGCCGCCACCGTGTCGCCTGTGGCCGCCTGGGGGACGGCGACCTGCGGTTCCTCCGCGCCGATCGGAGGCACGACGCCGTGGCGGCGGACGAGCAGCAGGTGCAGGCGGACGATGACGCCGACGACGAGGGGAAGCAGGGAGACGTGCCAGAGCACCATCTGCCCGAGGTCCATCACGTTGAAGTACGCCCCGATCCCCGCGGCGTTGAGTCCGTCCTTGGCCTGGGTGCTGATCCACTGGGAGTCGAAGTTGGTCTGGATGAGGTAGCCGGTGAAGGCCGTGCCGAGTGACCCGAAGAAGGCGAGCGCCCCCGTGGCCCAGGTCATTCCGCGGTGGCCACGCCAGGAAGCCATGAAGAACTTGCCCCAGAGGTGGATCACCATCGTGGCGAAGAACAGCTCGACGCTCCACAGGTGCGTCGAGTTGACGAAGTGGCCCAGGGAATTGGTGTGCCACCACGTGGCGCCTCCGAGGGTGAGGACCAGGCCCGAGGCGATGACGACGACCAGGCTCGCCAGGCAAGCCACTCCGAAGACGTAGATCCACGAGGACACGTAGGCGGGCTGCCGGTCCGGCAGCCACTGGCCGCGAGGCACGAGCCCTTCGATCCACGCGGTGAGACGTGCCGTCCACGTGTCATGGGTGGCCTCGCTGCGGGCGGCGGGCGCCACCGCTGGGTCGGGACTCATGACTCGTCCTGCGGTGAGCCCGGGAAGGGCAGCAGGATCGCGAGGACGAAGACGAGGATCATCGCGAGGATGACGAGGAGGTTCGCGACCGTGATGGTGAGAAACCCCCACTGGACGACGTCACCGGCGGGAACGGGCTGGGCTGCGGCGAGTGCCTGAATGGTCATCTGACTTCTCCTTGCCAACGGGTGTGTGAGTCACTCCGATGCGGCAGGGGGTCGCTACTACACCTTGTAAGAGTAAGCAGGCGCGCCCGGACGTCGTCACGTTTCAGCCAGTTCCCAGCAACCCGGTGCGTGCCGCTCCGTGCCGAGGCAGAACACATGGGGTCGGCAGTTTTGTGTTCGATGAGCACACACGGGGCTGGTGCCCCTGCTCTCTAGTCTTCCCGCATGGCCGACGCCCCCAACGACGCCCGCGGCGACTCATCCGACGACGCCACCGACCACGCCACCGACGCCGGCCCCCAGGTTCGTGCGCGCGGCTCGCTCCCCGTCAACGAGCCCATCGACCTCACCGGGCGCACTGCCCTCGTGACCGGGGCCGCGAGCGGCATCGGCGCGAGTGTCGCCCGGACCCTGGCCCGGGCCGGCGCCACGGTGCATGCCGTCGACCGGGACGCCGAGGGACTGGCTTGCCTCGCGGACTCCGCGGCCATCGCGACGATCACCACTGACCTCGCCGACCTGGACGCACTGGCCGATCTGCCCACCGGGGTGGACATCCTCGTCAACAACGCCGGCATCCAGC
This sequence comes from Terrabacter sp. FW104-15G4B, assembly GCF_058790095.1. NCBI lineage: Bacteria > Bacillati > Actinomycetota > Actinomycetes > Micrococcales > Intrasporangiaceae > Terrabacter > Terrabacter sp. FW104-15G4B. Next base: position 66,749 of record NZ_JBYTCI010000022.1, on the reverse strand, counting down.
ACGTCAGTCCCGTCGAGGACTTCCCGCTCGACCGTTTCGAGCTCATCCTCGACCTCATGCTGGTCTCGCCGTTCCGCCTCATCCGGCAGAGCCTGCCCCACATGTACGACCGCGGCTGGGGTCGCGTCGTCAACATCTCCAGCGTGCACGGGCTTCGAGCCAGCCCGTTCAAGGCTGCCTACGTCACGGCCAAGCACGGACTCGAGGGCCTGTCCAAGGTCGTCGCCCTGGAGGGCGGGCCCCACGGCGTCACCTCCACGTGCATCAACCCGGCCTACGTGCGTACGCCTCTCGTCGAGAAGCAGGTCGCCGACCAGGCCCGCGCCCACGGCATACCGGAGACGGAGGTCCTCGAGAAGGTGATGCTGGCCCCCGTGGCCGTCAAGCGCCTGGTGGAGCCCGACGAGGTCGCGGCCCTCGTGCTCTTCCTCTGCGGCCCCGCCTCGGCCTCCGTCAGTGGGACGGCCTTCTCGATGGACGGCGGCTGGACCGCGCACTGACTGCAGCTGCAGCACCGCCGAGGACCCATCAGCTGACGCGACCCGCCTAGGATCTGCCCGTGCCCACCCGAAGCGACACCCAGCCGCCCGCCCACGGGGTGCAGCAGCCAGCGCCGGCACAGCAGCTGGAGCAGGTCCTGCACTTGCTGGAGCTCCTCGCGGCCGACGTATCCGTCGCCGAGATCGCAGCGGCCGACGCACCGACCGTCGCCCGCGACCTGGCGCTGCGGATCGCGGGGGCGCGCGAGGTGCACCAGCACCGGGAGGCGGGGCTCGCCGCCCTGCTCGACACGGCCCGTGAGCTCGCCACCGCCAGCGACCCCGGCTCGGTGCTCGACGCCATCGTCCGCCGCGCCCGGCGCCTCGTCGGCACGGACCTCGCCTACCTCACGCTCTACGACCCCGAGGTGGGCGACACCTTCATGCGCGCCACGGACGGGTCCGTGTCCGCCGCGTTCCAGTCCGTGCGCCTGGCGCTCGGTGCCGGCCTCGGGGGGCTCGTCGCCTCCACGCACAAGCCGTACTGGACGGCCGACTACTGGGCCGACGAGCGTTTCCGGCACACCACGGCGATCGACGGCGCCGTGGGCGAGGAGGGCATCATCGCCATCTGCGGCACGCCGCTGATCGTGGAGTCCCACTTCGTCGGCGTGCTCTTCGCGGCCAACCGGTCCGCACGTCCCTTCACCCGCGAGGAGGTCGCGCTCCTGGGCAACCTCGCGACGCTCGCGGCGGTGACCCTAGTGCAGACGCGGGCCCTCGCCGACGCCGAGAACGCCCTGGCCGCCCTCTCCGACGCCCACGAGACGGTGCGGCAGTATGCCGAGGGCGTGGAGAAGGCGGCGGCTGCGCACGACCGCTTCGCCTCCCTCGTGCTCGGCGGAGGCGGGGTCGACGACATCACGCACGCCCTCGCGGAGCTGCTCGGCGGCTGGGCGGTGCTCGTCGACCACGACGGTCAGCGGCACAGCTGCGCCGGACCTGCCCCTGCGCCCCGGCCGGGCGGCGCCAACCCGTTCGCCGCCCTCGCCGCCCTTCCCGGCCTGGGCGCCGGCCGCCTCGTCGAGCGCGAGGGCGTGTATGCCGTGGCGGTCACGGCGGCCCGCGAGCGGCTGGGCACCATCTACGTCGGCGGGCCGACCCTCAGCGACTCCGACCAACGCACGGTGGAGCGCGCCGGGGTCGTCACGGCCCTCGTCCTGCTGTTCGAGCGACAGGCCGCCGACGCGCGCCAGTCCGCGCGCAACCGGCTCGTCAGCGACCTCGTCAGCGTCCGCGGCTCACGGGCCGAGCGGCTGTCGCTCGCCCACACGGTCGGCTTCGACCCCCAACGGCCGTTCTGCCTGCTGGTGCTGCGCGGCGAGGACCCGGACGGGCACCGGGCCCTGCTCATCTCGGCGAGCGCGGCGACCGGTGACGGCTCCCTCGTCGGGTCGCACGACGGGGACGTCATCGCCCTGGTGCCGGGCGCGGATCCCGACGCCCTCGCCCGCGAGACGGCCGCACGGATCGGCAGACGTACGTGCGTGACGGTGGCCGGGGCCGGTCCGGTGACGGACGTCGACGGCATCACGCAGGCCCACGAGGAGGCGCACCGTACGGTCGGGGCGCTCATCGCCCTCGGTCACCGCGGCAAGGGCGCCGCCGCCACCCATCTCGGCTTCGCCGGCCTCATCGTCGGCTCCTCCCCCGACGTCGACGAGTACGTCCGCACGCTGCTCGGACCGCTGCTCGACTACGACGCGCGGCGCGGCACCGACCTCGTCGGGACTCTCGCTGCCTACTTCGCGGCCGGCGGCAGTCCCAGGCACGCCGCTGGGTCGCTCCACGTCCACGTCAACACCGTCTCCCAGCGCCTCGAGCGCATCGCGGTCCTGCTCGGGGAGTCCTGGCAGCAGCCCGACCACGCCCTCGAGCTCCAGCTCGCCCTGCGGCTGCGAGCGCTCCAGGGCTCGACCTGACCGCGTCAGCCCTCAGCCCGCGAGCAACTGGTCGATGGCATCGGCGACCGCAGGGACCCCGCGGTCGCCGAGGATCACGTCGTAGTGGTTGGCGTCGACCCGTGTGCTGCGCACCCCGGTCGGCAGGTGCAGGCCCTGCAGGCGCCCCTCGTCGTAGAGTCCCTGCGGCTCGTCGAGCAGCCCCCTGGCCGCCCAGACGAGCTCGGCACGCACCCCGCGGTCGACGGCGGTGCGCAGGCCGGCGTGGGCCTCACGATCGGCCATGACGTCGGCGCCGTCGACGCGCACGGCCTCGAGCACGCAGGTGCTGTGCCACTGCCCGTCGGCGGGGTCCTGGACCAGGTCGTGCCCGATGTAGGCGCGGGCGGCGTCACCAGCGGGCCCGTCGAGCACCGGCCCGAGGGCGGGGTGACCCGACCAGAAGTCGAGGTAGGCCGCTGGGTCGGCGAAGCGCATGGAGAGCCGGTCCATGGCCGGACCGATGACCGACTGGAGCGCGGCGTCGACGTCCAGGTCGTCCGGCACCGGGAAGGCGAGGCCACCGTCGACGAGCACCGCAGCCGGGAAGCGGTCCGGGTGGCGAGCTGCGGCCAGGGCCGCGATGAAGGCACCCATGGAGTGCCCGACGAGCAGCGGGGCGGCGCCGAACACGGTGGCGATCGAGGTGAGATCCTCCACGTGCGCGCCCAGGCCGTAGGGCCCGGGAGCCGTGCGGCTGTCACCGCGCCCGCGCAGGTCCGGGGCCAGGAAGCGCACGGCGCCAGGCCCGTGGCGGTGCCCGACCTCGTCGGCGACCCGCCGCCACGAGAGGCCGTTCGCGGTGATGCCGTGGACGGCGAGCACAACAGGAGCGTCGGCGACCGGGGTGCCGAGACTGAGGTCGTGGATCGCGAGGCTGCCCTCGGGCAGCTCGATGACGAAGGCGGACGGAGTGGTGCTCATCTGGACGCTGACCTCCGGATCAGCCTGCCGCCGAGCCCGGTCAGGCCCGAAGGCGCGAAGTAGACCACGACGACGAAGAAGGCACCGAGGATGAAGAGCGGCTGGGACAGCACCTGGCGCACGACGGCGGGAAGGTCCTGCAGGAACCCGGCGTTGCTCACCTCGACGAGCCGGGCGTCCGCGTAGGTGTAGAGCACCCCGCCGAGGACCGCACCCCACCGGCCCCCGGCACCTCCGAGCACAACCATGACGAGGAGCGAGAGGGTGAACTCCGACGTCGTCAGGTGCGGGTTGGAGCCACCCAGCACGAGGGCGTGGACGATGCCACCGAGCGCGCCGAGGAAGGACCCGACGACGAGGGCGAGGAGCTTGACGCGGTAGGTCCCGAGCCCCAGGACCCCGGCACGCTGCTCGTTCTCGCGCACGGCGGCCATCGCGTGACCGGCCCGCGAGCGCACGAGGAGGGTGACGACGACCCAGGTCAGCACGACGAAGCCCAGCGCCAGCCAGTAGCGGTAGGGCGCGTTGGCCACCCCGACGAGCAGGTCCGGCACGGCGTCGCGCTCGAGCGGCCGGCCTTCCTCGCCACCGGTCACGCCGCCGGGGTTGCGCATGACGATGATCGAGGCGGCCTGCGCGAACGCCAGCGTCACCATTGCGAACGCGATGCCACCGACGCGCAGGGCGATCGCGCCCACGACGAGCGCGAGCACCGTCGAGAGGAGGAGCGCCACGAGCACCGCGAGCGGCAGCGGCAGCGCCCACGTGGAGAGCGAGATCGTCAGCAGGTAGCTGCCGGCCGCGACGAACAGTGCGTGCCCGAAGCTGAGCAGTCCGGTGCGGCCGAAGAGCACGTCGTAGCTCAGGGCGATGCCCCCGATGACGAGGCACGTCGCGAGCAGCTGCATCGAGCCGGGGGCGTTGACGCGGCCCGGGAGGATGCCGGGCAGCTCGACGGGCAGGTACGGCAGGTACGCGAGCACGGCGAGGGCGACGACGGCGGGCAGAGCCCGGAGCAGCCGGCGCGCGCCGAGGCGCCCCTCCCCTCTTGCCGTCGGCGAGCTGGTCGTCAGGTTTCCGTCGCCGTCCGTCACCGCGGGCGTATGCGTTTCCGTCAGGTGGTCCGTGCGCGACGTCATGAAGTCGCTCCCTTCAGGGAGGTCGGTCGGAGCAGGAGCACCAGCGCGAGGAGGAGCACGACCGACAGGTCACCGACACCGCTGGCCGCGTAGTAGTTGGCGAGCTGCTGGACGAGCCCCACGGCGACGGCAGCGACAGCGGTGCCCGTGAGCGAGCCCATGCCGCCGATGACGACGACGATGAAGGCGAAGATGAGCAGCGAGCCGCCCTGCGCCGGTGAAACGGCTCCGGCGTACTGCGCGTAGAGCACCCCGGCCAGACCGGCCGCGGCGCCGCCGAGGGCGAAGACGACGGTGAAGGTCCGCTGCACGTTGATGCCCAGGGCCTCCACCATGGTCCGGTTCTCGACACCGGCCCGGATGACGAGCCCGAGCCTGGTCAGGTGCAGCAGCGCGAGCAGGCCGGCGAAGAGCGCGAGGGCGACGAGCAGGTAGACGAAGCGGTCGTTCGGCAGCCGCGCCCCGAGGAGGTCGGTCGTCCCCCCCATCCATGCGGGCTGCTCGACCGCCCGCGCGTCGGCGCCCCAGATGCCCTGCGCTGCAGCGACGCCCGCGAGGGACAGGCCGACGGTGACGAGCACCTGCTGGATGTGATGGCGGTAGAGCGGCCGGATGAGCACGACCTCGACGACGAGCCCCACCACGGCCCCGACCGCGACGGCCGCGAGGACCCCGACGACGAGCCGGCCGGCCACCGGCCATGAGGCGGGCAGGGCGCGCATCGTCAGCCAGGCGGCATACGCCCCCGCCGTCATGAAGACACCGTGGGCGAAGTTGAGCACCCCCATGAGGCCGTAGATGAGGCTCAGCCCGCTCGCCGCGATGAAGTAGAGGGCGCCGAGACCGAGGCCGGTGACGAGGAGCAGGACGAGGTCGCTCATGCCACCTCCCGTCGCATGGAGACGCCGAGCAGCTCTCGCGTCAGGTCGGCGTCGCCCACGAGGTCGGCAGCGGCCCCACGGTGGACGACCTTGCCGGCGTCGAGCACGATGACCCGGTCCGCGATCCGCCGCACGAGGGGGAGGTTCTGCTCGACGAGCAGGATCGGCGTGGTGCGCGCCACCTCGGCGAGCACGTCCGCGACCTCGGTGACGAGCTTGGGAGCGAGGCCCTTCGTCGGCTCGTCGATGAGCAGCAGGGCGTTCCGCCGCAGCAGCACCCGGGCCAGCGACACCATCTGCTGCTGCCCGCCCGAGAGGGTCCCGGCACGCTGTCCCCGGCGGGTCACGAGGTCGGGGAAGAGCTGTGCGACCACCGGGGCGTCGACGCCCTGAACCGGGTCGACGAGCCGGAGGTTCTCGTCGACGGTCAGGCCGCCGAAGACCTCCCGGTCCTCGGGCACGTAGCCGATCCCATCGCGCACGATCCGCGCCGTCGACTGGGTCTGGATCTCTTTGCCCTGCAAGCTGATCCGTCCGGTCCGCGGCGCCAGACCGATGATCGACTTCAGGGTCGTCGTCTTGCCGACGCCGTTCCGGCCGAGCAGCGCAGTCACGCCGGTCGCCGGCACGTCGAAGGAGACACCCTGGAGGATGTGCGAGCCGCCGTAGCGGACGTGCACGTCGTCGATCTCCAGCACGGGCGCCGGGTCCATGGCATCCCGGCTCGCCGGGTTCTCTTCGGTCACAGTGCTTCTCCCAGGTAGGCCTGCTGGACGCGCTCGTCACCCGTCACCTCGGCCGGCGCACCAACGGCCAGCAGCTGCCCATGGTGCAGCACTGCGACGCGGTCGGCGAGACCGAGAACGACGTGCATGTGGTGCTCGACCATCGCGACGGCGACGCCCGAGTCGCGCACCTCGCCGATGATCTCGGTGAGGCCGTCCACGTCCTCGGCCGACACCCCCGCCATCGGCTCGTCGAGGAGCAGCACGGCCGGCTCGGAGGCGAGGGCCATGGCGAGCTCGAGCTTGCGACGGTCGCCGTGCGACAGGTCACGGGCCGGCGTGTGCGCGCGACCCGGCATACGCACGCGTGAGAGCAGCCGCTCGATGACACCCGTCGAGGACGACCCCGCCGCACGGAAGGGCGAGAACGGCGCCGCACCCGCGGCCTGCACCGCGAGCCGGACGTTCTCCCCGGCCGTGAGCCCGTCGAACAGGGCCGATGTCTGGAAGGAGCGGGCGAGGCCCATCCGGGCACGGCGCGTCGCGCTGTCCGGAGTGACGTCTCTGTCCTGCAACGTGATCCGGCCGCTGGAGGGCCTGGTCACCCCACTGAGGATGTTGACGAGCGAGGACTTGCCCGCCCCGTTGGGGCCGATGATGCCGAGCAGCTCACCGGCCCCCACGGTCAGGGAGACGTCGTCGAGGATCTGGGCGCCGCCGACCTTCCAGCCGACAGCCTCTGCGCTGATCACGTCGGCAGGGTCCGATCACTTGAAGGGGGCGACGGGCGGTGCCACGGCGTCGGCGTCGAGGGTGTCGACGAGCTGCGGGACGACGTTGCTGCCGTCCTTCTTCAGGGTGGCCGTGAACATCGGCTGCAGCAGCGCGTGGTCCTCGGCGCGGATCTCGAGCGAGCCCTTGGGGCCGTCGAACTTCCAGCCCTCGAGGGCCGTGACCATCTTGTCGACGTCGCCGCCACCCGCCTCCAGCGCGTGCACGATCATCTGCCCCGCGACGAAGCCGTCGGTGGTGAAGAGGTCGACGGTGGCGCCCTGCTTCTTCAGGCCGGCGTCCAGCGCCTGGTAGGCGGCGTTGTCGGCGGCGCCCTCGAAGAAGTGCGAGAGGAAGTTGATCTTGGTGGCCACCTCGCCGAAGAGCGCGTGCGTCGCCTTGATGTCGAGGCCGGTGACGACCTTGGTGGAGTCGAAGACGCCCTGCTGGCCGAGCGTCGTCCACATCGCCGTTGCGTTGGCACCGGCCCAGGCGACGAAGAGCAGGTCGGGCGCCGCGCCCTTGACCTTGGTCGCGAAGGGGGTCAGGTCGGTGGCCGCGGCCGGGACCTCGACGGAGCTGACCGTCGCGCCCTTCGCGCCGAGGATCGACGTCACCGCCGCGACGTTGGCCTTGCCGAAGGCGCTGTCCTGCGCGAGGACGGTCACCTTCTTGCCCTTGACGTCGCCGAGGATGCTGCCGGCCGTCGCGACGTCCTGATACGTCTGGCGACCGGACCTGAAGGTGTAGCGGTTGGCGCCGGTGACCGCGTCGGCGGCGGCCGGGCCGGAGATGAAGAGGACCTTGTTGTCCTTGGCGAGCGGCGCCACCTGCAGGGCCACCCCGCTCGACGTCGACCCGGCGATGATGGTGTTGCCCTGGCCGATGAGGTCGGTCGCCGAGGCGACGGCCTTGGCCGGGTCACCGGCATCGTCCTGCTCGGTGATGGCGATCTGGTGGCCGGCCACCGCACCCGTGCCCCTTGTGGCGTAGTCGATGCCGACCGTCAGCCCCTGGCGGTACTGCTCGCCGTAGCTGGCGAGGGGACCGGACTTCGAGTAGACGAGGCCCACCTTGTAAGGAGCGGCGGCGCCACCCGAGGGCGCACCCGTTCCGTTGTCCCCGGCCGGTGCCCCCGGCTGCCCCGGAGAGCCGCAAGCCGCGACCGACAGCGTGATCATGGCGCTCGCGAGCGCGACACTCCACCGCTTGGACACCGATGTCCTCCACCTCTGGCGGGCGCTCGCGCGTGTGCTGCGACGAGATCCGTTGACGCCCCACCGTTTCCGCGAAGGTAGTTCAGTGCCACACGGCCGGCGGTGGGACCGGAGCCCACAAAGGTGGCGATCACATGTGGGGCCGCCACCGGCACGGGGTGTCGGTCAGGAACGCCGGTCGGCCACCGCCCACGAGGCGGCGGCGCTGACAGCGGCCACCGTGAGGACCGACGGCCACGCGCCGATCTTCTTGGCCAGTGGGTGGGAGGCGCCGAAGCCGCCGAGGTAGACCGCCGCGAGGCCGGCTGCGGCGGCAGCACCGGCCTTCGCCACCCAGGTGCGTCCGGCGTAGAGGCCGGCCGCGCCGAGCACCACCCCGCCCAGCGGACGTATGCCGCTCTCCCGGGCCACGACGTAGCCGCCGACCAGACCGAGGGCTGCGATGGGGGCGGTCGTAACGTCGTTCGCGTCTCGAAGCTGCATGTCCCCGATCGTAGGCAGTCCTGCTGGGGCAGCGCTGGGCGCGGCCCGGAGGTACGACTCGGAGGTGCGGCCGTGAGACAGAGCTCAGAGGCGCGGCTCCAGGTCGGCGACGACGTGGTCGGCCGTCAGACCGAGCTCCTCGAGGATCTGACCGCGTGACGCGTGCTCGAGGAAGTGCTTGGGGATGCCGAAGAGGTGGACAGGCACGTCCATGCCGGCCTCTCTCAGCGCCTGGGTGACGGCCGCGCCGACCCCGCCGCTGACGAGGTTGTCCTCGACGACGGCCACGGCGCCCGCACGGCGTGCGAGGTCGACGACCGCGTCGCTGACCGGCAGCACCCACCGGGGGTCGACCACCCGGACCGTCCGGCCGTGGGCCGCGATCTTCTCGCCCGCCTCCGTGGCCAGACCGGCGAACGCGCCGACGCCCACGACGAGCAGGTCGACCTCCTCGCCGGCATTCTCGAACAGCACGTCGACGTCGCCGATGCTGCGCACCGCCAGGAGCGGGTCGCCGACATCACCCTTCGGGAAGCGGATGACGGTGGGACCGTCCGAGACGTCGACCGCCTCGCGCAGCTGCTTGCGCACCTGCTCGCCGTCGCGGGGTGCGGCGAGCCGCAGGCCGGGGACGATGGAGGTGAGCGTCATGTCCCACATGCCGTTGTGCGAGGCGCCGTCGCTACCCGTGACCCCTGCGCGGTCCAGGACGAAGGTGATGCCGGCCCGGTGGAGGGCGCAGTCCATGAGCAGCTGGTCGAAGGCGCGGTTGAGGAAGGTGGCGTAGACGGCGACGACGGGGTGCATCCCGGCGTACGCGAGGCCCGAGGCCATCGTCACGGCGTGCTGCTCGGCGATGCCGACGTCGAAGACCCGGCCGGGGTAGGCGGCCGCGAAGCCGTCGAGACCGACCGGGATGAGCATGGCGGCCGTGAGGGCGACGACGTCCGGCCGGTCGCGACCGATCGCCACCATCTCCTCGTTGAACTCGTCGGTCCAGATGCGCCCGGACACCTCGAAGGGCAGGCCCGTCTCGGGGTTGAACTTGCCGACGCCGTGGAACTGGTCGGCCTGGTCGTCGATGGCCGGCTGGTAGCCCCGACCCTTCTGGGTGATGACGTGCACGAGGACCGGTCCGCCGAACTCCTTGGCCTTGCGCAGCGCCCGCTCGACGGCCTGCTCGTCGTGGCCGTCGACGGGGCCGAGGTACTTCAGTCCGAGGTCCTCGAACATGCCTTGCGGCGCGACGATGTCCTTGATGCCCTTCTTGACGCCGTGCAGCGTCTCGAACATCGCGCCGCCGACGACGGGCGTCCTCGCGAGGGAGCGCTTGCCCCAGTCGAGGAAGCGCTCGTAGCCGCGGGTGGTGCGCAGCGTGGCGAGGTGGTCGGCGAGGCCGCCGATGGTCGGGGCGTAGGAGCGCTCGTTGTCGTTGACGACGATGACGAGCGGCAGCGTCTTGTCGACGGCGATGTTGTTGATCGCCTCCCAGGCCATGCCGCCGGTCAGCGCGCCGTCCCCGATGACGGCGACGGTGTGGCGGTCGCTCTCACCGGCGAGACGGCGGCCCTTGGCGATGCCGTCGGCCCACGAGAGGGCGGTCGACGCGTGGGAGTTCTCGACGACGTCGTGCTCCGACTCCACGCGGCTCGGGTAGCCGGACAGGCCGCCCTGCTTCTTGAGCCGGCTGAAGTCCTGCCGGCCCGTCAGCAGCTTGTGCACGTAGGCCTGGTGGCCGGTGTCGAAGACCATGGTGTCGTGCGGGGAGTCGAAGACGCGGTGCATCGCGATGGTCAGCTCCACCACGCCGAGGTTCGGGCCCAGATGGCCCCCGGTCTTGGAGACCTCCGTGACGAGGAAGGTGCGGATCTCCTCGGCGAGGGCGGGCAGCTGGGTCGCCGGCAGCGCCTTGAGCGCCGTGGGGCTCGTGATCGTCTCCAGCAGGGCCACGCTGCGTCGTCCTCTCGGGTCTGTCGTCAGTCCGGCTCACCGGTCGTCGTGCGACGCGGTGGGTCGATCGAGTCTACGGGTCGACGTGCGGGTGCTCCCAAAGCTGGCACCAAGCCCTGTCGAAGCCGTCACAGGACCTTCACAGCCGCGGCGCGAAGACCTTGCCCTGGAGCGCCTCGTGCAGCAGGCGGGTGGACCGCGAGGCGGCCAGCAGCCGAATGCCCTCGGCCTCGATCTGACCGAGGATCTCGGTCAGCGCCTCGGCCGGCACGTGGGGTCCGATGGCGACCCGAGCCTCCCGCCAGGCGTCCCGCATGGCCACCACCTGGCCGTCGAGGTGCCGGCCGGCCAGCCAGGCGAGCGCGATCGGGTGCCGCCGCCACCCGGCATACGCCCGGTAGTCCGGCGGGCACTGGTCGAGCAGCCACAGCACGGCCCGCTCCTCCCAGCCCGGCGTGTGCGCCGGCGGGACGCCCGGCGGCCACCCCGGCGGGGTGTGCGAGGAGGGTGTCGCGGGGGCCATGGTCCCAGTCTGCCTCGCCTACTCTCGGACCATGACGACGGTCAGCTGGGTCACGGTGTTCCTCGACCTTCCTCCGGACGTCCACGCGGCGGGCACCCGCTTCTGGGCAGCAGTGACGGGATATGCCGTGTCGCCGGCCCGCGGAGACGACGCGGAGTTCACGACGCTGCTCCCGCCGGTCGGGGACCCCTACGTCAAGATCCAGCGCATGGGCGCCGGTGGCGGCGAGGTCACCGGCCCCGGCATCCACCTCGACCTGCACGTCGCGTCGGCAGTCGAGTCCGCGGCCCGCGCAGAGGGGCTGGGCGCCGAGGCCGTGCACTGGTCGGAGCACGGGTACGCCGTGCTGCACTCCCCCGGTGGCTTCGTCTTCTGCCTCGTCCACGAGCCGCTGGCGCAGCGGCCGTGGCCGACCCGGTGGCCCCAGCAGCACGAGAGCGTCGTCGACCAGGTATGCCTCGACATCCCGCCCGAGCGCTACGACACCGAGTGCACCTTCTGGTCAGCACTGACGGGGTGGCCGGTGCGCGGCTCGGTGCGGCGGCCGGAGTTCCGCCACCTGGTGCGCCCGGACGGCATACCGATCCGCCTGCTGCTCCAGCGGCTGGACGGGCCGGCCACGGGACCGGTGAGCGGCCACCTCGACCTGGCGTGCGACGACCGGCCCACCGAGGTCGCGCGGCACCGGGGCCTGGGCGCCACGGTGGTCGCCGACCACGGTGGTGGCTGGACCACCCTGCGCGACCCGGCCGGCGTGCTCTACTGCGTCACCGACCGCGACCCCAGATCGGGCCTCGGCCGCTGACGGCGTACGCGGTGGCCCACGCGAGTGGGCGCCCGCGCACACACCGGGTCAGGTCACCAGTTGGGCTCGTGACGCGGGGCCCTCGGCAGGTGGTGGCGCTCCGGGTGGATGACGTAGACGATGCCGCCGCTGTGGGGCACCCAGACGTTCTCGAACTGTTCGCGGTCGTAGACGACCCTCACGTGGTCGTTGCCGGCGATCAGGTGCGAGGCCGGGTCGTTGCAGACGACGTCGCCGGTCTCGGTGAACCCGACGACGACCATGAGGTGGCCGTTCGTGCCGTAGCCGGCGCCGTCGAGCTCGCCCTTCTTGAAGGAGACGGACGTGACCAGCGGGATGCCCGAGGCGATGAACTCCTCGGCCTCGGTCAGCGACCGGAGCCGGGTGACGAACGCCCGCATCCGCGGACGCGTGGCGGCGTAGGCGGCGTTGAACGGCCAGTTCCCGGCGCCGTCGTAGGTGTAGTCGAAGACGTTGCGCGCGGCGAAGTCGACCTGCGGGTCCACCTCCGAGGGCAGCGCCTCGGTGACCCAGGCCGTCTCGTCCCGACGGGGCCCCGCACCCCAGTAGGCGAGAACCATCGAGGTCGAGGTCGGGGAGCACCAGGCCTCTCCCCCGTTGTCCCACTGGGGGAAGTGGCCGATGTGCGTCTCCTGCGAGAAGGTCGGCACGTCGAGGACTCGCCCGCGAGCCCGGCCGTTGGGGCTGCGTGGCACCCGCTCCGTGTCGGGCAGGGCCGAGGCCATGGCCCCGACCGAGCGCAGCCGGGGCGCGTGCCGCGTCCCTGTTGGGCGCATCAGCCGGACGACGAGCTGCCACTCGTCGAGGACGTGTCCGGTGCGGGTCGCCAGCGTGTCGGTGTAGACCGTGGCCACGGGGTCACCCTGGCCGTCGACCGACGTGCGGCTGATGCCGCCGCCCTGGGCCGGGTCGAAACGGCACCAGCGCCCGAGGACGTACTCCTTCGTGGCGATGCCGGCGCTACGTCCGCGGACCGACACCTCGATCCACGAGCCGCCCGGGGTGTCGGCGTTCCACGACGCGACGAGCTCGGTCAGCCCGAAACCGGGTCGCACGACGGGCGACACCCACGTGGCGACGTCGTAGGTGCGGGACGCGGCAGTGGGATCGAACGGGTCGACGTAGTCGCACGTGCCGGAGAAGCGGCGGACACGCAAGTCCCGGCCGCTCCACTCGCGGTAGGAGACGCGACGGTCGCTCGTGTCGGACGTGCCGGGCCGACCCGCTGCGACGGCGGATCCCGTGCCGGCGATGCCGGCCAGGGTGACGCCCGCGGCGGAGCCGAGGAGGACGCGGCGGCTCGGGGAGCCGGGAGCAGGGGCGGGGGAATGCGTCATGGCGCACCTTCCTGACGGGGCTGGGGGCGCGGTCAGTCAACACCCGCGCCGACAGGATTCGGGGCGTTGGTGTGCAAGATTCTCGCCATACGAGCGCCGCGCGCAGGAAATTTACGCGCGCTTGACCGTGCTCATGCCCAGTTGGCCTCCGGCGGCGGCTCCGGCAGCGCGGTGGCGTGGGGGTTCATGACGTAGGCGAGGCCCCCGTTGTCGCCGAGCCAGACCCGCTCGAACTGGTCGCGCCGGTAGACGGTTCTGACCTGGTCGTTGCTCGCGATGCGGTGGGAGTTGGGGTCGTTGGAGACGACATCCCCCTCCGCCGTGAACCCGACGATGGTCAGCAGGTGACCGTTCGTGTCATAGCCTGCGCCGTCCAGCTCGTCCTTGCGGAAGCTCACCGACACCACGAGCGGGATGCCTGCGGCCACGAAGGCCTCGGCCTCGGTGAGGTCGCGCAGGCGCGTCACGTAGGCGCGCAGCCCGCGCGCGCCTGCGTAGGCGGTGTTGAACGCCCAGTTGCCCGCCCCGCCATAGGCACGGTCGTAGACGCGGCGCACCGCGTGGACGACGGCAGGGTCGCTGTCGTGGCCGACCCACCTCCACTCCTCGGGTCCGGGCGCCAGGCCCCAGTGCCCGAGGAGCATCGTCGTCGACGTCGGCGAGCACCACGACTGGCCGCCGTTGTCCCACTCGGGGAAGGTGTCCACGTGGAGGCGCTGCGAGTGGGGCGGGACGGCGATCTCGAGGGCCCGTGCCCGCCTGGGCTCAGTCGTCGGCTCGTCAGTGGTGATCTCGAAGCGTGAGGCGGCGGCCGCGACGAGCGTGACTGTGGGCCAGGCGATTTCGTCGGCAGGAAACGCGAGCGCGGTGACGCGCAGCTGCCAGCGGTCGAACGCGTGCCCCGCCGCTGCCAGCCAGGCATCGGTGTCGACCCTGCCCGCCCCGCAGGCCTGCTCCCGCACCGTCGTCCTGGTGATCGGCGACTCCCCCGCCGGGTCGTCCTCGGCCCACCGCGCGAAGGTCACCCACGGCGTCCAGCCGGACGAGTCGCCCACCCGGCCCTCGACGTGCAGCCAGGTGCCGGCCGGGGTGCGGGCATTCCACGACGGGATGAGCTCCGTTGCGGCGAAAGGCAGCTCGACGATCGGCGACTCCCAGGTCCGAGCCCGGTAGGTCACGACCGGAGCTCCGTCCTCGTGGACGTCCGCGTAGTCCACCCCGACCGCCGCGGACCAGTCGAAGCCGGTCTCCCAGAGGGTCAGGACGACATGTCGCTCGCTCACGCGACGAGCATGCCACCAGCCTGCGTATGCCGCCCCGTCGGGTCCGCGCGTCGGGCACCCAGCCGGCGGGACGGCATACGCCATCGGCCGGGACGACGACGGGCCCCGCACACCGCGCGGAGCGGCGTGCGGGGCCCGTCGGGCGTCGCAGGTCAGCTGTTGACGAGCGAGCGCAGGACGTACTGGAGGATGCCGCCGTTGCGGTAGTAGTCGGCCTCTCCCGGGGTGTCGATGCGCACGACGGCGTCGAACTCGACCGTCTCACCCGACTCCTTCGCGGCAACGACCTTGACGGTCCTGGGCGTGTCACCCTCGTTGAGCGCTGTGATGCCGGTGATCGTGAAGGTCTCGGTGCCGTCGAGCCCGAGCGACTCGGCGTTCTGGCCGGCGGGGTACTGCAGCGGGATGACGCCCATGCCGATGAGGTTGGAGCGGTGGATGCGCTCGTAGCTCTCGGCGATGACAGCCCTGACCCCCAGCAGGCTGGTGCCCTTGGCCGCCCAGTCACGCGAGCTGCCGGAGCCGTACTCCTTGCCCGACAGGATCACGAGCGGCGTGCCGGCCTCGGCGTAGCTCTGCGCGGCGTCGTAGATCGTCGTCTGCTCGCCGCCCCTGGTGAAGTCGCGTGTGAAGCCGCCCTCCACACCGTCGAGCAGGAGGTTCTTCAGGCGGATGTTGGCGAAGGTGCCACGGATCATGACCTCGTGGTTGCCGCGGCGAGAGCCGTAGGAGTTGAAGTCCTTGCGCTCGATGCCGTGCTCGGCGAGGTAGCGGCCGGCCGGGCTGTCGTTCTTGATCGCGCCGGCGGGGCTGATGTGGTCGGTCGTGACGGAGTCACCGAGCTTGGCGAGCACGCGGGCGCCGTCGATGTCGGCGACCGGGGTCGTCTCCATCGACATGCCGTCGAAGTACGGGGGCTTGCGCACGTACGTCGACTCGGCGTCCCAGGCGAACGTGTCGCCCTCCGGCGTCGGCAGCGACTGCCAGCGCTCGTCACCGGCGAACACGTCGGCATAGTCCTCGGTGAACATCTCCTGGCTGATCGAGGCCGCGATGGTGCGCTCGACGTCGGCGGGAGCCGGCCAGATGTCCTTCAGGAAGACGTCGTTGCCGTCGGCGTCCTGGCCGAGCGGCTCCGACTCGAAGTCGAAGTCCATCGTGCCGGCCAGCGCGTAGGCGATGACGAGCGGTGGGCTCGCGAGGTAGTTCATCTTCACGTCGGGGTTGATGCGGCCCTCGAAGTTGCGGTTGCCCGAGAGGACCGACGTCACGGCGAGATCGCTCTCGTTGATCGCCTTGGAGATCTCGTCATTGAGCGGCCCCGAGTTGCCGATGCACGTCGTGCAGCCGTAGCCGACGAGGTGGAAGCCGAGCTTCTCCAGGTAGGGCCACATGCCGGCCTTGTCGTAGTAGCCGGTGACGACCTTGGACCCGGGGGCCATGGAGGTCTTGACCCACGGGGCGACCGAGAGGCCCTTCTCGACGGCATTCTTGGCCAGCATCGCGGCCGCCATCATGACCGAGGGGTTGGAGGTGTTGGTGCAGCTCGTGATCGAGGCGATCGAGACGATGCCGTGGTCGATGTCGAACTCGCGGCCCTCGGCGTCGGTCACCGACACCTTGTTGGACGGACGGCCGTTGGTCGCGCCGTCGGCCGGCCTGTCGCCACCGTCGTCCACGCCGGGATCGCTGGCCGGGAAGGACTCGGCGTTGCCGGACTCGCCCTCGTCGTGCGCGACGTACGTCGGGAGCACCCGGCGGAAGGCGGACTTGGCGTCGGTGAGCGCGATGCGGTCCTGCGGGCGCTTGGGACCGGCGATCGACGGGACGACCGTCGACAGGTCGAGCTCGAGGTACTCGCTGTAGCGGGCCTCGGGCTGGTCGGGACCGGCCGTCAGCCACATGCCCTGCTCCTTGGCGTACGCCTCGACGAGGGCGACGCTCTCGTCGGAGCGGCCGGTGAGGCGCAGGTACTCGAGCGTGACGTCGTCGATCGGGAAGATCGCGCACGTCGAGCCGAACTCGGGGCTCATGTTGCCGATGGTGGCGCGGTTGGCGAGCGGCACCTGCGAGACGCCCTCGCCGTAGAACTCGACGAACTTGCCGACGACGCCGTGCTTGCGCAGCATCTCGGTGATCGTGAGGACGACGTCGGTCGCGGTGGCAGCGGTCGGGATGGTGCCGCTCAGCTTGAAGCCGACGACACGCGGGATGAGCATCGACACCGGCTGGCCCAGCATGGCCGCCTCGGCCTCGATGCCGCCGACGCCCCAGCCGAGCACGCCGAGTCCGTTGACCATCGTGGTGTGCGAGTCCGTGCCGACGCACGTGTCGGGGTAGGCGACGCGCTCGCCGTCGATCTCGCGGACCATGACGGTGCGGGCGAGGTGCTCGATGTTGACCTGGTGGACGATGCCGGTGCCCGGGGGGACGACCTTGAAGTCGTCGAACGCGGTCTGGCCCCAGCGCAGGAACTGGTAGCGCTCGCGGTTGCGCTGGTACTCGATCTCGACGTTGCGCTCGAAGGCGTCGGCGCGGCCGAAGACGTCGATGATGACGGAGTGGTCGATGACGAGCTCGGCCGGGGCGAGCGGGTTGATCTTGGCGGGGTCGCCACCGAGGTCGGCGACGGCCTCGCGCATCGTGGCGAGGTCGACGACACAGGGCACGCCGGTGAAGTCCTGCATGATCACGCGGGCGGGCGTGAACTGGATCTCGGTGTCGGGCTGGGCGTTCTCGTCCCAGGAGCCGACCGCGCGGATGTGGTCGGCGGTGATGTTCGCGCCGTCCTCGGTGCGCAGGAGGTTCTCGAGGAGGACCTTGAGGCTGTAGGGCAGCGTCTCCTGCCCCTCGACGCCTGCGAGACGGTAGATCTCGTAGGACTGGCCACCGACCTCGAGGGTCCCCTTGGCCTTGAAGCTGTCAACACTGCCCACGACGGGCTCCTTCCAGCAACTCTCATGTCACGATGCTCGATTTATCTTGACGTCAAGATATATCTAACCACACGCACCCGACCTTGTCAGTCCACACCCGTACCCAGCCATCCTCACGCGTCATCGCCTCCGTGTCTCCTGCCGCCCCCTTCACGGCCGTGGGCAGGGGCTGCCGGGCTCGGCTCGCTGCGGGCATGCGTGCAGCACGACGGCGCGATCTCGACCACGTCGTGCGCTATCCGGACGGATCGGCGACGGAGTGCAAGCTCGTCTGCCTGTGCCGTACGCATCACGGTTTCAGGCACCACCCCGGCTGGGCCCTGACCATGGACGCGGATGGCACATGCACGTGGATGGCACCCACCGGGCGGTCCTACGTCACCCGCCCCGCAGACGTCCGGGCGGACGCCGCCTGACTGCTGTGCCCCACCTTCCCGGGTCGGCCACGGGCCGCGCTCAGGCCGCTCAGCTCAGGATGCCTGCGCATCGGACGAGCGAGACTCCAGGCGGCGGGCAAGGGCTTCGCGGAAGTCCGGGTCGAGGGGCGCCTTCTCGCCGGCGACGGTGTCGAACCAGACGTAGGTGATGACGCACGTAGCCGTGAGGAGGGGCTGCTCGCCGCGGCGCCAGATCTCGTGGCGCAGCGTGAACGACGACGTGCCGAGGCGATCGACCACGACGCGGATGTCCGCGTGGTCGAGCGGCTTGAGGCTTGCCGTCCAGTCGATCTGGGCGTGCCGCACCAGAGCCAGGCGGTCCGACTCGGCGAACCAGTACGGCCCGTGGCCCAGGCTGTCGAGGAACGCCATCTTCGCGTCCTCGCACCAGGTCAGGTAGTGCGAGTTGAAGACGACGCCCGCGAGGTCGATCTCGGAGAACTTGACTGCGACGGGATAGCTGAACGACATGACGGTCATGCTCTCCTGCCGGCGACGCACGTCATGCACGAGCCCCGCCCGAAGCCGGGCCCGGCTCAGGCCGGAGTCGGCTCCAGCACCGCGATGCACTCGACGTGGTGGGTCATCGGGAAGGCGTCCCACGCCTCGAGGGACACCATCGTGTAGCCGCTCTGCCCCGCCGCCTTGACGTCGCGCGCCAGGGCCGAGGGGTCGCAGGCGACGTAGACCACCCGTCGGGGCGACAGCTCGGCGAGCAGGGCCATGACCTCCTTGCCGGCTCCGGTGCGCGGCGGGTCGAGGACGGCGAGGTCGGCAGTCACGTCCTGACCCCCGAGGGAGCGCAGCTCGCGATCGACGCGGTTGGCCCGCCACTCGACGTTGTCGAGGTGCTCGGTGTTGACCTCCCCGTTCTCGACGGCACGGCGGTCACCTTCGACGCCGAGGACGAAGCCGTCCGGAGCCACGAGCTCGCCGAGGCGCATCGTGAAGAGGCCGGAGCCGGCATACAGGTCGACCACGCGGTCGCCGGGCTGGGCGCCGAGCAGCGCCACGACGCGCGACAGGAAGGTCGACGCCGCACCGGGGTGCACCTGCCAGAAGCCGCGGGCCGCGACGACGTACTCGCCCTCCCACTCCCCGTCCCTGGCCAGCTCACCGACCAGTCCCCCGCCGGTCTCCGACCCGGTCCCGCCGGAGCCGGCGCGCCCCCCGTCGCCCGGCCGCTTCGACGAGGGCAGCGGCACGAGCACCGGCTCGTCCGGGTGCACGGCGTCGATGACGTCGACCGCCGCGAGGTCGGGCCACTCGGTGTCGAGGACGCCGGAGTCGATGACGTTGCGCGTGGCGATGAGGCAGTTGTCGATGGGCACCACGTCGCGCGATCGGTGGCGCCGCAGGCCGGCCCGCCCCGTGCGGTCGACCGCGAACTCCACACGGGTGCGCCAGTTCAGCCCGTCCTCGTCGCCGGGCACCTGCTTCACCTCGACGTCGACCTCGAGCCCCGCGATCCGGGAGAACTGCTCGCGCACGACTGCGGCCTTGAGGTCGCGCTGGGTCGGCAGGGACGCGTGCTGGAAGTCGCAGCCTCCGCACCGGCCGGGCGCGGCATACGGGCACGGCGGCTCGACCCGGCCCGGGGCGGCTTCCAGGATCTCGACGGCGTCGGCCCGCACGAAGCTGTCGCCGACCCGGCCCTCGGTCACCCTTGCGACCACGCGCTCACCGGGCAGCGTGTGGCGCACGAAGAGGACCTGCCCCTGGTGGCGAGCCACACAGTGCCCTCCGTGCGCGACCGCACCGACCTCGACCGTCCACTCCTGGCCGACGAGGGACTCCCCACCGGACGCGCGCTCCCGGTTCTGCCGACCGCTCACAGCGCTCCCCCACGCACCGAGCCGCTGATCGGCGGCTCGTCGATCCAGTCGCGCTCGGCACCCTCCGAGGACTGGAGCTGCCACGGCACGCTGACGACCATGACTCCCGGGGTGAAGAGCAGCCGCGCCTTGAGGCGCAGTGCGCTCTGGTTGTGCAGGACCTGCTCCCACCACTTTCCGAGGACGTACTCGGGCAGGTACACCGTGACGATGTCGCGAGGGTTGCCGCTGCGGATCGAGCGCACGTAGTCGAGGATCGGCTTGGTGATCTGCCGGTAGGGCGACGAGAGCACCTTGAGCGGCACCGGGATGTCGCGCTTGTCCCACTCGTCGAGCAGCGCCTGGGTCTCGTCGGGGTCGACGTCGACGGTGACCGCCTCGAGGTAGGTCGGCCGGCTCGCCCGGGCATACGCGAGGGCACGCATCGTCGGCTTGTGCACCTTGGAGATGCACACGATGGCGTGCACGTGGCTCGGCAGCATCGGCCGTTCGACGTCCCAGTCGATGGCGAGCTCGTCCCGGACGCGGGAGTAGTGCTTCTTGATGCCGAGCATCAGCACGAAGAGGACGACCATGGCGAGGATGGCGTACTTCGCACCCGCCTGGAACTTCGTCAGCAGCACGACGACCAGCACGGTGGCCGACATCGCCGCGCCCACGCCGTTGATGACCCGCGAGCGCTGCATGCGGGCGCGCTCCTTGGCGTTGCGCTCGAGCCGGAGGTGGCGCGTCCAGTGCCGGACCATCCCGATCTGCGACGTCGTGAAGGAGACGAACACGCCGACGATGTAGAGCTGGATCAGGGCGGTGACCTCGGCCTTGAAGACGATGACGAGGACGATGGCGGCGCTGGCGAGGATGAGGATGCCGTTGCTGAAGGCGAGCCGGTCGCCGCGCGTGTGCAGCTGCCGGGGCAGGTAGCCGTCGCGGGCCAGGATCGAACCGAGCACGGGGAAGCCGTTGAAGGCGGTGTTGGCCGCGAGCACGAGGATCAGCCCGGTCACGATCGAGACGAAGACGACGCCAACGGTGAAGTTGGCGAAGACCGCCTCCGAGAGCTGGCCGATGACCGTGTGCTGCACGTAGAGGTCGCCCACCGGCTGGCCGTCCGGCCGCAGCAGCTGGGTGCTGGGGTTGTCGGCCATCTTGATGCCGGTCCACTGGCCGAGCGCGATGATCGACCCGAGCATGACCACCGAGAGCGTCCCCATCAGCAGGAGGGTCGCCGCGGCGTTGTCGCTCTTGGGCTTCTTGAAGGCCGGGACGCCGTTGGAGATCGCCTCCACACCCGTGAGGGCGGCGCAGCCCGACGAGAAGGCACGGAGAAGCAGGAAGGCGGCCGCGATCCCGGTCACCCCTTGGCCCTCCTCGGGCACGAGGGTCAGGGGGGCGCTCTCCGCCGGGGTCAACGTGCCGGTGAAGTGCTGGATGACGCCGTAGATGCCCATGCCGATGATGGCCAGCATGAAGGCGTAGACGGGGACGGCGAAGGCCTTACCCGACTCACGCACTCCGCGAAGGTTCATCGCGGTGAGGAAGGCGATCAGGGCCACCGCCACGATCACCTCGTGCCCTCGCACGAACCCCAGCACCGTGGCCGCGTTCTGCACCCCGGACGAGATCGACACCGCGACGGTGAGGACGTAGTCGACGAGCAGCGCGCTGGCGACCGTCAGTCCGGCACGCGGCCCGAGGTTGACCGTCGCCACCTCGTAGTCCCCGCCGCCCGACGGGTAGGCGTGGACGTTCTGGCGGTACGACGCGACGACGACGACCATGACGAGGACGACGGCCACGGTGATCTGCCAGCTGTGCGTGGCGACGAAGGCACCGCCGGCCAGACCCAGCATGAGCAGGATCTCGTCGGGCGCGTAGGCCACGGACGAGAGCGCGTCGCTCGCGAAGATCGGTAGCGCCAGCCGCTTCGGGAGTAGGGTCTCCCCGAGCTTGTCGCTGCGCATCGCGCGACCGAGAAGGAGGCGCTTGAAGAGCGAACCGGTACCGGGCACGACGCCACTGTATGACGGATCCCGGGCACTGACTGACCGCGCTGTCCAGTGCCACGAGGGGCAGCCGGGGGCCGTATGCCGTGTGCTTCCTTTTCGCCGGCCGGGCACCGTGCGCGGGCTGCCCGGTCGGGGGCTGCGTCACGGTGTAGCGTCGCGTCCGTGCACTTCGTCATCATGGGATGTGGCCGCGTCGGCTCGACCCTCGCCCGCACTCTCGGCCGCAACGGCCACGACGTCGCCATCATCGACTCGGACGCCTCGTCGTTCCGCCGCCTCGGCACCTCGTTCGAGGGCCAGACGGTCACCGGCATCGGCTTCGACCGGGACACCCTCATCGCCGCCGGCATCCGTGGCGCGTACGCGTTCGCCGCGGTCAGCAGCGGTGACAACTCCAACATCCTGGCCGCCCGGGTGGCACGCGAGACGTTCGGCGTCGAGCACGTCGCGGCGCGGATCTACGACCCGCAGCGCGCCATGGTCTACCAGCGCCTCGGCATCCCGACCGTGGCCACGGTGCGCTGGACCTCCGACCAGATGATCCAGCGGCTGCTGCCCCAGGGTGCGGTCCCGGAGCTGACCGATCCCAGCGGCAAGATCGTCATCGCGGAGGTGCCGCTGGCCGAGCCGTGGATCGGTCGGCACCTCAGCGACCTCGAGGACCAGACGGGGACGCGGGTCGCCTACGTCACGCGCCTCGGGGAGGGCACGCTGCCGCGTCCCGACACGGTCGTGCAGCAGGGCGACCTCGTGCACCTCGTCGTTCCGCGTGACGACCTCGCTCGCGTCGAGCGCCTCTGCGACCAGGCTCCGGCCCCCCACTGACCGGCACTCAGGAGAGAACCCCCATGCGCGTCGTCATCGCCGGAGCCGGAAGCGTCGGCCGGTCCATCGCCCGAGAGCTGCTCGCCAACGGGCACCAGGTGCTGCTCATCGACAAGGACGCCGACGACGTCCAGGCCTCGCGTGTCCCCGAGGCGTCGTGGCTGCTGGCCGACGCGTGCGAGCTCGCCGCCCTCGAGGAGGCCCGGCTCGAGGAGTCCGACGTGTGTGTCGCCGCCACCGGCGACGACAAGGCCAACCTCGTGCTGTCCCTGCTGGCCAAGACGGAGTTCGGGGTGCCGCGCACCGTGGCCCGGGTCAACAACCCCAAGAACGAGTGGATGTTCGACGAGTCCTGGGGCGTCGACGTCGCGGTGTCGACGCCGCGCCTCATGACGGCCTTGATCGAGGAGGCCGTCAGCATCGGCGACCTCGTGCGCATCTTCGAGTTCCAGCAGGGCCGGGCCTCGATGGTCGAGATCACGCTGCCGGAGGGCAGCCGGTTCGCCGGGCGCCGGGTCGGCGACGTGGAGTGGCCCACCGACACCGTCCTGGTCGCGATCATCCGCGAGGAGCGGCCGCTCGCGCCGACCCCGGACGACGCGATGGAGGCCGGCGACGAGCTGCTCTTCATCACCACGACCGAGCAGGAGGACCGCCTCCAGGACCTCGTGGCACCGGACGAGCGCCACCACGCCGCCGTCAACGACTGACCCGAAGGGCGCAGCTCAGACTGACTGGCAGACCCCAGCCTCAGGGGTGTCGGCTCGCGTCGATCGGGGTGCGGCCGCGCAGCAGGATGCCGGCCATCGCCGTGATGGCGAGCAGGTAGGCGGGCCAGCCGAGCACGACCTTGGCGACGCCGAGCGCCGCGACCTGCTCCGCCAGGTAGAGCGGCACCATGACCGCGAGCCTCACGACGTTGAGCGCGATCAGCACCCACGCCAGCCGGGCTGCAACCGTGACGATGCCCCGGTGCTGGCGCCACCAGGTCGGGTTCTCCGCGAACGCCTCTGGCTCGGCCACGCCGACGACGAAGCCGAAGAGCGGCCACCGGGTGAGGTTCGTGACGAGCAGCAGCACCAGCAGGCCGGCGTTCTGCAGCATGCCGGGCAGGAAGGCGTCCTCGGCCTTACCCGACCGGAGTGCGAAGAACGCGGAGATGCCGACCCCGGCAGCGGCATACGCGATGAAGCGCGGGTCCTGCCGCTGAACGAGACGGACAAGCAGCAGCACGGCGACGCAGGCGCCGGCGACCACGAGGGCCGTGCGGAGGTTCTCGGTGCGGGCCCAGACGAGCGCGAAGGCGAGAGTCGGGACGGCGGACTCGACGGCTCCGCGCCAACCGCCGAGGGCCTCGGACAGCTTGTCGCGGAGCAGCTCCTCGACCGTGTCGTAGCGGCGCAGGTCGGTCTCGGACCGGGCGATCGCGTCCGGCTCGCCGGCGCTCGGGACTGCGGCTTCGTGGTCGGCCTCAGCCATGGGCCTGACCCGCCCGGCCGATGATCTCGTAGGCGGGGTTGAACA
This sequence comes from Terrabacter sp. FW104-15G4B, assembly GCF_058790095.1. Taxonomy (NCBI): domain Bacteria; kingdom Bacillati; phylum Actinomycetota; class Actinomycetes; order Micrococcales; family Intrasporangiaceae; genus Terrabacter; species Terrabacter sp. FW104-15G4B. The sequence goes on along the minus strand of NZ_JBYTCI010000022.1, from coordinate 42,648 downwards.
TCGTCATGACCTTGCGGCGGGTGGTGATGCGGCCCGTAGCCCGGATCTTGATCCCGGGGACGATGCCGGGGATGCGGCGGCGGCCGAGCCACACGAGGTGCAGGGAGTCGGTGCCGTCCCACACCTCGACGTCGAGGGCGGGTGTCTCCTCGCGCGGACGTAGCGTGACGGAGCGCACCTCGCCGCAGACGGTGACCTTCGTGCGCAGCCGCGCCTCGCCGATGTGCACCACTCCGAGCAGGTCGGAGGACTCGCGTCGAAGCTGGGCGGCCTCGAGGTCGTGCGCGGAGCGCGTCAGGCGCTCGGTGAGGCGGCGCAGGGCGCCGGGATGGGCTGTCGTCACGGGCGCACCTCGGACAGTCCCGCTCCGCGACACCGTCCGGTGCACGGGGTGGGCATCAGCGCACCTCGGTGATCTCGGGGCCGCGCTCGAAGGGACTGAGGCCGTCGTCCGAAGGGGCACCGCCCGGCTGGTCGGCGTCGGCCTGGGCCACCCCCTCGGCGTCGGGAAGCTTCAGCGGCAGCAGCTCGCGGGGAGGCATCGCCTCGTCGCCGCGGTCGATGACCGTCGTGCGGATGACGTCGTGGACGGCCTCGGCTGCGGCGGGCTCGATGGCGGCCCGACCCGACACGACGGCACGCAGGAACCACCGGGGGCCGTCGATGCCGACGAACCGCGCCGGCATGAAGACGGTGCGGCCGTCGGCGCCGGCCTGGGGCATGCGGGTGAGCAGCTCCTCGCCGAACTCTCCCGTCATCACCTCGGCGGTGCCGCCGGCGTCGACGATGCTCGTGGCGATCTCGTTGCGGATGTCGATCCAGACGCCCTCGGTGCGCGGCGCCGCGAAAGCCTGCAGCTGCACGGCCGACTCGCCGACGACGGCGGTCACACCGGTGATCTGCTGCTCCTGCTCGTTGACCTCGAGCCGCAGCTCCATGCCCTGCTGCCCGCGCAGCCAGATGGCTCCGAGGTTGAGGTAGTCGCTGTCGTCGTCGATCTCGCTGCGGTCGAGAGGGCCGCCCGTGCGGGCCTGTCCGTCGGCGGCTGCCTCGTCAGCGTCGGTCTCCTCCCCGACGTCGACCTGGTCGAGCTCGTCGGTCAGCTCAGTTTCCTCGGCACCGGCGTCCGGGCCGTCCTTCGACTTGCCCCGGCTGAAGAGTCCCACGTCATTCCGTCCTTTGAGTCCTGCTGTCCGGCGGGCGTCGTGCCCGTCCGGGGAGGTGGTCCGTCGCGGCGCTGACGCAGCGCCCGGCGAACCGTATCCGATGATCACGCCCCTGCGGGCGACTCCCCCGGTGTCGGCGAGGCGGTGACCTGGTTGAGACCAGGACCGAACCCACCAGTGGATCCATGTCCAGTGTCCCCCCGACTGGTGGAGTCGAGCGAATCGACCTCGACGAAGACCGCGTGCTCGACGCGCTGCACGACGAGCTGGGCGATGCGGTCACCGCGCCGCACGGTGAAGCTCTCGCGGGGGTCGAGGTTGACGAGGTTGACGAGGATCTCGCCCCGGTAGCCCTCGTCGACCGTCCCAGGGGCATTGACGATCGAGATGCCGTGGCGGGCGGCGAGACCGGAACGCGGGTGCACGAACCCCGCGTGGCCCGGCGGCAGGGCCAGCGCGACGCCGGTCGGGACGAGCGCGCGCTCCCCCGGCTCGATGGTCACGTCGACGCGGGCTCGCAGGTCGGCGCCCGCATCTCCCGGGTGGGCATAGGCCGGCAGGGGCAGGCCGGGGTCGAGCCGCCGGACCGGGACAGCACAAGGGTCGGTCACGAGGACCGACCCTACTTGCTCCTGGCCGTGCTGCGGCGAGGTCAGCGGTGCGCTCAGGCGGCGCACTCCGTGCAGATCATCATGCCGTTGCTCTCCTTGGCGAGCTGGCTGCGGTGGTGGACGAGGAAGCAACGCCCACAGGTGAACTCGTCTGCCTGCTTGGGCAGGACGCGGACGGAGAGCTCCTCGCCGGAGAGGTCGGCGCCGGGCAGCTCGAAGCCCTCGGCCTGCTCTGTCTCGTCGACGTCCACGCTGGACGACGTCTTGTCGACCCGACGTGACTTCAGCTCCTCGATGGAGTCTTCGCTCAGGTCGTCGTCAGTCTTGCGTGGCGCGTCGTAATCGGTTGCCATCTGCTTTTCTCGCTTCTACTCGTGATGCGCCTTGCGGTCTGTGACGCGGAGAACGCTCCTCGACCCGTGCTTGTTCCCGTGGGACCCGTGCCCTCGACGGCGTTGTCGACAGCGACGAAACATGTCCGCGTGCGCGTATGGTGCCCGATCGCCGAGGCGTTGTCACCTTGATGGGCGCACGCCTGAGATGAGCACGGGACACCGCTGGACACTCCTACCCTTTTCGGGCCAACAACTCACCGGCGCTTTGCACTTCGCCGACGTGGGAGGGTGCACAGTGGGCCTGCTGCGGCGCGGTAGGGTCTCCGGACCCGACCGATCGACTACCCAGGCCCGGAGGTGGCACCCATGACCGAGTTCGTCGAACAGATCAGGCAACGTGTCCACGACGCGCTGGGCGACCTCGCCGACGCGCGACGGGCCGGTGACGACTACCGCGTCCAGGTGCACACCGGCGAGCTGGAGTCGTTCGCTCGCCTCGCGAGCGAGAACGGCATCCGGGTCCCCGAGCTCGAGCCGTTCCAGGCGGCCTGAGCAGTCCCCTGGAGAGAAGCGGGCGTATGCCGTCCGCCCCGTCCCGATGCTCAGCCGGCGGCGTCGCCGTGCGCCACGAAGAGCTCACGCACCTGCTCGACGAGGGCAGGCCCAGCAGCGACCGTCAGGGCCTTGCCGGGGCGGTGCCATAGCGTCTCGGGGCTGCCGAGGACCACTCCCCCGGCCTCCTCGACGACGAGCCAGCCGGCGGCCAGGTCCCAGGCGTTGAGCCCGGTCTCGGCGTAGGCGTCGACGGTGCCCTCCGCCACACGGACGAGGTCGAGGGCAGCGCTGCCGATGCGCCGGATGTCACGGACGAGGGGCAACACCCGCCGGAGCACCTCGGCCTGCCGGGCCCGGACCTGCGCGTCGTAGCCGAAGCCCGTGGCCAGCAGCGTACGGGCCAGGCGGTCCTCCGAGGACACGGAGAGCCGGGCCGGCGCCGCACCATCGTGGGGTTCCTCGGGGCTGCTCCAGGCGCCCGTGCCTCGTCCGGCGTGGTGCACCAGACGACGGCAGGGGTCGGCGACCGCTCCTGCGACCGGGGTCCAGCCGCCCTCGGCCTGGGCGTCCCCCACGACGACCGCCACGGACACGGCATACGCAGGCACCTCGTAGAGGTAGTTCACGGTGCCGTCGATCGGGTCGACCACCCAGGTCAGCCCGGTGGTGCCCGTCACGTCGGCACCCTCCTCGCCGAGGATGCCGTCGTCAGGGCGGGCGGCGCGGATGAGCCGGTGCAGCAGCTCCTCGGAGCGCCGGTCCATGACCGTCACGACGTCGGTCTCGGTCGACTTCGTCGCGGCCACCCCCATCTCGGCCGGTCGCTCGTCGCGGATGAAGCGGGATGCCTCGGTGGCGAACTCGACGCAGAGTCGCTCGAGTCCCTCCACCGTGACACCGTCCGGGAGGGATGGCTGGTCCGGCTGTGAGGACGGGATGGGAACGGTGGTCATCGGTGCCTCTCAGTCGCTGCCGCAAAGAGCCGGACGGGCCTGACGCAGGTTGGGGCAGCATCCCGGGGCGCAGACCGCCGGCATCCGGCCCTCGAACTGGGTCACGCCCTCGCCCCGGGCCTCGGCCGCCCGCTCGAGGAGGGCGTCGACGAGGTCGCGCACGAACACGTCGTCGGTGCCGACCGTAGGCACCCGCACGTGGGTGAGGCCGAGCTTGTCGGCCGTCTCCTGCGCCTCGGTGTCGAGGTCGTAGACAACCTCCATGTGGTCGCTGACGAACCCGATGGGGGCCGTCACGACGGTGCGGACGCCAGCGGCCGCGAGCTCGCGCATCCGGTCGTTGACGTCGGGCTCCAGCCAGGGCTGGCTGGGCGGGCCTGAGCGCGAGCAGAAGACGAGCTCGCCGGTGAGGTCACGACCCAGGACGCGGTTGGCCTCCTGCGTCAGGTGTGAGGCGAGCGCCAGGTGCTGGCGCTGGTAGAGGTTGCCCTCACCGTCGCCGGGACCAGACGTGTCGTCCATGGCCTCGGGGATGGAGTGGGTGACGAAGAGCAGCGCGATCTCGGCGTCGGGGGCGCCGTCGAGGGCACGCAGGGAGCGGAGGAGCTCACCGAGATTGGCCTCGGCGAAACCCGGGCGGGCGGCGTACTGCCCCACCTTGTCGATCCGCAGCTCGATCCCGTCCTCGGCCACGGCGGCCGCCGCGTCCGCGAGGTTCTCGCGGTACTGGCGGCACGAGGAGTAGCAGGAGTACGCGCTGGTCGTGAGCGTCACGACGCGGCGGTGGCCGGCTGCATGGCTCTCGCGCAGGGCGTCGTCGACGAAGGGCTCGCTGTTCCGGTTGCCCCAGACGATCGGCGTGCCGATGCCACGGGCGTCGAGCTCGGCCCGCAGCGCTGCGATGAGGGCGCGGTTCTGGCCGTTGATCGGGCTACGGCCGCCGAAGTGGTGGTAGTGCTCCCCGACCGCCTCGAGCCGCTCGTCCGGGATGCCGCGGCCGGCCGTGACCCGGCGCAGGAAGGGCATGACCTCCTCCGGGGCCTCCGGTCCCCCGAAGCCGAGCAGGAGCACGGCGTCGTAGGGGGCCAGCAGCGAGGAGGTCGGGTCGGGCGTCGTGGAAGCTTCTGGTGTCATGTCTCCGCCATCGGTGGGTGGTGAGGTGCGCACAGGCTCGGGCGCTGTTCTGCGTACAGGGTTTCGGCGTGGCTCCTAGGTGGGGTTGGAGCGCAGGGGTGTCGGGGCGTTGAGGTCGAGACGGACGGCGAGCATGCGCAGGGCGAGGACCAGCCCCGCCGCGCCCCACAGCACCCAGTCCTGCAACGAGCCGAGCTGCGCTGCGACGACGACGATGATCGCGCCGAGCATCGCAGGTACGGCATAGAGCTCCCGGCGCAGGACCTCCGGGACGTGGCCGGCGAGCAGGTCGCGGATGACGCCGCCACCGACCGCGGTGATCACGCCGACGAGCACCGCGGCCACCGGCGAGACCCCGGGCGTCGTCACGGCCTTGAGGCTCCCCGCCACGGCGAAGGCGCCGAGCCCGGCGGCGTCGAGGACGCGCACGAAGCGGGTGATGCGCTCGACGCCCGGGTGGAAGAGGAAGGTTACGACGCCGCCGAGGGCCGCGGCCGTCAACAGCCGCCAGTCGCTGATTCCCACGGGCGGGATGTCGCCGATCAGCAGGTCACGCACGATGCCGCCGCCCAGGGCCGCCGCGCAGGCCAGAACCAGGACGCCGAAGAGGTCGAAGCGCTTCTTGACCGCGACGAGGCCACCGGAGAGCGCGAAGACGAACACGCCGACGAGGTCGAGGGCGAGCTGCGCGGACGCGAACGAGGTAGGCATGCCAGAGCAAACGCTACCTGCGCGGCGTGGTCGCTTGGGTCGGCGCCCATGCCGGTGGCATGCTCGACTGCACGGCGCACCGGCCGGCTCGAGCGTCCACGATCAGCGGTTCACGATCGGCGGTTGACGAGCGCGGGGCACCACGACGGCACGACCACGCAGACTCGGTACCGGGAGACCCCCCATGCAGCACCTCAGGCTCGTCGGCGTCCACGAGGACGGACTGCACCTGCTGCTGGCCGACGACGAGGGCAACCGCTTCTCCCTCCCGCTCGACGAGTCGCTCCGGGCCGCTGCCCGGCGCGATCGCCCGCGGCTCGGTCAGCTGCAGATCGAGACCTCCGGGAGCCTGCGGCCCAAGGACGTGCAGGCCATGATCCGCGCCGGCATGACGGCCGAGGAGGTCGCGGACCGGGCCGGATGGTCGGTGGAGAAGGTGCATCGTTACGAGGGCCCGATCCTCGCCGAGCGAGAGCACGTCGCCGGTCTGGCCCGCCAGGTGCGGCTTCGGCCGCGCGGGGGGTCGCACGGGGCGGCGCCCACCCTCGAGGCACGGGTCACCGAACGCCTGCACTCTCGCGAGATCGACGGCGGAAGCGTCCGCTGGGACTCCCGCCGCACCGACAAGGGCGCCTGGACCGTCCTGCTGCTCTTCAACGCCGGCGGGCGCCAGCGCGAGGCCGCCTGGACCTTCGACCCACTGGCCAGGACCGTCTCCACGGTCGACGACGAGGCCCGTTGGCTCAGCGAGGACGAGGACCAGCAGGGTCCCGGTCCGATCCCGGCCCCGCACCTGGCGGCGTCGAGCCGTCCGAGTCGGGTCTACGACGTCGAGGCCGAGGGCGGTGTGTCCGCGTCCACCCCGCGTCGGCGGGAGGGCGAGACCGTCGACCTCATGGCCGCGATGCGGGAGCGCAGCGCCCAGCGGGGTCGTCGCCGCCGAGCCAAGTCGGCCGAGGTGCCGGGCCTCGACGAGGCGCCCGAGGAGGCCTTGCCCCTGCAGGAGCTCGCCGGCGACCCTCGGGACGAGCTGCCCCCGCCCGCCCACACGCACCCCGAGGACGATCCCGACGTCGTCAAGACGGGCACGATGCAGGAGCGGGTCGGCGGCGAGGCCGCGCGCCGTCAGGCCCGGGGTTTCGAACGCACCCAGCCGGTGCGACAGCACACCCCCGACAGATCCAAGCCCGAGCGTGCCGGCGACACGTCAGCCCGTGGCGCGACCAACGAACCGGACATCGCGGCCCAGATCGACACGACCGACGCGGCCGACGCGACCGACACGGTCGACACGGTCGACACGGTCGACACGGTCGACACGACCGACACGGTCGTGGTCCCGCGGGGCGCCGAGCATCCCGGGTCAGGCGTCGAGACGACGATCGCCACCGGAGCGGAGGACGACGACGGCGAGCCGGACGCGCTCACCGGAGCGCGCACCGACGCCGACGCAGACGGACACGGGGACAGCGACCCGCGTGCAGTAGACGCCGCGCACGCAGGCAGCCCGGCGCATCTGGACGGCGGCGGGGAGTCCGACGCGAAGGCGGATGCAGCGGCGGTCGTGGCTCCCGGTGCTCCCCAGCCTGAGGTCCGGCCCGAGGCTCCGGCCCTCCGACCGGCAGGGAACCGGCGCCGCCAGCCGCCACCGGCCGCGGCCGATGTCGCCGAGCCCGAGGCGACCGACGACCACGACGACGTCATCGCGCAGCGCGTTGCGGCGGCGAAGCCGAGGCCCCGGCCGTCCGCGCCGTCCCGCAAGTCCGGCCGGCCCAGTGTGCCGAGCTGGGACGACATCATGTTCGGCCGCAAGAACGACTGATCGCCCGAGCGCCTGAGGGACCGGACGGAGCCTGCGCTCCCGGGGCGCCCGCGTCGGCCACCCGCTTAGGCGCGCGTGCGAAGGTCAGTCGGCCTGGGTGATCGGCAGTGGCGGCGGCACCGGGCACACGTCGAGGTCGAAGGGCAGCACCTCGGGAGAGACGGCGGCCGCCTTGGCGGCGTGGGAGGTCATCCGTCGCATGTAGTGGCGGCGGCAGAGCACCTCGTACTCGACGAGGCCCGCGGTGCTCGGCGAGGTGTCACCGACGACGACCTGCTCGCCCTCGACGACCATGACGCCGTCCATGACCCGCGCGTTCGTCGTCGCCCGGCGCCCGCACCAGCACAGCGCCTCGACCTGCAGCACCTGCACGCGGTCGGCCAGCTCGATGAGGCGCTTGCTGCCCGGGAAGAGCTCGGTGCGGAAATCGGCCGTGATGCCGAAGGCGAAGACGTCGACGTCCATCTCGTCGACGATCCGGGCGAGCTGCTCGACCTGGTCGCAGGTGTAGAACTGCGCCTCGTCACAGATGAGGTAGTCGATGCGGGTCCCGGCAGTGGCCCGGTCGACGATGGCGTCCCAGAAGTCGAGGTCGTCGCGGACCTCGAGGGCTCCCGTCGAGAGGCCCAGGCGCGAGCTGAGGACGTTGGCACCGGCGCGGTCCATCTTGGTGAAGATCAGCCCCACCCGGCCGCGCGCCTTGTGGTTGTGGTCCATCTGGAGGGCGAGGGTCGACTTGCCGCAGTCCATGGTCCCGGAGAAGAAGACGAGCTCAGCCACGAGGGACCACCTTAGGCGTCCCGGCGTGGCGGCACCACGACCACGGGCACGGCGAGTTCCGCGTCGCTCGTCGAGCCGTGCAGACCCAGCAGGGCGACCACCTGGGGGCGCATCAGACCCGAGTGCACGACGGCGAAGGCGCCGCCCGCCACGACGACGAGATCGCCCACCCGCTCCTCGACACCGGCGCGCACCGGGCCGAGCCAACCCTCGTCGACGACGCGTTCGCGGCTGAGGATGGTGACCTGGTCGCCGAGGCGCGAGGCCCAGGCGGCCGCGACGTCGGCGCGCGCTCCCGGCTCGGTGTAGAGCTGCAGGTTGCGCGGCTCGCCGCCGAGGTGGCGCACCCCTGCCATGAGGGCCGGCTCGTGCGCGAGGTCCACGCGGTCGGGGAAGGGCACGTCCACCATTCCGTGGTCGGCGGTGACGACGATCGACGTGTCGTCCGGGACCCGGGTCGCGAGGCGGCGCAGAGCGGCGTCCACCGACTCCACCTCGTCACCCCACTGCCACGACTGGCAGCCGTGCACGTGCCCGACCTTGTCGACCTCTCCCCAGTAGAGATAGACGAGTGCCCGCGGCGTCGCCCGAACGGCTGCCACGGAGGCGTCGACCCGGTCGTCGAGGCTCTGGCCCGCCCGGAAGCGCCCGCCGCGCAGCGCCGCGGTGGTGAGCCCCGAGCCGTCGAAGTAGTGCGGGCCGACCATCGTGACGGGGACGCCCGCGGCATCGGCCGCCTCGAACACCGTCTCGTTGGGCTGCCACAGCCGCGCGTCGGGACCGTTCTCCCAGGACAGCTCGTTGAGCAGCCGGTCGGTCGCCGGGTCGAGCACCTGCATGCCGACGAGCCCGTGCGCACCGGGCGGCAGGCCCGTGCCGAAGGTTCCCATCGAGGTCGCCGTCGTCGACGGGAAGCCACACGGCACCCGGCTGGCGGTGCTGAGCAGGCTGCGCAGGAACGGGGCGTGGCCGCTGCGCTGGCGCAGCAGGTCGAAGCCCAGGCCGTCGACGAGCACCACGACGGTGCGCGGCACCTCGGGTAGGTCGAAGACGTCCCGGCCGGCATACCTCGGCACCCCGAGGCGGTCGGCCACGGACGGCAGCACGGAGGCGAGGGTCCCCGCGGACCAGTCGGTCGGGCCGGACGCGCCGGCGGTCATGTCGTTGTCAGCCACGTCGTCAGCCAGGTCGTCAGCCCGGTCGTCAGCCACAGTGGTGGTCAGACGGCCGTGCCGCCGCCGATGCTGGCCGAGAGCACACGCGCGAAGTGCATGGCCCGCCCGACGGCGTCCTCGCCGTCGGCAGCCGAGCTGATGCGCAACGAGATGTCGTCGGAGGCGATGGTGCCCTCGAAGCCGTGGTCGGCCACGCAGTCGGGGTCGCCGCACTGGGCCGGGATCATGTCGAGGCGGCTCACGGCGCCCCAGCCGAGAGTCAGCGTCAGGTCGCGCCCGTGCGTGCCCGGCGTGAACGTGTCGGGCTGGGCCACGACGTGGGTCAGCATGACGCCGCGGACGGCGGCGAGCGGCACCGTCTCGGTGGTGGCCGTGGCCATCAGCTTGTCCTCGGACTCGGCGTGGTCGTCAGCGTGCGCGATGACGAGGCGTAGCGGCGTGACGACGAGGACGGTGACGTGGCGCCGCACCGTCTCGTGGTCGAAGGTCGTCTCCTGGTGCACGAGGTGGCAGACGACCTCGTCATCGGCGACCGCCGACTCCACGACATCGCACACGAGCGAGGGGTAGTAGCCGGCGCGGGTGATCGCCGCGGTCAGGTCGTCGGGAAGGGTCTGGCTGGTTCCCGGGGTGGCGCGTCGCATGCCCCCATCCTTGCACCCGCACGTGCGTGTCCCGGCCCAGCCGTCCACACGCCTGCAGCGGCCACTCGGTGCGGGATGCACCGCGGGCCGGTCCGGGCCCGACGTCAGGTCATGCGCCGGCGGCCAGGGTCCTTGCGCACGAGCGCCGGACGGACGACGACCTCCGCCCCCAGCACGTCGACGCCGCCGGTCCACGCGTTGACCGGGTTGAGCTCGACGGACGCCAGCTCCGGGTGGTCGTCCGCCAGCACCGAGAGCCGGGCGATGAGGTCGGCGAGCGCCGCCCGGTGCACGGGGGCGGCGCCGCGGTGACCGCTCAGCAGTGGCGCGGCCTTGACGCCGTCGATGAGGTCGGTGACGTCGACGTCGGTGAGGGGCGGGATGCGATGGGCGATGTCGCCGAGCAGCTCGGTGGGTGGCCCCGCCACCGAGAAGCTGACCACCGGCCCGAAGAGCGGGTCCTCGCTGGCCCGGATGACGCACGACACCCCGGGCACCGCCATGCGCTGCACGACGAACCGGTCCGCGCCGAGCGGTCCCAGGCGCAGGCGCAACGACGCGTGGGCGTCACGGACCGCCTCCGCGTCGCCGAGGTCGCCCCGCACCCCGACGAGCCCCGGCTGGTGGCGCACCACCGGTGAGGTGGACTTGAGGATCACGGGGTAGGTGAGCTCGTCGGCCGCGGCCACCGCGGCGTCCGCGCTCGACACCTCGACCGCCGGCCACACGCGTATGCCGTAGGTGCCGAGCAGCTCGCGCGCCTCGTCACGCGTGAGAGCCCGGCCTTCCGGGCTGCCCGCGAGGTGTGCCTCGATGAGCGACTCGGCGCGAAGCCGGTCGATGCCCACCGGGGCGACGGGGGTGCCGCGGTCGCGCTGGCGCCACATGGCATACCGCGTCACGGCGTTGAGGGCGCGGATGCCGTCCTCGGGCATGGAGTAGGCCGGCACCGAGCGACGGACGCCGTGCTGCTCGTAGGAGAGGCCGTCGCCGACGCCACGCATGCCGAGGAAGGTTGCGACACATGGCTTCTCGTGCCTCGCCACGATGGTGCGCACCGCGGCGTGGACCTCCTCGTCCTGGGTCACCAGGGGTGGGATGAAGGCCGCCACGACGCTGTCGACCTCGGGGTCGGCGAAGGCGGCGTCGAGGGCGGTGGCGAACTCCTCGGCCGATGCCTGCGGCAGCAGGGACACGGGGCCGTGCGTCACCTTCAGGCCCCAGCTGAGGCAGGCGCTCGCACTGATCGCGCCCAGGGCGTCGGAGTTGCCGACGATCGCGACGCGGTCGCCCCTCGGGAGCGGCTGGTGCAGGGTCAGCTGGGCGACGTCGAAGAGCTGGTGGACGTTCTCGACACGGATGACGCCGGCCTGCCGGAGCAGGGCGTCGAACGCCTGCGGCGGCACGTTGGTGATCCGCGTGCGGTGACCGGGAGGCGCGGCGAAGCTCGAGACGCCGGAGCTGACGACGACGACTGGCTTGACCGAGGCGAGGTGGCGGGCGATCCGGGAGAACTTGCGCGGGTTGCCCATCGACTCCAGATAGAGGCCGACGGTGTCGGTCTCCTGGTCGTCGATCCAGTACTGCATGAGGTCGTTGCCGGAGACGTCGACGCGGTTGCCCGCGGAGGCGAAGACCGAGATGCCGAGCCCTCGCCGGGCCGCCGACGCGAGCACCGCGACCCCGAGCGCACCGCTCTGCGCGAACAGGCCGAGCCTGCCCGTGCCCGGGATGACGGAGGCCAGGGTGGCGTTGAGCCGCACGGAGGGGTCGTTGTTGATCAGCCCGAAGCTGTTGGGACCGACGATGCGCATGCCCGCGCGGCGCACCCGACGACGCAGCTTCTCCTGCAGGGCCGTGCCCTCCTCACCGGCCTCGGCGAAGCCCGACGACAGGACGAGCAGCGCCTTGACACCGGCCCTGCCGCACTCCTTGACGACGTCGATCGCCTGCGCCGCCGGCACGACGACGATGGCGAGGTCGACGGGCTGCGGCACGTCCCGGATGCTCGGGTAGGCCGTCAGTCCCTGGATGCGGTCGGCCACCCGGTGGATCGGGTAGAGCTCGCCCTGGTAGCCGGCGGCGAGGATGTTGCGCATGACGAGCGCGCCGATGGACTCCTCCCGCCGGCTCGCCCCGATGATCGCGACCCGCTCCGGGAAGAGGATCGTGTGCATGCTGCGCGACTCGGCGCGGTGCTCCCGCGAGAGCTGGACGGCCTTGCTCTGCTCCGTCGGCGAGATGTCGAAGGAGACCTCGACGACGCCGTCCTCGATGTGGTGCGCGACCTCGTAGCCCGCCTCCTTGAACACCGTGAGCATCTTGCGGTTCTGGGGCAGCACCTCGGCGACGAAGCGGTTGATGCCCATCTCCTGGGCGATGGCCGCGAGGTGCTCGAGCATGACCGAGCCGATGCCCTTGCCCTGGAAGTGGTCCGAGATGTTGAAGGCGACCTCGGCCGAGCCGGGCCTGATCCGGTCGTAGCGGCCGATGCCGATGATCTCGCCGTCGAGGGTGGCGACCAGGGCGACACGGTCATGGTGGTCGACGTGGGTGAAGCGGTGGACGTCCTTCTCGCTGAGCTCGCGCAGCGGCGCGAAGAAGCGCAGGTAGATGGACTCAGGGGACTGCCTGCTGTGGAACTGGCGGATGCCGTCGGCGTCGTCGGGCGTGATCGGCCGCACGTGCGCGACCGTACCGTCGCGCAGCACCACGTCGGCCTCCCACTCGACGGGAGCCCCGGTGGCCTGCGCCGAGATGCGCTCGATGGTGCCCGTGTCGTCGCTGAGCCCGCCGCCCTCCATGGGGTCATCGTGTCACGTCGGGTCTCCCCACCCCGGAGATGGGAGTCTGGTCGCATGGAGTTCTCCGAGGTCGTCCGATCGCGACGCATGGTCCGCCGCTACGACCCCGACCGTCCCGTCCCTCGGGACGTCGTCGAGCGGTGCCTGGCCAACGCGGTCCGCTCCCCCAGCGCCGGCTTCAGCCAGGGCTGGGACTTCGTCGTGCTGGCCACGCCCGACGAGCGCGGTGCCTTCTGGGCGGCGACGACGACGCCCGACGCGCCGAGCGACCCGTGGCTGGACGGCATACGAGCCGCTCCGGTGCTCGTGCTGTGCCTCTCGCACAAGGACGCCTACCTCGACCGCTACGCCGCGCCGGACAAGGGCTGGACCGATCGCGACGAGGCGCGCTGGCCCGTGCCGTACTGGGACGTCGACACCGGCATGGCCTCGCTCCTGATCCTGCTCACGGCGACCGACGAGGGGCTCGGTAGCCTCTTCTTCGGCGTGCCGCCCGAGCGCCAGGCCGCTGTGCACGAGGCGTTCAGCATCCCTCCCAGCCGCACCATCGTGGGCGTCGTGTCGATCGGGTATGCCGTCCCGGGACCCAGGAGTCCGAGCCTGCGTCGGCACCGGCGCGGGGGCCGAGAGGTGGCCCACTGGGGGCGTTTCGGCGTGGCAGGTGAGCAGGCCTGAAGGCGCTGCGCGAAGATGGGGCGTTGACCCGCTAGCGGCAAGGAGCACCACCCGGCATGGCCCGACGCACGACCACCCCGCCTCCCCCCGAGGACTTCGAGGAGAAGATCGTCGGCATCGACGTCGAGGAGGAGATGCAGAACGCCTTCCTCGAGTACTCCTACAGCGTCATCTACTCCCGGGCCCTCCCCGACGCGCGCGACGGCCTGAAGCCCGTGCAGCGGCGCATCCTCTACGGCGCCAACGAGCTGGGCCTGCGCCCCGACCGCGGCCACGTCAAGAGCCAGCGGGTGGTCGGCGAGGTCATGGGCAAGTACCACCCGCACGGCGACCAGGCCATCTACGACGCCCTCGTGCGCATGGCCCAGCCGTTCACGCTTCGTCTGCCCCTCATCGACGGCCACGGCAACTTCGGCTCCCTCGACGACGGCCCCGCCGCCGCCCGCTACACCGAGGCCCGGATGGCCGACGCCGCCCTGCTCATGGTGGCGGGTCTCGACGAGGACACCGTCGACTTCGTCCCCAACTACGACGACACCCAGCTGCAGCCCGGCGTGCTGCCCGCGGCATACCCCAACCTGCTCGTCAACGGCGCGGCCGGCATCGCCGTCGGCATGGCCACGAACATGCCCCCGCACAATCTCGTCGAGGTGATCGGCGCCGCGCGGCACCTCATCGCCAACCCGACGTGCTCGCTCGAGGATCTGATGAAGTTCGTCCCCGGGCCCGACCTGCCCTGCGGCGGGAAGATCGTCGGGCTCGAGGGCATCCGCGACGCGTACCTCACCGGGCGCGGCAGCTTCCGCACCCGCGCCACGGCTCGAATCGAGTCGATCACCCCGCGTCGCAAGGGGATCGTCGTCACCGAGCTGCCCTACCTCGTCGGACCGGAGAAGGTCATCGACAAGGTCAAGGACCTCGTGCAGGGCAAGAAGCTGCAGGGCATCGCCGACCTCAAGGACCTCTCGGACCGGGCCCACGGCCTGCGCCTGGTCATCGAGATCAAGAACGGCTTCAACCCCGACGCCGTCCTCGAGCAGCTCTACAAGCTGACGCCGATGGAGGAGAACTTCGGCATCAACAACGTCGCCCTCGTCGAGGGCCAACCGCGCACCATGGGGCTCAAGGAGCTGCTCAAGGTCTACGTCGAGTTCCGCACCGACGTGGTGCGCCGGCGCACGGCACACCGTCTCGCCAAGCGCGAGGAGCGGCTGCACCTCGTCGAGGGCCTGCTCATCGCCATCGTCGACATCGACGAGGTCATCCAGGTCATCCGGTCCTCCGACGATGCCGCCACCGCCCGCGCGCGCCTCATGGAGGTCTTCGACCTCTCCGAGGCGCAGGCCACCTACATCCTCGACCTGCAGCTGCGCCGGCTCACGAAGTTCTCGCGCATCGAGCTCGAGAACGAGAAGGGCGAGCTCGAGCGCGCCATCGAGGAGCTGCGCGCCCTGCTCGAGAACGAGAAGCTGCTCATGAAGCTCGTGTCCACCGAGCTCGCCGACGTCGCCAAGGCGCACGGCACTGCCCGCCGCACGGTTCTCCTGGAGAGCTCGGGCGCCAGCGCGGCGGCGACCGCCGCCTCGCCGCTCGAGATCGTGGACGACCCCTGCTGGGTGCTCCTGTCGTCCAGCGGGCTGCTGGCCCGCACCGGCACCGCCGACCCCGTGTCGGCAGAGGGGTCCCGCTCGAAGCACGACGTCGTCATCGGGGCGGTTCGCACCACGGCGCGCGGCGAGTTCGGCCTCGTCACGAGCGCCGGACGGATGGTGCGCCTCTCGGCACTCGACCTGCCTACGCTCCCGCCGACCAACGGCGCTCCGAGCCTCTCCGGTGGCGCGCCGCTCGCCGCCTACGTCGACCTCGGCAAGGGCGAGGCGCCGGTGACCATCGTGCCCATCGGCGCGGAGGCACCCGTCTTCGCCGTCGGCACGGCCGCCGGCGTCGTCAAGCGGGTCACGTCCGAGGCGCCGAAGAGCAACGACTGGCCCGTCATCAGCCTCAAGGACGGTGACCGGGTGGTCGGCGCCGGTGTGGCCGACCGCGAGGACCTCGACCTCGTCTTCGTCACCTCCGACGCCCAGCTGCTGCGCTTCCCGGCCCGCACGGTGCGTCCGCAGGGACGCAGCGCGGGCGGCATGGCCGGCGTCAAGCTCGGCGCCGGCGCGCGGGCCGTGTTCTTCGGGGTCGCCGACGCCACCCTCGACGGTGTCGTCGTCACCTCCGCCGGATCGTCCGGCGCCCTTCCCGGGACGGAGGGCGGCTCGCTCAAGGTGACGCCGTATGCCGAGTACCCGGCCAAGGGGCGCGCCACCGGTGGCGTGCGGTGCCATCGCTTCCTGCGCGGCGAGGACTCCTTGCTGCTGGCCTTCGCCGGCAACACACCGGCCCGCGCCGCAGCGGCCAACGGTGTCGCGATCGAGCTGCCACCCGCCGACGGTCGACGCGACGGTTCGGGGCTCCCCCAGACGGCTGTGATCGCCCAGGTTGCCGGGCCGCGGCCGCTCTTCCAGTCGACCGACAGCGAGTCGAGCGGCACCGAGTCGAGCGGCACCGAGTCGAGCGGCACCGAGTCGAGCGGCACCGAGTCGACCGACGAACCGTCCAGTGGCGCCACGGATCCGGACGCCGAGGGCCAGGCATGAGCCGGCCCCCAGGCGCCGCCACGCCGGCCCGGGACGACTGGGATCCCGGCGTCATCGGCAGCGCCGGCAGCGCCGGCAGCGCTGAGCGAGCGGACGGGCACGAGAAGCACCCGGCCACCACCGGCTACGGCACGCCGGCCTCCGACGCGTGCTCGGTGCTGTGGGACCACGACGGCACCAGCGCCTACGGCACCGCCGCCACCGCCCGCTTCTTCGTCGTCGTCGAGCAGCCGGGGCCCTGGGGGCGCGACGCCGCCCGGGAGTCGCACCTCGACCGTGAGCTTGGGGCGGAGCTCGACGCCCGCACCACCCGGGGTGGTGGGCGTTTCATGCTCGTGCGGCGCCCCGGTGGCCACCCGGCGCACGACGGGCCGCGCCACGTCCTCGTGGCCCACGCGGGCTCTCGTCCCGAGGACGCCTGGCTGCTCACCGCCCAGCTCGACCACCTCGGCGAGCTGCTCGGCATGGACTGGGCCGCCCTGGCGCGCGGGAACCGCTCCCTCGTGCAGGCCTCGCTCCGCGGGTCCGCTCCCGGCGAGCCGGCCCTCCTGGTGTGCACGAATGGCCGGCGCGATGTGTGCTGCGCCGTCCGCGGCCGTCCCCTCGCAGCCCATGCAGCCCATGTGGCGCCGGGCCGCGCGTGGGAGGTGTCCCACACCGGCGGGCACCGGTTCGCGCCCACCGGTGTCCTGCTGCCCTGGGGGCAGACCTTCGCCAGGCTCGACGACCGAGCCACCGAGTGGATCCTGGCGGCGAGCATGTCGGGGCACGTGCCCGCCGAGCTGGTCGGCCCCGTGCACGACCGTGGACGCTCCGGCGTACCCGTTCCGTCCCAGTGCGCCGAGTCGCACGTGCGGGCCGAGACGGGCGAGACGAGACTGGACGCACTCTGGGCGGCCGAGCCCACCGAGACCGACGCCGGCTGGGAGGTCATCGTGACCCACACCGACGGCCGTCGCTGGCGGGTGGGCGTCACGCGCGAGCCCACCGGGCGCACTCGCCCCGAGTCGTGTGGCAAGAAGCCGATCGAGGTTCTGGAGCACCGGGCGACGACCACCGAGGCATGGTTCTGAGCGCTTTCCGCCCGTGCATGACTCGGGTCGTGACCGGCACCAGCGGATCGACGACGCCTGCGTGGGCGTCCCCGCCGTCCTTCTGGTGGCTGCCCCCTACCGTCCCTCAGGACTGGAGCTGGTTCTCCTCGACGGCCGCCTCGCGTGTCGACTCCTCGATGTAGGCGCGGGCGTGCTCTCGCCCGGCAGCCGCATGCGGTAGCCCCTGACGTAGACGCCAGGCGACACGAAGAGCACGGGAGGGCGGTGCCGAAGCCCCGATGACACCGAGGCCGCCGCGGTTCGGGTCTCGACCGCTGCCATCGGCTGCCTCTCGCCGTGGGTCCGGAGTCACCAGGGCTTCGGGTACGTCGGGGACCCGTCCCCCGGCGCGGTGTCCTCGCTGCCCTGTTGCTGGTTGCGCTCGATCGTGTTCTGGCGCTGCTGCTCCTGGAGGTAGTCCTGCTCCTCCTGGCTCGGCGTCTTGCCCGGGTCGGGCGTCGGCTGGGCCGGCTGGTCGGGGGCGGGCTGCTGCTGCGGGTCCGCGGGTGGCTGCTGGTCCTGCGGCGGGCCGTCGGACCGTTTCTGCTCCATCCGCTGCTGTGCCTGCTTCAGCTGCTGCCCGGTCTGCCCACCGTCGGGCGCGTCGCACAGGGGCGGTCGCTGCTTGGTGATGGTGATGCCCTTGTCGTAGAACTGTTTCCACTCATCGGTGCGCTCGCGGGCCTTCGCGGCGTCACCGAGCGCCTCGTACGTCAGGCCGAGGTTGACGCGTACCTTGCAGTCCTCGATCCCGCCCTTGGGCACTTGCTCGAACGCCTGCTCGAACCACGGCCTGGCCAGCTCGAAATGGCCTGACAGCACGTGCGCGTCGCCGATCGCGAAGGGCGAGCGGAAGGGCTCCACGACGTTGACCCAGCCCTGGCGCTCCCCCCAGGCGAGGGTGCCCGGCTTGTCGCCGGCCTCGTAGGCCGCGAGAGTCTGGGCGTGGACCAGGTTGAGCGAGACCAGGCGAACGGCCGCCAGCAGCAGCAGCACGACGACGGGGGCGGAGGCGAGCAGGAGGCGCCGGCGCCGTCGCCGGAGGTGCGGCGTCAAGGGCGGCCGGGGCAGCCGGGCGCGGCCTCGTAGGACGCCCCGGCGGCGCTTCTCGCTGTCGGAGGGTGCGTCGGCGCGGGCTTGGAGCTCGTCGAGAACCGTCATGGACGCATCTCCTTGCGTCGTCGCGTCTGGCGCAGCGCCGTGACGGCTGCGCCCACCTCCCAGGCTGCGATCCCGGCCACGCCGATGAGCAACGGCCAGTACAGCTCCCGGCGGGCGAGGACCTTCTGCTTCTCGACCTGCTCGCTCGTGCCGAAGCGATCGAGGTCGACGCCTGCCACGGTTGGGCCGATGTCGTCGCCGGACTGACGGTGCACGTAGGGCAGACCCAGCTGGTCGCCGATGGCCCGCAACGTGTCCTCGCTGATCACCGAGCGGGCGTCCTCCCCGGTAGCCGGATCCACGATGTAGTCGCTGCTCGTGTCGAAGCGCGAACGAGTCGCCTTCATCCGCCCACCGTCAGCAGTGCCGTAGCCCAGCACCGCACCGCCGTTGACCAGCCGCTTGTCGATGTCGAACGGAGCCGGTGGGTCCGCCGCGGTCTGCTCGCCGTCACCGAGGTAGTAGACGATCCGGCCGCGCTCGGGGTTGCGGGCGTCGGCCTGCTGCAGCAACGTCTTGAGCCGGTCGTTGGGCTCGCTCACGGAGGTGCCGCGGGACACCTCGTACGACTCGGGCAGCAGGGTCTCGACGGCCGCGTCCAAGGCGGTTGTGTCGGTCGTCAGCGGGAGCCGCACCCGGGCCTCCTGGTCGAACGTCACGACGCAGTAGCGGGCACCCGGGAGAGCGGCCGCGATGGCGGAGATGTCGGCGGCCACCCCGTCGATGCGCGGCCGCTCGCTGCCGTAGTCCTCGGCGATGATGCTGCTCGTCGTGTCGACGACGAAGTACACGTTGAGGTTGGCGGCGGCGGTGTCGACGTGCTCGCCCGGCACCGCTGGACGCAGCGCCGCGAGGCCGAGGAGCAGCGCTGCCGCCGTGAGCCGCCAGTGCGTGGCCCGCGACTCTCCCGGCACGGAGCGCGACGACGGATTCCACCAGACGGCGGCCAGCGCCGCGACCGCGAGGACGAGCAGGAGCGGCCAGGGGGCGACGGGGAGCAGCGTCACGAGGCCCACCTCCGGCTGGCCCCGATGACGCCGATCAGGCCCAGGGCTGCGGCGGCGATCGGCACGGTGGGGTTGTCCGAGTAGAGGGACCGGGATGCGGCGTCCATGAGCGTCGCCTCCTGCGCCTGCACGGAGTCGACGATTCCCTTGATCGCGGCCTGGTCGCCCATCGCGTAGTACCGGCCGGCGGTGCCTGTCACGACGTCCCGCATCTGCAACGCCTCGGCGTCCTGGCCGTCCTCCTGGGGGTTGAGCCCGTAGACCCGCACCCCCTTGGCCTTGGCGAGCTCGCCCGCCTCCTCGACCTGGATGATGGGCCGCCCAGCGAGGTGGTTGTCGGTGGCGAAGACGACGGACCGCGCACGCTGCGTGTCCACCTTGTCGAAGCTGGACACGCAGGTGGCGAGACCGTCGCCGATCAGCGAGGTGCCCCGGCCGTTGAAGGTGCCGGCGAAGAACGAGTCGAACTCGGGGTCACCGCTCAGCGCGCGGGCCGCCGTGTCGAGCTCGTCGTTGATGAAGTCGTAGTCGTCGGTGAGCGGGAAGACCGTCGCTGCCGACGAGTTGAAGATGACGAGGCCGATGCGTTCGCCCTCGAATCGGGTGACGAGCTGTTTGAAGGCGGAGACCAACGTGGCGTCGTAGGCGGCCATCGACCCCGAGATGTCGAGGCAGAGCATGATGTCGCGGCTGCGGGTCTGCGGCTTGTCGACCGTCGCGTCGACGGGCCGTGGCGCCCCGACGAGGGCGGCACCGCCCAGCAGCGCGGCACTCACCGCGAGCACCGCCATGCGGATGCGGTGCAACCGCAGCGCACGGCGGTACTCCGGCAGCTCGGTGAGCGCGCTGGAGTTGGCCACCGGCGCGGCAGCCCGGGAGGAGCGGCGCGCCATCATCCGCTGGACCGCGAAGGCGAGCAGCGCCGCCAGGACGGCCCCGACGGCGAGGACGCCGGGCCACCTGAGGTCGACTCCGCTCAGCTCCACCGCGCCACCACCTGCTTGGCGACGGTGCCCGCTCCGACGAGCGTGGCCGTCTCACGCGGCCCGAACTCACCGGGGTAGAGCGCTCCGACGACCTCGGAGACCGGGGTCAGTCGCGCCCCCGTGGCAGTGAGCTCCGTCAGCGTCATCGTCGGCGCATGGATGCCCGACACCTCCTGGACGAAGTGGCGCACGAGAACGCTCAGCTGCTGGTGCCCCCGTCGTTGGCTGATCTCCCCGGCGGCCGCCCGTGCCAGCACGAGGTCGATCTGACGGGTGTAGTCGGCACGCAGCCGGGTCAGCCGGTCGGGCGCGATGCGCGGGGGCACGACGATCCTCCTCGGCCGGGTCGACCACCACACCCAGGCGTACCAGGCGGCGACGAGCGCGCCGAGGCCGAGCCCGAGCCACAGCCACCGGGCGGCATACGGGTCGGGGGCGTAGAAGCCCGGCGGTGCCTCAGCGGCGCGCACGACGCTGCCTCTCGAGCAGCGCGAAGACGGTGGTCACGACCTCGTCGGAGGAGCCCAGCCGGGCGTGGTTGATGGCCCGCCGGCCGAGCAGCTCGCTCGTGCGCTCGACGCGTTCGGCCACCGACGCGGCATACGCCGCCCGCACCCGAGGATCGAGCCGGACCAGCGTGGGCAGGGTGTACGTGTCGGCGACGTCGTATGCCGTCCGGTTGCCCTCGATGGTGGTGGGGTCGGCGTCCTCGACGGTGATCCACAGGATCTCGTGCTGCACGTGCAAGCGCCGCAGCAGCTCGTCGAGGGCCGGGTCGAGGTCCCTGTCGTCGGCGACGACGAGCAGCACGAGGCGGCGGCGGACGTTGCGCACGATCCAGCGCAGCTGGGTGGCGAGGTTGCTCTGCTCGCCGTCGAGGACGGTCGAGGCGTCCACCGCGCGCAGGAGCAGCTCGAGGTGTGCCTCGGACCCACGGAGGTCGTGCGCCACCGTGGAGGTCGCCGTCCCCCGCACCAGGCCGACGAGGTCACCATGTCGCTGGGCGAGGTAGCCCACGAGTCCGGCCGCCGCGATCGCCACCGACTTCTTGGGCTCGCCGCTGCGAGTGGTTGCTGCCATCCCGCGTCCCGTGTCGATGACAAGCATGAGGTTCTGCTTGCGGCTGGCGACGTACCGCTTGACGAGGGGCGCCTGGTGACGCGCCGTGGCACGCCAGTCGATGTCGCGCACCTCGTCGCCGGGCACGTAGTCCCGCAGGTCGTCGTAGTCGAGGCTGCGGCCGTGGAAGACCGAGGCGTACTCCCCCTCCAGCAGGCTGCGTGACTTGCGGCGCGCATGGACGAAAAGCTTGCTCTTCACCCTGGTCAGCAGCGTCGTCGTCATCGCGTGTCCTTCGCCCGTCACCCGTCAGGGGGTGCGAATGCCGTTGACCATCGCGTCGACGACGCTCTCGACGGCCACCTCGTCGGCGGCGGCCTCGAAGCCGAGGGTGACCCGGTGGCGCAGCACCCGGTGGGTGAGCGCCTTGATGTCGTCGGGGACGACGTGATTGCGCCCGTCGACGAGCGCTCGCGCCCGCGCGGCGGCCATGAAGGCGATGCTGGCGCGCGGGCTCGCGCCGAAGTCGACGTAGGAGGCGAGGCGCGGCTCGATGTAGTCGCGCGGGTGCCGCGTGACGTAGCCGATGCCCACGATGTAGTTGACGATCGCGGGGTCGACGTAGACGCGGCCCACGAGCGCCTGCAGTTGCTTGATGTCCGCCACCGACACCACGGCCTCGGACGGGCCGACGAAGATGCCGGAGTCGATGCGCCGCAGCACCTCCGCCTCCTCGGCAGGCGACGGGTAGTCGAGGACGTCCTTCAGCATGAAGCGGTCCATCTGCGCCTCGGGCAGGGGGTAGGTGCCCTCCTGCTCGATGGGGTTCTGCGTCGCGAGGACGAGGAACGGGTCGGGCAGGGCGTAGCTCTTGTCGCCGATGGAGGTCTGGCGCTCCTGCATCGCCTCGAGCATCGCCGACTGCGTCTTGGCGCTGCTGCGGTTGATCTCGTCGAGGAGGACGAAGTTGGCGTGAACGGGGCCGAGCTGGGTCTCGAAGGTCCCGGTGTGCTGGTTGTAGACCTGCGTGCCGACGATGTCGCTCGGCAGCAGGTCGGGCGTGCACTGGATCCGGTGGAACCTACCGCCGACGGCCTGCGCGATGGTCTGCGCGGCCGTGGTCTTGGCGAGCCCGGGGACGCTCTCGAGCAGCACGTGGCCGCCGGTCAGCAGGGCGATGAGCAGAGTCTCTTGCAGGCGCGCCTGGCCGACGACCTTGGAGGCGAATGCCGTGGAGACCGCCTCGACCGTCTCGTTGGCCCAGTGCAGCTCGTCGGGCGTCAGGTATCGGGTCGGCGCCGGGGCTGTGCGCTCCGGCCCCTCGCCCTCGGGGAGCTGGACGGTGAACGACTCCGGGTCCGCGCCGCCGACTCCGTCGTTGGCTGCGCCGCTCGCGGGCGCGCCGGACGCCTCGTCGGCGACCGACTCCTCGGCGTTGACGTTGCCCACCATCGATTCCCCTCTTCGACGCGTGCCGGCGGAGGGAGTCGCGCCGGCAGGGTCACATCGTAAGCACGGCCGGCACGTCCCCGCCGTGGTCCCGCAGCCTTGGTGGTCGGCAGCGACGTCCGGCGTGCCCTGCTTGTCGGGGGCTCAGGCGTCGATGCGCTCGCGGTCGACCTCCGCCGCGGACTCGATGATGAAGTCCTTGCGCGGTGCGACCTCGTTGCCCATGAGCAGCTCGAAGACACGCTCGGCGGCCTCGAGGTCGCGCATCGTGACCTTGCGGAGCGTCCGGTGGCGGGGGTCCATCGTCGTGTCGGCGAGCTGGTCGGCGTCCATCTCGCCGAGACCCTTGTAGCGCTGCATCGGCTGCTTGATCTTCTTGCCGGACCTCTCGAGCCGGGACAACGTGCGCCGCATCTCCACCTCGTTGTAGGTGTAGATCAGCTCGTTCTTCTTGGCACCCGCGTTGATCACCTCGAGGCGGTGCAGCGGCGGCATGGCGGCGTAGACCCGGCCGGCGTCGACGAGCGGGCGCATGTAGCGGAAGAAGAGGGTCAGCAGGAGCGTGCGGATGTGGGCGCCGTCGACGTCGGCGTCGGTCATGATGATGACCTTGCCGTAGCGGGCGGCCGCGAGGTCGAAGCTGCGCCCCGAACCGGCACCGATCACCTGGATGATCGAGGCGCACTCGGCATTCTTGAGCATGTCGGAGACGGACGCCTTCTGGACGTTGAGGATCTTGCCCCGGATGGGCAGCAGCGCTTGGAACTCGGAGCTGCGCGCCTCCTTGGCAGTGCCCATCGCGGAGTCGCCCTCGACGATGAACAGCTCGGAGCGCTCGACGTCGCTGGTGCGGCAGTCGCGCAGCTTCGAGGGCAGCGTCGAGCTCTCGAGGGCGTTCTTGCGGCGCTGGGTCTCCTTGTGCAGCCGCGCGCTGATTCGCGACTTCATCTCCGAGACGACCTTCTCGAGCAGCAGCGCCGCCTGCGTCTTGTCGCCGCGCTTGCTCGAGGTCAGGCGGTCGGTCAGCTCCTTCTCGACGACCTTGGCGACGATGGCGCGCACGGCGTTGGTGCCGAGCACCTCCTTGGTCTGCCCCTCGAACTGCGGCTCGGCCAGGCGGACCGTGACCACCGCCGTCATGCCGGCGAGGATGTCGTCCTTCTCCGGCTTGTCGTTGCCGACCTTGAGGCGGCGGGCGTTGACCTCGAGCTGCTTGCGGAAGACCTTGAGCAGCGACTGCTCGAAACCCGCCACGTGGGTGCCGCCCTTGGGGGTGGTGATGATGTTGACGAACGACTGGACCCGCGTGTCGTAGCCCTGGCCCCAGCGCAGCGCGACCTCGACGGCGCACTCGCGCTCGAGCTCGGTCGGGGTCATGTGCCCGTTGACGTCGAGGACCGGGACGGTCTCGGTGAAGGTGCCGGAGCCCTCGAGCTTCCACACGTCGGTGATCGGTGTGTCCGGCGCGAGGAACTCCACGAAGTCGGCGATGCCGCCGTCGTGCTGGAAGACCTCCTCGACGGTGCCCTCTTGGCCCGGCGTGCCCCGCAGGCGGCGCTCGTCGCGGATCACGAGTCGTAGCCCGGGAACCAGGAACGAGGTCTGCCGCGCCCGCCCGAGGATGGCGTCGTAGTCGAGCTCGGAGTCCTTGAGGAAGATCTGCCGGTCGGGCCAGAAGCGTACGCGCGAACCGGTGACCCCGCGCCTCGCCTTGCCGACGACGGGGAGCGCGCTCTTCTTCTCGTAGGGCGTGAACGGGGACTCCGGCGAGTGCGCCGCCCCCGCCGGGTCGGCGAAGGTGCCGGGCTCGCCCCGCCGGAAGCTCATGCCGTACGTCTTGCCGCCCCGGTCGACCTCGACGTCGAGCCGCGCCGAGAGCGCGTTGACGACGGACGCCCCCACCCCGTGGAGGCCACCGGTGGCGGCATACGACGCCCCGCCGAACTTTCCGCCCGCGTGCAGCTTGGTGAAGACGACCTCGACGCCGGACAGGCCCGTGCGCGGCTCGACATCGACCGGGATGCCGCGCCCGTTGTCGCGGACCTCGATGGAACCGTCGCCGCTGAGGATGACCTCGATGTCGGTGCACACGCCCGCGAGGGCCTCGTCGACCGCGTTGTCGATGATCTCCCACAGGCAGTGCATGAGACCGCGCTGGTCGGTCGACCCGATGTACATGCCAGGACGCTTGCGCACGGCCTCGAGACCTTCGAGGACCTGGAGGTGGCGCGCGGTGTAGTCGCCGTTGCCGGAGGGAGCGGGTCGGGAGGCGGAGGCCACGGTATGTCGATCTCTTTCGGTCGGGAAGCGGCCAGCGGTCGGGCTGTGGAGGCTGGCAGGGGAAGCCTAGCCACCGGCGCTGACGGCCCACGGGAGGCTCGCTGCCCCGGGTGACCACCAGCAGGAGCAAG
The DNA here is from genome assembly GCF_058790095.1 of Terrabacter sp. FW104-15G4B. Taxonomy (NCBI): domain Bacteria; kingdom Bacillati; phylum Actinomycetota; class Actinomycetes; order Micrococcales; family Intrasporangiaceae; genus Terrabacter; species Terrabacter sp. FW104-15G4B. The sequence goes on along the minus strand of NZ_JBYTCI010000022.1, from coordinate 17,471 downwards.
TCGTTGTGGACGACCGTCCCGGAAGGCGTGTGCGCCATGCCTCCGGGGGGTAGGCAGTGCGTATCGACGCTGTTCGACGAATCACCGACACGTAACGATGTTGTGCGACGGGCGTCTCACTGACCGAGCCTCACCATCGGGAAGGATTCGACGTGATTCACTGTTGGAACGTCCGCGATGCGAAAGAGGTCCACCGAACGGACCGATGGAGTGTCGTAGGCACATGGCAGGGTTCCCCTCAGGGGGACCCCCCGAGGGAGGAAAGAGGCGAACTACGATGACGACAGCACTGGCGCCCGAGCTGACCGCTGCTGACCGCTGCGACCGATGTGGGGCTCAGGCCTACATCCGCGCCCGCCTCGTTTCCGGCGGAGAGCTGCTCTTCTGCGCGCACCATGGTCGGGAGCACCTCCCGGCGCTGAAGGACAAGGCTCTCGACATCCGCGACGAGACGGAACGACTCAACGAGGTCCCGGGGTCACCCGTGAACGAGCACTGAGTCCAGTAGACGATCCCCGACCCGACCCTTCCTGACCCATCCTCTTTCCTCACGCCGCCGACGGCTCTGCTGTGATCACCGCGACGAACGTCCTCGTCCTGCTCGCGATGCTCGTGGGAACCGTCGGCGTCGTCGTCCCGGTGCTGCCGGGGTTGCTGCTGGTCTGGGGTGCGACGCTCGTGTGGGCGTTGGAACGTCAGGACGGGTCGGGTTGGCTCGTTCTGGGCCTGGCCACCGCGCTGTATGCCGCGGGGGTCGTGGCCAAGTACCTCTTCCCCGGCCGTCGGCTGAAGTCGGCGGGCGTCGACGGGGTGATCGTTGCGGTGGCTCTGGCCGTGGCCGTCGTGGGCTTCTTCGTCGTGCCGGTGGTCGGTGGCCCCATCGGCTTCGTCCTGGCGATCTACCTGCTCGAGCGCGTCAAGCACCGCCGGCACGCCCCGGCTTGGCGTGCCACGGTCCAGGCGATCCACGCCGTGGCGCTGAACCTCGGCATCGAGCTGGCGACGGCGTTCGCGATCATCGCGACCTGGGGTGTGGCGGTCTACCTCACCAGGCCGTAGCAACGCTGCCCGACTCGAGCTCCGATCACGGACGTCACAGACGTCCGTGAACATCAAAGGACCCCGACGGTTGTCGTCAGGGTCCTTCTCTGCGCTGCCGCCGCTGGGTCAGTGAGGCGTCACCACTGGTCGCGGCGCCGCTTGTCCCATCGTTCCTCGAGGCGCTCCATGAAGGAGGCCTGCTTGGCGGATCCCGCCTTCGCCTTGCCCGAGCGGGGTTTGGGTGCTCCGTCGTTGCCGACCGCGGCCAGCTTGGCCCGTGACGGCGTGATGGCATAGACGATGCCGGCAACCATGATCGCGAAACCGACGGCGCCGAGCCAGATGGTGCTGCTCATGGCCGAGAACACGACCAGCGCGAGACCGGCGCCGCCAGCGAGGATCCCCGCGAGGACGCGGCCACGGCCGAGTCCGCGTGACTTCGTCTTCTCGATGCGCGACGCAAATCGCGGGTCTTCGGCATAGAGGGCCTCCTCCATCTGCTGGAGGAGTGCTTCCTCGTGTTCCGAGAGTGCCACCCGGCACCTCCCTGGCTACGAAATCGACTGTGCCCGAATCATATGTCGGAAACTGCCGCACGGACTTCTTTACCTCAGGATAGGTCGCCTCGCTCGCGTTGGGAACCCGAGGGTCGGTCAGGCATGAGTGAGGCTGGACGCACCGATCCCGCACCGAAGCGTGCGCTCGCACGGTCGACGGCGCGGTCGGCTTCACGCCACCCGTGCTCCGGCTCGTCGAGGGTTGCCTGGATGGGTGCCACCGCCGCCGGCACGAGTCCCTCGAGGCGCACCCCGACGAGCCGGATGCGGGCTCGCTGCAGACCCAGCCGGTCGTAGAGCTCGCGGGCCGTCGCGAAGATGTCGCGCGAGACGTCGGTGTGGTGGCGCAGCGTCTTGGACCGGGTGATCGTCGTGAAGTCGGCGAACCGGACCTTGATCGAGACGGTGCGCCCCGTCATGCCGGCCGACCTGGCCCGGGCCGCCGTGCGGTCGGACAGCCTCAGCAGCTCGCGGTGGATGCGCACCGGGTCGTCGATGTCGTGGGCGAAGGTCTCGTCGGCCCCGATCGACTTCTCGCGTCGCTCGGGCACGACCGACCTCGGATCGCGCCCCCAGGCGAGGTCGTGCAGGCTGCGTCCGGCGACGTCGCCGAGGGCACGCTGGAGTGTCTCGACGGGCGTGTGGGCGAGGTCGGCGACGCTGCGCAGGCCGAGGCGGTGCAGGTGCTCCTCGGTCTTGTCGCCGACGCCCCAGATCGCGCCCACGGGCAGCTGGTGCAGGAACGCGACGACCTCGTCACGGGGCACGACGATGAGCCCGTCCGGCTTGGCGAGGTTGGAGGCCAGCTTCGCGACGAACTTCGTCGAGGCCACGCCGACGGAGCAGGTGATGCCCTGCTCGTCGGCGATGGTGTCGCGCAGCTGCTCGGCGATCTGCGTCGGACGACCGAGGCGGCGCAGGGCCCCCGAGACGTCCAGGAAGGCCTCGTCGAGCGAAAGCGGCTCGACGCTGTCGGTGATCGTCGCGAAGGTGGCCATGACGGCCTCCGAGATGGCGGCGTAGCGACGGTGGTCCGGCTCGATGATCACGGCCTGCGGGCACAGCCGCTGGGCCCGCGCCATCGGCATGGCCGAGGTGACCCCGAAGGCGCGTGCCTCGTAGGTCGCCGACAGCACGACTGAGCGCCCGCTCGCTCCCCCGATGATGACCGGCCGACCCCGCAGCTCTGGTCGGGAGATGAGCGAGGCCGACGCGTAGAAGGCGTCCATGTCGACGTGCAGGACGGTGCACCCGCTGTCGTCGGGCGGCTCGGCACTTCCCCGGGCCGGTGCGGCGAACTGGCGACGGCTCATCGTCGGCCCGCCTGACGCGCCGACCCGGTGGCCACGGCGCGGTCAGTCGCGACGGGCGACGACGTGCAGGGCATTGCCGAGGGTCCGCAGGAACTCGCGTCCCGGTGCGGCCACGAGCAGGTCGTCGAGCTCGGCCAGCGCCACCCGGTCGGCGTCGGAGTCGATGAGCGAGGCCGGTACGAGGTGGCCGAGGATGTTCGTGCCCCGCACGCGTACGTCGCTGAAGCCGGCGTCGGTGAGGAGCTCCTCGAGCTGGTCGGCGTCGAACCGGCGCGGAAGCGGGTCGGTGCTCCCCCAACGCCCGGACGGGTCGACGAGAGCGGCGCGGGCCTGGCCGAACTCACCGGCGATCGCCTTGGCGAAGACGACCGACAGCCGCCCGGAGGCGAGCACCGAGAGCACCCCGCCCTCGACGAGGGCCTCGGCGATGGCGCGGAGCGTGGCGGCCGGGTCGTCGACGAACTCGAGGGTGCCGTGGCAGCAGGCGAGGTCGACGTGCCGGCCGGCGAGGATGGCCTTGAGCGAGTCGGCGTCGCCCTGCACCCCGGTGACGCGGTCGGCGATGCCGGCCTCGCGCGCTCGGCGGGCGAGCGACGCGAGGGCGTCGGGGCTGGGGTCCACCACGGTGACGTGATGCCCGGCCTCGGCGAGCGGGACGGCGACCCCGCCGGTGCCACCACCGAGGTCGAGGACCTCGAGCGGTCGTCCGAGGCGTGCCTCGCACTCGTCGGCGATGCGGCCCACGGCCGAGACGACGGCCGACGGACGGGCCCCGCCACGTCTCGGGGGGCGCTGCTCGTCGGGCACGGGATCCTCCGTCTGGGAACGTGGTACGCGTGGTGCTGCATGTGGTTCGTGTGCGTCCTCACCCTAGTGCCCCGAGCTTCCCGGACTGGCGTGCCACAGCTTGCGCGGCGGACCGCCCACCGTGTCGGTCGGCACGAGCCCGCTCGTGCCGCGTGGTCCTAGAACATCGTCGCCGGCCGGCTTGATGTCGGCGTACGGCGACTGCTTGAAACCCGAGGCGTGCACGAGCACGCGACGTCCCTCGGGCCCTTCCCCGACACCGGTGCCCGACCCGTCCGGCCCGGCGAGCGCGGTGGCTCGCTCCCACGCGGCGCGGTCGGCCGCGTCGAGCGCGTCGCGGACGGCTGTGATGCCTCCGGAGGTCCACGCCTCCTGGAGGGCGGAGAGCTCCCACGCCCCCGTGGCCCGGATCGAGACGCCGCGGGGCCCGGTGCGCCGCACGACCCCACGGCAGAGCAGCAGCCACGAGTGGAAGACGGTGGCGGCATACGGCCCCTGGACGTCCTCGAAGAAGGTGAGGTCGGCCGGGCCGGTGGCGTCGTCGAGCGTGAGGAAGACGACGCGGCGCCCGGTGCGGATCGGCGGGGTCTGGGTGGCGACCTTGACGCCGGCGACGAGGACCTCGCGGCCGCTGCGACCGGAGAGCAGGTCGCGCGCACGGGTCACGCCGAGCGCGTCGAGGAGGGGACGGTAGAACTCGACGACGTGCCCGCTCGCGTCGAGGCCGAGCACCTCGAGCTCGGCCCGGACCCGCTCGGGCCCGCTCATCTCGGGCAGGCCGCTCGTCGCCGAGAGCCGGGGCGTGTCGCCGAGGTCGAGCGTCAGCTGGGTCGCGACGTGCGCGGGCGCGCCGGCAGAGCCCTGCGACTGCGCGGCCGCGAGCGCCCTGATGTCGCCGGTGGCCGAGACGGAGGTGACCCGTCCCCGTGACCCCGTCGAGCGGGTCGCGGCCGAGACCCGTCGACGTGACGACCGCTGCGAGCTCGACCAGCGGTCGAGCTCGGCGACGTGGAGCAGCAGGTCACGTCGGGTGACCCGGCCGCGGCGACCGAGGCCGCCGCGTCCCCGGCCCGCGAGGCCCGGGGCGTCCTCGTCGAGCCGGGAGGGGCCGCCGAGGTCGATGTCGTGGAGGGAGTCGAACCCTCCGGCGAGCACGAGCTTCTCGGCGATGGGGCGTGACACGTGGGCGCGCTGCCAGAAGTCGGAGAGGCTGGAGTAGGGCTGGCCCGCGACGATCTGCGCGACCTCGGCCTCACTGATGCCGTGGACGTCGGCGAGCGAGAGCCGGATGGCTTCGCGGCCGTCGTCGGTGCGCTCGAAGCGGTAGGCGCCGGTCGAGACATTGACGTCGAGACCGAGGATCTCGATGCCGAAGGTGCGGGCGTCGTCGAGGATGAGCCGCTTGGGGTACATGCCGGGGTCGTGGGTCAGCACGCCGGCGAGGAAGGCGGCCGGGTGGTGGGTCTTGAGCCACGCCGACTGGTAGGTCGGTAGCGCGAACGCCGCGGCATGCGCCTTGCAGAAACCGAACGACGCGAAGGCCTTGAGGACCTCCCAGATCTTGTCGGCGACGTCGGGTGCGTAGCCCCGAGCCTCGGCCGCCGGCCGCCACCACGCCTCGATGCGCTTCTGTCCCTCGGGGGTGCCGAGGGCGCGGCGCACCTCGTCGGCCTGGGCCAGGGTCACGCCGGTCGTCTCGGCGACGATCATGAGCACCTGCTCGTGGAAGACGACGACGCCCTCGGTCTCCTCGAGCGCGGGAACGAGGGTCGGATGCAAGTAGGAGGGGTCCTTCCACCCCTGGCGCGCGTTGAGGAACGGGATGATCATGTCGCTCTTGACAGGGCCGGGGCGGAAGAGCGAGATGTCGATGATGAGGTCGTCGAAGCTGCGCGGCCCGAACTTGCCGATGAGCTCGCGCTGCCCGGGGCTCTCGATCTGGAAGCAGCCCAGGGTCTTGGTCGAGCGCACCAGCTCGAAGGTCGGCTCGTCGTCGAAGGGCACCTGCGACTCGTCGTCGAGGTCGATGTGGTCGCCGTCGACGCGCTCGACCTCGGTGACGGCGTGCGCCATGGCCGACTGCATCCGGATGCCGAGCACGTCGAGCTTGAGCAGTCCCATCTCCTCGACGTCGTCCTTGTCGAACTGGCTCATCGGGAAACCGAGCCAGCTCGCCTCGACGGGGGTGCGGTCGAGCAGGACGGAGTCGGACAGCACCACGCCGCACGGGTGCAGGGCGATGTGCCGGGGCAGTCCGTCGAGGCGCTCGACGATGTCGAACATCAGCTGCAGGCGCGGCACGTCGAGCCCGCTCGCCCGCAGCTCGGGCAGCTCGGCGAGGGCGCTCCGCACGTTGCGGGCGGCGATGTGCGGGAAGGCCTTGGCCATCGCGTCGACCTCGGACGGCGGGAGCCCGAGGGCCGCGCCGGCGTCGCGGATGGCGTGCCGCACCCGGTAGGTGTCCATCATCGAGACGCACGTGACGCGTTCGCCGCCGAAGTGGTCGAGGATGCGCTCGTAGATCTCGGTGCGACGGGCCGACTCGACGTCGATGTCGATGTCGGGCAGCTCGGCCCGCAGCGGTGAGCAGAAGCGCTCCATGAGCAGGCCGTGACGCATCGGGTCGACGCCCGAGATGCCGAGGAGGTAGTTGACGAGCGAGCCGGCCCCGGAGCCACGGGCCGCGACGCGTACCCCCATCTCGCGGATGAGGTCGCAGACCTGGGCGACGGTGAGGAAGTACGTCGCGTAGCCGAGGGTCTCGATGACACCGAGCTCCTCCTCGAGCCGGTCGCTGACGGCGACGAGCTCGGCCTCGGAGCACCCTGGGTAGCGGCTCGGGATGGACTCGCGGCACCGGCGCGCGAGGACGCCGTGCGGGTTCGTGCCGGTCCGGATGCCGAGGACGCCGGGCTCGGGCAGGTGCACCGAGCCGATGCCGAGGTCGGCCCGCGGGTCCTGGACGCACTCGGCGGCGAGCGCCGTGGTGCGGGCGAGCAGCTCACGTGCCTGCTCCCGGGCGAGCGACCCGCCGCCGATGAGCCCCGGGCCCGAGACCTGCACGACGTCGAGGGCGAGCGCATGCATCAGGGGCGTCGGCGAGAGGTGGCCCGCGGTCGTGACGCGGTCGAGGTGGCGGGCATCGAGCGCGACGAGCCGGCGGGCGGCGTCGAGGACGTCGACGATCGCGGCGTCCTGCGGGTCGGTGTGGCGCACCGCGGCCGTGATGATGCTCGGCACCCCGACCTCACGCGCGAGCGCGAGCATGCGCGCGGCCTGGCCGAGGCTGCCGGGCTGGTGCTCCGGCCCGCCGTGGCACACGACCTCGACGGCGACGGCGCCTCGCGGCAGCAGGGCGACCCACCGCTCGAGCGCCGCACGGGCGTGGTCGCGCCGCTTGGCGAGGACCGCGCGCCCGACGTCGGAGTCGGGCCCGAGGAGCACGACGAGTCGCGAGGGCCCGTCCGTCACCGAGAACGTATGCCGACCGGACGGTCCCTCGTGTCCGGTCCGCACCCCGTGTCCGGTCCACCCGTCGGCTCCGGCCCGTCCGTCGAGTCGGGTGACTTCGAACCCTTGTGAGCCGGGGGCAGGACGGTCGCTCGCGTGTTCGGCGACGAGGCGCGCGGTCGTGACGGGGTTGCCGCGCTCGCCACGCAGGTGCGTCGCGGTGACGAGGCGGCAGAGCGCCGCCCACCCCTCCCCGGGGGCGAGGCCACCGTTGCTGCCGCGTGCCAGCACCGTGACACGCGGGAGGCGTGGGTCGACGAGGGCACCGCCGCGCACCGGCGTGCGCACCGGACGTCCACGCTGGCGCTCGGGCTGCTCGGACCCGAGGGCGAGGTCGACCCCGAGGATCGGTGCGACGTCGTGCTCCATGCACGCGCGGACGAACTTGACGGCACCGTAGAGCCCGTCGCGGTCGGTCAGGGCGAGGGCCGGCTGTCCGTAGGCGGCGGCGCGCTCGACGAGCTGGTGCGGCTTGGCCGTGCCGTAGCGCATGGAGTATCCCGAGGCGACGTGCAGGTGCACGAAGCTCTCGCTGGTGGGGACGGTGGTGGTCATGCCGGTCGTCATGCCCCGCTCGCCCGGCTCCTCGAGACGGGCGTGGTCGACTGCGGAAGCGGGACCGTCAGCGGGACGCCGAGCAGGTCCTGGACGATCTCGAGGAACATCTCGGCCTGGCGCAGCAGGTCGTCGGACTCGCGTGCACTGATGTGGCCGCCGCGGTCGATCACCGACCGATGGGCCGAGCAGGCGGCGAAGAAGGTGGCCCACTCCCCCAGCTCCGGTGCGACGCCGGGCAGCACCTGCCAGACGCTGCGCGGGCGGGCCCGGGGAGTCGGCACGGTTCGGGCCGCGACGAGGGCGGCAGCGGCCCGGAGCGCGCCGAGGTGTGCGTCGCGGTAGCGCTCCGAGGCGTCACTCGTGCGGCAGGCAGCCTCGAGCGTCGTGCGGGCCCGCTCGAGCAGGTCGATCACGGCGACCGAGATGGGCGGGCGGCGCAGGTGGGCGGCGGTCACGGTGGACTCCTCTTCTCCGGGTGGTGGGGATCAGTCGGCGACCCGCACGAGCGACCACTGGTCGCCCCGCGGGGACTCGTCGTGGGCGAGGTCGTAGACCCCCGGCGCGAACGACCACCCGGGGCTCGCCTCGACCCGCCAGACCTGCTGCTCGCTCGCCGCGGCGACGAGCGTCTCGCCGGGACGCACCTGCGCCTCGTCGGCCTCGAGTGCGTCGCGCCACCAGGCCCGCCGCTCCCGCCACTGGGCAAGGACGCCGCGCACGACGTAGAGGCGGCCACGCCAGATGAACGCCTCGGGCGGCGGACCAGCCGCCATCGAGTCACCCATCGAGCCACCCATCGAGTGACCCATCGAGTCACCCTGCCGGGCCACACCAGACTGCTGCCTCCCGCGCACTCTCACCTGCACGGCGTCACTGAACCTACGCACCACGACACGTCTCCCTGGGACACGTCGAGGCCGGACATCACGACCCGGACCACCCGCGCCCCACACGGGCGGTCCGACAACCAACCAACGACTGAACTGACACCAACTCTCGAACATGTGTTCGATGAGACAACCCTAACCCCCGCCGCCGACACCGTGTCAAGAAGGCCCGAGACCCGTCTGGAGAGGCAGCCCGACGACGACTTCCCCGGGCACCATGAAGCCGTCGACGGCATACGGCATACGGCACCAAACGGACGAATCTGAGTAGCGGTGCTCAGGCCGCCCCGCAGCCACCGCCGACAAGGTGGTGGCCGCGGGTTCGGTCCGCGAACGGAGGGGTGCAGGGGTCCCGTCCGCTCACGGATCGGGCCCGTCCTGCTGCCCGCCGGACTCGCCCACCAGAACCCCGCGCGCCCCGTTGCGCGGGACCTGCGAATGCGGGAGCGTCGGGGTCGTTGGACCTGTGCTCGGCCGACCGGCCGGGCCACAGACGCACCGGCGCACCCGCGACCGGCGCACGACCGAAGGAGCGTCGTGGGCGCCGAGCTCATCCCCATGGCCTTCACCGCCGGGTGGGGCAGTGGAATCAACGCGTACGCGGTCGTGCTCGTCCTGGGCCTGGCCGACAAGGTCTTTGGTCTCAGCCAGATCCCGGACGCGCTGTCGCGTACCGACGTGCTCGTCGGCGCGGCGATCCTCTTCGCCGTCGAGATGCTCGCCGACAAGATCCCCTACGTCGACTCCGTCTGGGACTCCGTGCACACCGTCGTGCGGCCGGCCGTGGGCGCGACGATCGGCTACCTCATCGGCCACGACACGGCGAGTCTCGATGCCGCCGTCGGTGCCGCGACCGGCGGCGTCACTGCGCTCATCTCGCACGGCATCAAGGCGGGACTGCGCGCGGCCGTCAACACCTCCCCCGAACCGGCGAGCAACATCCTCGTCAGCACGACCGAGGACGTCACCGTCACCGGCGTCACGGCCCTCGCCATCGCGCACCCGTGGTGGGCCGCGGCCATCGCGCTGCTCCTGCTCGTGATCGGTGCCGTCCTCGTCTACAAGCTGGCCGGCCGCATCCGGCGCTACAAGCGTCGCTACGACGCCTGGGGTCAACGCGTCGGCATCGCCGCGCCACCTCCGCGCCGCAGCCACGACGTGGCGGTGGCGCCACGGTCGGCGACCGGGGCCGACACGCGGCTCGAACGGGTCGAGCGGGTCGAGCGGGTCGAGCGGGTCGAGCGGGTGGAGCGGCCCTTCGACCAGGAGACCTGACCCCGCTCGTCCGGTGACCCGCGACACCCGCCTCACAGGCGGTCCCCACGCTGACGAGGGAAGGGGCACAGGGCCGCTGGCCACGGTGGGCACAGCTGGCACGAGGCCAGCCCATCGAAGGAGTGGACCACATGAAGAACAAGACCATCGCACTGGCAGGCGCTGGCATCGTGGCGGCGTCAGCGCTCGCACTCGGCGGGGCAGCTCTCGCCAGCGCGGACGAGACCGGGAGCACCGGGAGCACGGGGAGCACCCGACCCGCGACGAGCGGCTCGTACGGGCAGCTCGGCGAGGGCGCCGGCGGCGCCTCGGGCATGCAGGGCAACGGCAACACCGACCCGAGCAAGCCGATGCGCTCGGACGAGAAGCTGCTCACCGGAGACACCGCCGCCAAGGTGACGGCTGCGGCCAAGGCCAAGGAGCCGACCGCGACGATCGAGCGCGTCGAGACCGACTCGGACGGCGTCTACGAGGCCCACATGGTGCGCGCCGACGGCACGCACATCACGGTGCAGGTCGACGCGTCCTTCACCGTGACGGCCGTCCAGGCGGGTGGCCCCGGCGGTGGTGGCGGGGGCCGTGGCGGTGACCACGACGGCGACGGCCCGCAGGGCCAGCAAGACCAGCAGGGCCAGTCGGGTGAGGCGCCGGCCTCCCCCGACGGCACGGCAACGACCACGCCCTCGAGCACCTGAGCCGACCGCACCACCCGAACCGGACGGCCGGCTCCTCCCTGGGGGTCGGTCGTCCTCGGCGTGCACGCAGCCGGTCGACCCACCGGCAGCGGTCAGAGGTTGCCGAAGACCTCGAGCGCCGCCGAGGAGCGGTTCATCGTGATGAAGTGGACGCCGGGCGCCCCCTCGTCGAGCAGGCGGCGGGACGACTCGCTGGCGATGGCCATGCCCTCGGCGCGCACGCCGGCCGCATCGTCTCCGTGCCGCTCGAGTCGTTCGGTGACCGCGGTCGGCATCGGCTGCCCGGCGAGCTCGGCCATGCGAACGACCTGACGGGCGTTGGTGATCGGCATGATCGCGGGGACGACGGGCAGCCGCGACCCGCGCCGGACCAGCTCGTCGCGCAGCCGCAGGTAGTGGTCGACGTCGAAGACCATCTGGGTGATCGCGAACTCCGCGCCGGCCCGCTCCTTGCGGACCAGCGTCTCGGCGTCGTCACTGATGTCATGCGACTCGGGGTGGCCGTCGGGGAACGCTGCGACACCGACGGTGAAGTCGCCGAGCCCCCGCACCAGCGCCACGAGCTCGTCGGCGTGGTCGAGGCCCTCGGGGTGCGCGACCCACGGCTGGCCGAGGCCGCCCTGGGGGTCGCCGCGCAGGGCCAGGATGTTGCGGACTCCCCCGGCGGCATACGACCCGACGATGCCGCGCAGCTCGGCCACGGAGTGCCCGACGCACGTCAGGTGCGCCATCGGGGTGAGCGAGGTCTCCTCGAGGACGCGCTGCGTCAGCCGCACCGTGCGGTCGCGCGTGGTTCCGCCCGCGCCATAGGTGATCGACACGAAGCTCGGCGAGACCTTCTCGAGGCGCCGGATGGCGTCCCAGAGCTGCGCCTCGGACGCGTCGTCCTTCGGTGGGAAGAACTCGAAGCTGAAGGTCGGGGTGTCGGCCTCGATCATCGCCGGGATCGACCGCGTGAACCGCTCCGCCCGCGCCATCGAGGATGCCGTGCCGTGTGCCATGCCGCCAACCCTAGGCCGGGCGTGTCCACGGTGCGTGGGGTGTTCACCTTCCAAACCGCCCTCCGCGTAGGCTGACCACGATTCCCGCGACTCGATGGAGGACCCCGTGCAGACCCCCACCGACCTCGACGTGCTGCGCCGTCGGGTGCAGCAGGCGATCGACGGGCAGATCGCCGGGGCCACGCAGTCGCTCGCTGCGATCGGTGACGAGACCGCCCCACTGGTGTCGGCCGTGTCGAGCCTGCTGGCCGGCGGCAAGGGCCTGCGCGCCGGCTTCCTCTACTGGGGCTACCGCGCGGCCGGGGGTGCCGACTCGGACGCGCTGGTGCGCCTCGCGGCCAGTATGGAGTTCTTCCAGGCTGCCGCGCTGCTGCACGACGACGTCATGGACCGCAGCGACACGAGACGGGGTATGCCGTCCGCGCACCGTGCCGTCGCCTCGTTGCACCAGGCGAGTGGCTGGGCCGGCGACGCAGACCGGTTCGGCGAGGGCACCGCGATCCTCGCCGGCGACCTGTGCCTGACGTGGTGCGACGAGCTGTATGCGACCTGCGGCCTGCCCGGCGAGGAGCTCGCCCGCGGCCGGAAGCTCTTCGACTCGATGCGGACGCAGCTGATGGGGGGCCAGTTCCTCGACCTGCTCGAGTCGGCCCGGGGCTGGGACGGTCTCGACCTCGACGCTCGGATCGCTTCGGCCCGCAAGGTGATTCGCTTCAAGAGCGCGAAGTACACCATCGAGCACCCTTTGCTGATCGGGGCACTGGTCGGGGGCGTGGCGGAGGGATCGCTGGCTCCACTCTCGGACTACGGGCTGGCGCTCGGCGAGGCGTTCCAGCTCCGCGACGATCTGCTCGGCGTCTTCGGAGACCCCGAGGCCACGGGCAAGCCCGCAGGCGACGACCTCCGTGAGGGCAAGCGCACGGTGCTCGTCGCGCACGCCCTCGACGCGGCCTCCGACACCGACCGTGCGAGCATCGAGAGCCTTCTCGGGCGTGACGACCTCGACCTCGTCGGGGTCGAGTCGATCCGAAAGGTCCTGCTCGAGACCGGCGCCGTCGAGCGCGTCGAGAAGCTCATCACCGAGCTCGCCGGTCAGGCGTGTGACGCGGTCGACCGCGTTCGCTCGACAGGGCGCTACGACGCGCCGGCGCTCGACGTCCTCGAGGCCCTGGTCGCGGTCTCCACGGCCCGGCACTCCTGAGGCCCAGGCCCGGACGGCATACCGGGGACCTCCCGGCAGGGAGGTCAGGGCTCGGTCAGAAGGCGAGCTCCTGGGCCCGTCGCCGGATCTCGGTCTTGTGACCGGCGCGCATGGCGTCTATGGGCGCGCCCTCGACGGGAAGGGTCTCGTCGGGGGTGAAGAGCCACTCGATGATCTCCGTGTCGTCCATGCCTCCGTCGGCGAGGACCGTGAAGGTGCCGCGCAGCTCGGGTCTCGGACCGGTCTCGTCGAGGAACTTCGCGGGGATCGCGGTGACGCGACGTTCGCCGATGCGAGCGGCGAGCAGCTCCCGGTCGGCGATGAACTGGCGGATCCGCGACAACGGCACACCAAGTCGCTCGGCCGCGTCGGGAACGGTCAGCCACTCCCCGACGAGGGACTCGAGCTCGGTGGTCTCGGTACGGGCGTCGGTACCGGCGGCGGTGGTATCGGGGCCATCGGGCTGCGGCAGGGGCGTCTCGCTCACAGGTCAAGAGTCTGCCACCGGCGCCTGTGGGAGTGGCAGCCGGTCCTCGCTGGCACCCAGCGGAGTACGCCCGATACACCCGAATTACATTGGTGTATTTAAACTTTAGTGCTCAATTATGCGCTATCGTCACAGGCGCCACACCACTCCCTGTGGCCACAGGAACCACTCCGCTCACCGGCCGAATCCGACCGAACCCTTCCGAACGGCCCTCCACGCCAACTCGAACTCAGCTCGGGCTCCAGGAAAGGACTCCACCCCATGCCCTTCGCCGACGTCGCCGCGCTCGCGCTGCCTGCCCACGCAGCAGTGGCCCCCGTGGCCTCCAGCTCCTGGAAGACCGTGACGGTCCGCCCGGGTGACACCCTGTGGCACCTCTCGATCGCCCACCGGACCACGATCCAGGCGATCGTGGACAAGAACCGGCTGAGCCGCGGAGGCTCCCTGATCCGCCCCGGACAGAAGCTGCTCGTCCCGGGCGCCGGCACCGCCGGCAAGCCCTCCCCTGCCAAGACCGCGCCGAGCGCCACCCCCGCGAAGCCCTCGAGCAGCGACACCATCTACGTCGTGCGTGCCGGCGACACGATGAGCGGCATCGCGCAGCGCTACGGCGTCTCGCTGACGAAGCTGCTCGCCGCCAACAAGCTACGCAGCACCGGCCTGATCTTCGTCGGCCAGAAGATCGTCCTCCCGGGCGTCGGCTCGTCGGCCACCCCGTCGACCCCTGCTCCGAACCCCACCCCGCCATCGGGCTACCAGTACCCCAACAAGACCGCCCAAGCCGTCGCCGAGAGCAAGGCGAAGCTCGCTGCGATGGACGTGCCGAACCGGACGGAGACGGCCGACCTGATCCGGGCCATCGCCACCCGCCACGGCGTCGACCCGAAGCTTGCCCTGGCTGTCGGCTGGCTCGAGTCGGGGTGGTCCCAGCGGGCCGTGTCCTACACCAACGCCGTCGGCGTCATGCAGATCATGCCGGTGTCGCAGACCTGGGCCTCGCAGCTGGCCGGGCGCACGCTCGACCGCTACGACACCCAAGACAACATCACCTCTGGCGTGCTGATCCTGCGGGCCCTGCAGGCCAGCGCCGACTCCCGTGAGCAGGCCATCGCCGGCTACTACCAGGGTCTCTACTCGGTGCGCACCAAGGGCATGTACGAGGACACCAAGCGCTACGTGGCCAGCATCCTCGCGATCTACGACCGCCTCTGACCCCTCGGCCCGCCTGCACCGGTTGAGGGGGATCAACCCGTAAACTTCGGCCGTGACGTCCAGCGTGGCGGACGCCCTCGTCGGTCGGGTGATCGACGGCCGGTACCGCATCCTCTCCCACCTCGCAGACGGAGGCATGGCCTCGGTCTACGTTGCGCTGGACGGACGTCTCGACCGGCAGGTGGCGCTGAAGATCATGCGTCCGGGCCTCGCCACGGACGACGTCTTCGTCGAGCGGTTCCGCGCCGAGGCCCGGTCGGCGGCGCGCCTCAGCCACCCCAACGTCGTCGCCGTCTTCGACCAGGGGCAGGACGACGGAGAGGTCTTCCTCGCCATGGAGCTCGTCGAGGGAAAGACGCTTCGAGAGGTCATCCACGAGGAGGCACCGCTGACGCCACGCGAGGCACTCGCGATCCTCGAGCCCATCCTGCTCGCGCTCCGGGCAGCGCACGTGGCCGGCATGATCCACCGCGACGTCAAGCCCGAGAACGTCATCGTCCGCAAGGACGGCGAGGTCAAGGTCGCCGACTTCGGGCTCGCCCGGGCGATCACGAGCCAGGCCACGACGAGCCAGACGGGGGTGCTGCTCGGCACCGTCTCCTACCTCTCCCCGGAGCAGGTCGAGCACGGTGTCGCCGACCCGCGCAGCGACGTGTATGCCGCGGGGCTGCTCCTGTTCGAGATGCTCACCGGGCGCAAGGCCGTCACCGGGGGCACCCCGATCCAGATCGCGTACAACCACGTCCACGGCTCGATCGTTGCCCCCTCGTCGGTCGTTCCCGGCGTGCCGCGCGAGCTCGACGAGCTCGTCGACCGGGCCACCGCGGTCGAGCCGGAGGACCGCTTCGACTCGGCCGCCTCGTTCGTGACGGCCCTGCGCTCCGTGCGTCGGGACCTGTCCGCTGGCGAGCTCGACCGGCGGGGCACCCCGGTGGCACCTGATCCCGCCACGACGTCTGTCCTGCCGGCCGTGTCATCAGCGCAGCTCTCTCGCGCACCCGAGCGCCACCGCACCCGCCCCGAGAGCGCGGGTCGGGCGGCGCTGGCCGGCCTGCCGATCCACGAGGACCACCCGGCGCTGGAGCACACGACGGCCATGCCGGTCGACCGGCGCCACAGCCCCCGGCGGCGGTGGCCACTCTGGCTCGCGGGTGTCCTGCTCGTGCTCGGAGGCGGTTTCGGCACCTGGTGGTTCACGGCAGGCCCGGGCGGTTCGACGGTGGTCCCCTCGGTCGTCGGCCAGCAGGTCTCGCAGGCGCAGGTCGCGATGCAGCAGGCGTCCCTGTCGATGGACACCACCGAGGAGTTCTCCGAGAGCAGGGCCAGCGGCGTCGTGCTCCGGGTCGAGCCGGATCCGGGCAGCCAGCTCGGCAAGCAGTCGACCGTGCGCGTCGTCGTCTCCAAGGGAAAGGAGCGCTATGCCGTGCCGAAGCTCGTCGGGACCAAGGTCACCGACGCCGGCTCGGCCCTTGCGCCGCTGACGCTGCGACTCGGCGACACCTCCCGCTCGTGGAGCGAGAAGGTGCCTGAGGGCGTCGTGCTCTCGCAGGACCCCGCCCCGGGCGCGTCGGTCAAGCGCAACGCCACCGTGTCGGTGGTCGTGTCCAAGGGCCGCGAGCCCATCGAGGTGCCCACCGTCACGCGACAGACGTTCGAGGCGGCCTCGGCCGCGATCACCGAGGTGGGCCTGCAACCCGAACGCGGAGAGGACATCAACAGCGACACCGTGCCCGCAGGTCAGGTCGTCTCGCAGTCACCTGCGAAGGGCACGCTGCACCGGGGTGACGCCGTCCGGCTCGTCGTGTCGAAGGGCCCGGTCATGGTCGAGGTACCAAGCGTCGTCGCGCGTTCCTCGGGAGACGCCGAGAAGACGCTGACCGACCTCGGCTTCACGGTCAAGAAGGAGACGGGCCTGCTGGGAAGCGTTCTCGACCTCGTCCAGAGCCAGAGCGTCAAGGGCGGCGACTCCGCGCCCAAGGGCAGCACGATCGTCCTGACCATCGTCTGAGCCGGTCGTGACTCCTGCGGCGCGCACGCGCCTGGCCACGCTGCTGCTCGTCGCCCTGACCGCCGTGTGGGGCTCGACGTTCTTCCTTATCCGCGGACTCGTCGAGACGGTGCCACCCGTCGACTTCCTGGCCGTCCGGTTCACCCTCGCGGCCGCCATCATGCTCGCCCTCTTCTGGCGCCCGGTGCGTGCCCTGACGCGGCGGCAGGTGCTGGTCGGGGTGGGGCTCGGCGCGCTCTACGGGCTGGCCCAGATCTTCCAGACCCAAGGGCTCACGACCACCCCGGCGTCGGTCTCCGGGTTCGTCACCGGGACCTACGTCGTGCTCACGCCGATCTTCAGCGCCGTGTTGCTGCGCGAGCGGGTGGCCGGGACGACCTGGGCCGCCGTTGCGCTGGCGACCTCGGGGCTGGCGCTGCTGTCCCTCAACGGGTTCTCCATCGGCGTCGGGGAGGCGATGACCCTGCTGGCGGCTGCCCTCTATGCCCTGCACATCGTGGGACTCGGGCGCCACAGCGCCTCGCAGATCGCGACGGGACTGTCCGTGGTGCAGATGGTCGCCATCGCGGTGCTGTGCGTCGTGGGCGCCCTTCCCGGCGGCATCGACCTGCCGAGCACACCGGGGGCGTGGGCCTCGCTGCTCTACATGGTGGTCTTCGCGAGCATCGTCGCGCTCTGGGTGCAGACCTGGGCGCAGGCCCACCTGCCGGCGACGCGGGCGGCGATCGTCATGACGCTCGAGCCGGTCTTCGCGGCCGGCTTCGCCGTGACCCTCGGTGACGAGTCCGCGACGTGGCGGATGGTGGTCGGGGGCGCGCTCGTGCTCACCGCGATGTATGCCGTCGAGCTGCTCGGGCGCCGCCGCCCGGGCGAGCTCCCTGTCGAGGCCCTCCACCACGAGCTCTGACCACCCCACCCT
>NZ_JBYTCI010000021.1:0-71826 GCF_058790095.1 Terrabacter sp. FW104-15G4B | reverse complement strand
GCCACGAACCGGGCCCCGGTTCGTGGCCTTTCGACGGTCAAGGAGAGGCGGGTCGGGGGTCAGAGGGTGCGGAGCATTCTGGTGTTGCCGAGCGTGTTGGGCTTGACCCGCTCGAGGTCGAGGAACTCCGCCACGCCCTCGTCGTAGGAGCGCAGCAGCTCGGCGTACACGTCGGTCGGCACCGCCTGGCCATCGATGACCTCGAACCCGTGCCGGGCGAAGAAGCCCGTCTCGAAGGTCAGGCAGAAGAGCCGCTGGACGCCGATCGTGCGGGCGTCCTCGACGAGCGCCTCGAGCAGCCGCCCGCCGAGGCCGGTGCCGAGCTGGTCCGGCGCCACTGCCAGGGTGCGGATCTCGGCGAGGTCCTCCCACATGACGTGCAGGGCGCCGCAGCCCACGACGCGGCCGTCGAGGTCGGCGACCCGGAACTCCTGCAGGCTCTCGAAGTAGGTGACCGCCTCCTTGCTGACGAGCACCCGGCGCTCGGCGAGCGGGGCCACGAGACCCCGGATGGCGCGTACGTCGGCGGTGCGGGCCCGCCGGATAGCCGGGGTGCCGCTCACGAGAGGTTCCCGTCGCGGAACTCGGCGAAGAGGCTGCGAGCCTGGTCGCCGAGGATGACGATCGACTGCTGCCCGGCCCAGCCGAACGCGCCCTTCGCGACACCGCGACCGACCTTCAGCGGGCTCAGCTGGTGCAGGCCCGCGGTGAAGGTGAGGATCTGCTCCGCCGAGAGGTTGCTCCTACCGACCTTGCTGAAGCTCGTCAGTGCCGACGGGATGCCGATCGGCCCGGCCAGCTTTGCCTTGACCGCAGCGGCCAGGATCACCTCACCCTGATGACGGGATCGCCCGAAGTCCCCGTCGGGCAAGGTCTTCCGCTCCCGCGCGTAGGCCAGGGCCCCGGCGCCGGACAGCGTCTGGGCCCCCGCCTTGATGACGAGGTTCTTGGCGTGCGAGGCGACCACCGTCTTGGGGATGACGATGGGGATGCCGCCCTGCTCGTCGACGATCTTCTTGAAGCCGCTGAAGCCGAGCACGACGTAGCCCTCGAGGGGCAGGCCGGTGACGTTCCTGACGGTGCTGACCTGGGCGCGCGGCCCGCCGAGCACCATGGCCGAGTTGATCTTGCCCTTCCCGCCGGTGGACAGCGGGACCCACAGGTCGCGGGCCATGCCCATGACCCCGCCGCCACCCTTGCCGTCGGTGCCGATGACCTGGAGCACGTCGGCGCGGGTGCGCTCGAGCGGTTGCCCCTTGCGGGCGTCGGACCCGATGGCGAGCACCCAGCGCGGCCCCGTCCCGAGGCTCGGCTTCGCGACGCCGAGCGAGGGCCACCAGCCGCCGACGACCTTCCAGGTCGGCCCGACAGCGAGCGTCACGTCTTCGCCGGAGGTCACGACGGCGACGGGCGTGCCCATCCACGACCCGACCTTCGCGGTGGCGTCCACGGGCCCGGACCGCGCCTTGCGGGACTTGAGCGCAGCGGCTGCAGTGGGGGAGGACGTATGCGTCAGGTCGCCTCCGGCATAGAGCGTGGTCACGAGCGTGGCGAGCGGGGCCGGTGCCCCGGTCACCTGCACACCCGAGCCCGAGGTGCCCGGTCCCGAGGTGCCCGACCCCGTGCCAGCGCCCGACGACGAGCCGGCGCCACGCGACGAGCCGGAGGGGCTCGAGGGGCCGGCAGCGTCGGACGAGCACCCGGCGAGGGCGATGGCAGCGGCCGCCGCCACACATCCCGAGCGCACCGGCCCGGACCAGCTCGTACGGCCGGGGCGACGGTTCTCGGAAGTCACCGCCCCACCGTAGACGACCCGTTCACGCGGTCGAGGCGGCCGTCCGCCGACGCCGGACACGTGGGCGCGCGCGGTATGCCGGAGGGGCCGAGGACGTTCGTCCCCGGCCCCTCCGGTCGGTCAGTCGCTGCTCAGCGGTCGGTGCCGGTGATCCCGGCGTCCGGGTAGACCTGGTCATCGGGCACGGGCGGGCCGGCCGTGACGTTGATCCCGAGCGCCTCGTCGAGGGCTGCGCCCTCGGGAAGCTCCGGGAGGTCGTCGGCCGGACGGTGCGCCGCGTCCGGGTGGGCCATGTCGGAGAAGGTGAACTTCTCCGCCTTGCCCTCGCCCTCCGTGTCGATCCGGATGTACTGCCCGGAGCCGAACTCGGCGAAGAGGATCTTCTCGGACAGGGCGTCCTCGATCTCGCGCTGGATGGTGCGGCGCAGCGGGCGCGCACCGAGCACGGGGTCGTAGCCCTTCTTGGCGAGCAGGTCCTTGGCCGCGGGCGTGAGCTCGATGCCCATGTCCTTGTCCTTGAGCCGCTTGTCGAGCTTGGCGATCTCGAGGTCGACGATCTGCGTGATCTCCTCGCGGTTGAGGTGGGGGAACACGATCGTGTCGTCGACGCGGTTGAGGAACTCGGGCCGGAAGTGCTGCTTGAGCTCGTCGGTGACCTTCGCCTTCATCCGCTCGTAGTCCGTGCGGCTGTCGGGTCCGGCCGAGAAGCCCATGTTGGCCTTGGAGATGTCCCTCGTGCCGAGGTTGGTCGTCATGATGATGACGGTGTTCTTGAAGTCGACCATCCGACCCTGGGAGTCGGTGAGGCGGCCGTCCTCGAGCACCTGCAGCAGCGAGTTGAAGATCTCCGGGTGGGCCTTCTCGACCTCGTCGAAGAGCACGACGGAGAACGGCTTGCGGCGCACCTTCTCGGTGAGCTGGCCGCCCTCTTCGTAGCCGACGTAGCCGGGGGGCGAGCCGAACAGCCGGCTGACCGTGTGCTTCTCGGAGTACTCGGACATGTCGAGCTGGATCAGCGCGTCCTCGCTCCCGAAGAGGAACTCGGCGAGCGTCTTGGCGAGCTCGGTCTTACCGACGCCGGTGGGGCCGGCGAAGATGAACGAGCCACCGGGGCGGCGCGGGTCCTTCAGGCCGGCACGGGTGCGGCGGATCGCCTGGGACAGCGCCTTGACGGCGTCGTCCATGCCGACGATGCGCTTGTGCAGCTCGTCCTCCATGTGGAGCAGGCGGCTGGACTCCTCCTCGGTCAGCTTGAACACCGGGATGCCGGTGCTCGCAGCCAGGACCTCGGCGATGAGCTCCTCGTCGACCTCGGCCACGACGTCCATGTCGCCCGACTTCCACTGGGCCTCACGGGCGGCCTTCTCCTGGCGCAGGCGCTTCTCGTCGTCGCGGACGCGTGCCGCGCGCTCGAAGTCCTGGCCGTCGATCGCCGACTCCTTCTCGCGCACCAGCGCGGCGATCTTCTCGTCGAACTCGCGCAGGTCCGGCGGAGCCGTCATGCGGCGGATGCGCAGTCGTGCGCCCGCCTCGTCGATGAGGTCGATCGCCTTGTCGGGCAGGAAGCGGTCGTTGACGTAGCGGTCGGCCATGTTGGCGGCGGCGACGAGCGCGCCGTCGGTGATCGTCACGCGGTGGTGTGCCTCGTAGCGGTCACGCAGACCCTTGAGGATCTCGATGGCGTGCGGCAGGGTCGGCTCCTGCACCTGGATCGGCTGGAAGCGCCGCTCGAGGGCCGAGTCCTTCTCGATGTGCTTGCGGTACTCGTCGAGCGTCGTCGCACCGATCGTCTGCAGCTCACCGCGGGCGAGCATGGGCTTGAGGATCGAGGCGGCGTCGATGGCGCCCTCGGCGGCACCCGCACCGACGAGCGTGTGGATCTCGTCGATGAAGATGATGATGTCGCCGCGGGTGCGGATCTCCTTGAGGACCTTCTTCAGCCGCTCCTCGAAGTCACCGCGGTAGCGGCTGCCGGCCACGAGGGAGCCGAGGTCGAGGGTGTAGAGCTGCTTGTCCTTGAGCGTCTCGGGCACCTCGCCCTTGACGATGTCCTGGGCGAGACCCTCGACCACGGCGGTCTTGCCGACGCCGGGCTCGCCGATGAGGACGGGGTTGTTCTTGGTGCGGCGGGACAGCACCTGCATGACCCGCTCGATCTCCTTCTCACGCCCGATGACCGGGTCGAGCTTGCCCTCGCGGGCGGCCTGCGTGAGGTTGCGCCCGAACTGGTCGAGCACGAGGGAGCCCGCGGGCGTGCCCTCGGTCTGGCCCTGGCCGACGCCGGCGCCGGCCTTCTCGCCGCTCTGGCCACCCTGGTAGCCGGAGAGCAGCTGGATGACCTGCTGGCGGACCTTGTTGAGCTCCGCGCCCAGCTTGACGAGGACCTGGGCTGCGACGCCCTCGCCCTCGCGGATCAGGCCGAGCAGGATGTGCTCGGTGCCGATGTAGCTGTGACCGAGCTGGAGTGCCTCGCGGAGCGAGTACTCGAGGACCTTCTTCGCGCGGGGCGTGAAGGGAATGTGTCCGGTCGGGGCCTGCTGCCCCTGACCGATGATCTCCTGGACCTGGGCCCGGACCGCTTCGAGCGAGATGTCGAGCGATTCGAGGGCCTTCGCGGCGACGCCTTCGCCTTCGTGGATCAGACCCAGGAGGATGTGCTCGGTCCCGATGTAGTTGTGGTTGAGCAGGCGAGCTTCCTCCTGCGCGAGGACAACCACCCTTCGGGCCCTGTCGGTGAACCGTTCGAACATGTTCTTCTCCTGACTGATCGAGAGACATCTCGATGCTATCCGTGCCCGCTGTGGACGAGCACATCCCGACCAACGCCGGTGGGGGCCCTGCTGTTCCCATCCTGAGCGTGATCGGCTCAGGTTCAGCGTGTGTTCGCCGTGAGCGGACACACGCGCGCCAGCGTGTCGGTCTTCGTGCGTATGCCGTGTCCGTACCCCGCCGCTGTCCGGGGGCACTGCCGCTGTCCACAGTTGCAGACCGATCAGCGCCCGGGGGTGCCGTCGGCGGTGCGGGCGAAGTGCTCGTGCAGCTCTCGGACCTCGTCCGCGAGCTCCGGTGCGGGGCCGTCGACGACCGCCCCGGGCACGACGGCCCGGATCGGCAGCGGCGCGACCGGGGACGGGGCCGCGCCCCACGTGGAGCGCCACCTGCCGAGCTGCTCGGCGCCCACGGCATACACGATCCGGCCCAGGCCCGCCCAGCCGTGCGCGGCCGAGCACATCGGGCAGTGCTCGCCGGAGGTGTAGACGGTGGCTGCTGCGCGCTCGGCAGGGGAGAGGTGGGCGCCGGCCCAGCGGGCGATGGCGAACTCCGGGTGCTGAGTGGGCTCGAGGTCCACGACATGGTTGTGGTCCTCGAAGAGCACCGTGCCTCCGACCGAGACCAGGAGCGAGCCGTAGGGCTCGTCGCCGCGCTCGAGCGCGAGCCGGGCCAGCTCCACGGCGCGGCGCAGGTGGGCGAGGTCGGTGGCGTCGACGGTCATGCCACCCTCCCGGTGACGAGGGCGAAGGTGACGAACGCCCCGTTGTCGGCCTCGAGCATCCCCTGCGTGGGAGAGGTGGGCTTGCCCGTGAGCTCCATCACGGCCCGCTCCCACAGCAGCCAGTTCGCGCACCCGTCTGGCTGGTTGCGGGCGGTCACGTGGGCGAACGCCCGGCTGAACTCCCACTGGCTGCGCAGCCACTCGGCGGTGTGCCAGGCCGCCGAATCGGCGCCGAAGACGCGGTCGATGTGCTCGGGGATCTCACCGAGCTCGCGCACCTCGGTCGTGAGTGCTGGGGTCGCGACGCCCAGCTGGCCGCCCGGCGTGAGGAACTTCGCCAGGTAGGGCGGGTAGTGGTCGCCGGTCCCGAAGTACTCCCACGCGTCGATGCTGACGATCGCGTCGAAGGAGCTCCTCCCGAAAGGGAGGGCGTGCGCGTCGACCCGGAGGGCCAGCACCTGCTCGTCGACGCCCTCATTGCGGAAGACCTCCGTGGCCGTCGATGGTTCGACCCAGAGGTCGGCGGCGACGACCTTGACGCCGTACTCCTTGGCGAGGAAGACCGACGTGGCCCCGAGGCCCGAGCCGAGGTCGAGCACACGCATGCCGGGGCGCAGGTCGAGGTCGGCGGCGAGGTCCTCGAGCAGCCACAGCGGGTGCGGGCCCATGTCGAGGTTGACGAGCCACTTCGCGTCGTACTTCGACGACTTCGGGTAGGCGTCGCGGGTCAGCTGGTCGAGGGCGGGCATGCCCCGATCCTCCGGGACGACCCCCTGGGGCGTCGATCCGTTCCAGTCCTCGGTTCGCGCCCCCGAGGTCCGGGATCCCGGTTTGTGGCCTTTCGACGGTGTGAGTTCGGTGTCGGTGCGGTGTCAGCGGTTGGGGACGCGGACGAGGCGGTCGGGGGTGAGGTCGGCCAACGACGTGCAGCCGCTGAGGGCCAGCTGCAGGTCGAGCTCGGCGCGGAGGTTGCGCAGCACCTCCGAGACGCCGTCGGCCCCGGCGATGGCCAGTCCGTAGACGTGCGGACGCCCGATGCCCACGGCCGTCGCGCCGAGGGCCAGGGCGACGAAGACGTCTGCCCCGCAACGGATCCCGCTGTCGAAGATCACCGGCATCGACGACCCGGCCGCACGGACGGCGGCGACGACACCGGGCAGGGCGTCGAGCGCGGCGACCGACCGGTCGACCTGCCGGCCGCCGTGGTTGGACACGTAGACGCCCTCCACCCCGGCGTCGACGGCGCGGCGGGCGTCGTCGGGGTGCAGGATCCCCTTGAGCAGGATCGGCAGGCTCGTCATCGAGCGCAGCCGGGGCAGGTCCTCCCACGTGAGTGACGGCCGGCTGAAGACGTCGAAGAACGTCTCGACGGCCGCCCGGGGCTCGGCAGCCGTGAGGTTGCGGCGAGTGGCGCCGGGGTGGTTGCGGCTCATCGCGAGCAGGGTCGACAGCGCTGTCGGGGTCGGACGCGGGCGGGCGGTGGGCACGGCGCTCGCGACCCGCTCGTGCACCAGGCGGCGGAAGACGGGGTCAGAGGTGTACTGGGCGATGCCCTCACCCCGGGCGAAAGGCAGGTACCCGAGGTCGAGGTCGCGCGGCCGCCAGCCGAGGTATGCCGTGTCGAGCGTCACGACGAGGGCGTCGCTGCCGCACGCCTCGGCTCGCGACACGAGGCTCTCGACGAGGTCGTCGTCGCTGCTCCAGTAGAGCTGGTACCAGTGCCCCGAGCCCTCGAGGGCGCGGGCGACGTCCTCCATCGGCACCGAGGCCTGGGTGCTGAGGATGTAGGTGACGCGCTGCTCACGGGCGGCCCTGGCGACGGCGAGATCGGCGTCGTGGTTCGCCATCGAGAGCACCCCCACCGGAGCGACGAGCAGGGGGCTGTCGTGCCGGCGTCCGAAGAGCTCCACGGACGTGTCTCGGTCCGTCGTGTCGACGAGCATGCGCGGCATGACGCGCCACTGTGAGAAGGCGGCCACATTGGCGTCGGCGCCCGCCTCCGAGCCGGCCGACCCTGCGACGTAGGCGAACCCACGCTTCGACATGGCACTTCGGGCAACCGCCTCGAGCCGCGTGCCGTCGGTCGGGACCGCCGGTCGGTGCCCGAAGGCGCCAGCCCGGTAGATGGCGGACTGAACGGTCCGGCCGAAGCCCTCCGGCGGCACACCTCCCGCCATGGTCGTCACCACCTGACCGACACGGTGTCGGCCCACCAGCGCTCGATCTCGTCGCGCGGCTCGGCGCCGCGGCTCCAGAGGCGCAGGAGCAGGTCCACCGGCTCACCGTCCAGGACGGCGTCGTACGCGGGGACCGGCCCGCTGACGTCGAGCTCGAGGCGCTCGACCAGCGGTGGGCGGTCGGGTGCGACGTCGAGCCGCCACCCGCGCGTCGTGGACGTCGGCGCCACGAGCAAGCGGAGCGGCTCGTGCCTGACACCCTGTCGGGGGCGGGGCACGAAGCCGGTGAGCAGCTCGTCAATGCCGTCGAGAGCGACGGCCGGGCGGATCCAGGTCTCGTGGCCGAGCGGCGCGCGACCGAGCCGGGACGCGAGCGCGTCGACGCCGTGCATCGTCGTCTCGTGGCACTGCCGGCGGGTCCAGAAGAGCCGTGGCGCCGGGGCGTCCGGGAGGAAGACCGGCGCGTCGAGGTCGTCCGGCGCGTCGACGATCGCCTGCAGCAGGGCCGTTGCCCCGTCGTCCAGCCAGCCGAGCAGGTCGGGCGCGGCAAGACCCTCCCGCTCGAGCGGCTCGGGGTCGAGAGGTGCACCGCGGAGGTGGCCCGTGGCCCACCGGTGCACCATCCCCACGTGTGCCACGAGGTCACGCACGGCCCAGCCGGGACAGGTCGGCACCGGGGCATCGAGCCCGGCCGCTGCCGCGTTGGCCCGCAAGACGGTCATGGCCGCCCCGAGGGCGTCTCCGAGCTCGTCGAGTCCCGGCTCCGGCGGCGACGTTGAGATGGCCATGTGGCGCAGTCTGCCCGATCTCGGCCCGGCCCCACGGCAGGTGGTGACGCCCCCACGGCGGTGAGGGGACGGAGCCTGCGGCGGTAGATTGCCGGACGGGACGGTCTCCACCGTCCGAGACCGTCATCCCAGCGACATCCCGAGCACCACCGGAGGCACCGTGGACGCCAGCGACCTGCTGCGCAACTCGCTCCTGCAGCTGTCCAAGCAGGAGAAGATCCGAGACGTCATCGAGAAGGCGCCCGTGTCGCGCTCGGTCGTCAAGCGATTCGTCCCCGGTGCCGAGCGCGCCGACGTCATCGGCGCGGCGTCCGAGATCGCAGCCTCCGGGCGTCTGTCGACGATCGACTACCTCGGCGAGGACACGACCGACCTCGCCCAGGCGCAGCACACGCGCGACGCGTACGTCGGCCTGCTGACAGCGCTGCGTGACCAGGGCCTCACCGAGGGCGGTGCGGTCGAGGTGTCGCTGAAGCTCAGCGCGCTCGGGCAGGCCCTGCCCGGTGACGGCAACGCCATCGCCCTGGACCACGCCCGCGAGATCTGCGAGGTCGCCAAGGCGGCCGGCACCACGGTGACCCTCGACATGGAGGACCACACGACCACGGACCTCACGCTCGACGCGCTGCGCGAGCTGCGCGCCGACTTCCCGACCGTCGGCGCCGTGCTGCAGGCGTACCTCTACCGCACGGAGGCGGACTGCCGTGACCTGGCGTATGCCGGCTCGCGGGTGCGGCTGTGCAAGGGCGCCTACAAGGAGCCGGAGTCCGTGGCCTTCCAGTCCGGGGCCGAGGTGGACAAGAGCTACGTGCGCTGCCTCAAGGTCCTCATGCAGGGGCGGGGCTACCCGATGGTGGCCTCGCACGACCCGCGGCTCGTCGAGATCGCCGGGGCGCTCGCGGGACAGGCCGGCCGCGACCCGAAGTCGTTCGAGTACCAGATGCTCTACGGCATCCGGCCCGAGGAGCAGAAGCGCATCGCCGACCGCGGCGACCGGATGCGGGTCTACATCCCGTACGGCCAGGAGTGGTACGGCTACCTCATGCGCCGGATGGCCGAGAAGCCGGCGAACGTCATGTTCTTCCTGCGCGGCGTCGCGAGCAAGAGCTGAGCGGGGGCAGGAGATGACGACGACGGCGATCTTCGGCGCGGGGGTCATGGGCGAGACGCTCGTCTCGGGCCTCATCCGGTCCGGGCGCACCCCCGGCGATCTCGTCGTCACCGGGCGGACCCCCGACAAGGTGAACGCGCTCGCCGAGCGCTACGGCGTCCGCGTGCTCGCCAACGCGGACGCCGCCGACGTCGCCGACACCCTCGTGCTCTGCGTCAAACCGCAGGACATGGCGGCGCTGGTGGACGAGATCCACGACCACGTCGCCCCCGGCAACACGGTCGTCTCCCTCGCCGCCGGCATCACGACGGAGTTCCTCGAGTCCCGGCTTCCCGAGGGCACCTCGGTCATCCGCGTCATGCCGAACACGCCGGCGCTCGTCGACCAGGGGATGGCCGGCATCTCGCCCGGCAGCCACTGCACCGACGACCATCTCGCCGAGGCGGAGGCCTTGCTCAGCTCCTGCGGCAAGGTGGTGCGGCTCGCTGAGAAGCACCTCGACGCAGTGACCGCGATCTCCGGCAGCGGGCCCGCCTACATCTTCTACGTCGTCGAGGCGATGATCGAGGCGGGCGTCGTGCTCGGTCTGCCACGTGCCACCGCCACCGAGCTCGTCGTGCAGACGCTCTACGGAGCGGCGACGATGCTGAAGGAGACCGGGGAGCACCCGACGGTGCTGCGTGAGCAGGTCAGCTCGCCCGGTGGCACCACCGTCGCCGCCCTGCGCCGGCTCGACGACCACAAGGTTCGCGCGGCGTTCGTCACCGCCATCGAGGCCGCCGCCGCGCGCTCCGGCCAGCTGGCGTCGGGCCAGGTCTGAGGACAGGGTGGCGTGATGGCCGACCCCCACGAGCACGGCCAACACCCGCACGACAGGCACCTGCACCTGCACCGGGTCTCGCCCGACGACTGGGAGTCGCACCGCGACCTCCGGCTGGAGATGCTCGAGGACGCGCCCGACGCCTTCTGGTTCACCTACGCTGACGAGGCCGCCTACGACGAGGCCGACTGGCGCCAGCGGATCGAGGGCGCCTGGCTCGTCCAGGCCCAGGACGCCGACGGAGTGCTCGGCAGCGCCGGCCTCGGGTCGCACTGGGAGCGCGAGCGGGCCGGCACCGCAACGCTTTTCGGGCTGTACGTCGCACCCCGGGGCCGGGGTCGTGGTGTCGGTGAGGCGCTGGTCCGCGCCGTCCTCGACGAGGCGCGGCGGCTCGGGAAGTCCGAGGTGGTCCTCGAGGTGACGAGCTCCAACCCGACGGCGGAGGCGTTGTATGCGCGGTGCGGGTTCGTGCGTACGGGCGCGGTGCACGACCACCCCCGCCGGGCGGACCTGCACGAGATCGAGATGACCCACCGCTTCTGAGCCGTCACCGGGCCCCCTCCCCGACCGTCCGGCGCGGCGCCCCCAAACGTTCACCCGTCCCGCGGATGCGGTCCGGCTGCCTGTCGTGCCAAGGTGGACCCCATGACCGAGATCACCGTGCGTCCCCTCGGCGAGGACGACTGGGAGGAATACCGATCCGTCCGGCTCTCCGCCCTGCGCGAGTCGCCGGAGGCGTTCGTCGCGACGGTCGAGGAGGAGGAGGCCTACGACGAGTCCTTCTGGCGCCAGCGGATGCAGCGCTCGGCGCGTCTCGTCGCCGAGAAGGACGGCCGGGCCGTGGGCGTCGTCAGCGTCGGCCGCGCCAAGGCCAGCGAGGGCTCCGCCGGCGAGCTCTTCGGCCTCTGGGTGCGACCGGACTCGCGCGGCTCCGGAGTCGCGACGCGCCTCGTCAAGGACGGTGCCGCCCTCGCCGCCGACCGCGGGCACACCCACCTCGTCTACTGGGTGGGCACCGAGAACGGCCGCGCCGTCGCCTTCGCGAGCGGCATGGGCTTCCGTCCCACCGACTACCGCCGGCCGATGGGCGTCGTGAGCGAGGAGGACGGCGAGGAGGAGATCGCGATGGTCCTTCCCCTCGGCACCGACGCGGGGCCACAGCCCCACCTCTGACCGACAAGGCGGCGCGTCACGGCCTGGCGGCGAACCGCTCGATGAGCTCCACCGGCCCACTGACGATGAGCATGTGGTGCGCCGAGATCTTCGTCTGCGGCACCGCATACGTGAAGTCCTCGCCCGGTGCCTTGACGCCCACCACCGTGACGCCGTACTTGCGCCGGATCTGGCTCTGTTCGAGCGTGAAGCCGATCGTCTCCGACGGCGGCTTCAGCTTGACGATGGCGAAGCCGTCGTCGAACTCGATGTAGTCGAGCAGCTTGCCGTTGACGAGGTGGGCCACGCGGCGGCCGGAGTCGGCCTCCGGGGAGATGACGTGGTGCACGCCGATCCGGTCGAGGATGCGCTTGTGCTCGGGCGACAGGGCCTTGGCCCAGATCGAGGGCACGGCCGCGTCGACGAGGTTCGCGGCCGCGAGCACGGACGACTCGACCGAGGACCCGATCCCCACGATGGCGATCTTCGGCTGCGCGTCACGGATCATGTCCAGGGCCGTCGACTGCGCCATGTCCGCGTGCACCACCTTGGCGACCTTGTTGACGTAGCTCTCCGCGATGGAGTTGTCACGCTCGACGGCGATGACCCGGTGACCGAGTCTGGTGAGCTCGAGAGCGACGGCCGAGCCGAAGCGTCCCAGCCCGATGACGATCACGTCGTCGTCGAAGAGCCGGTTGCGGCCCATGCGTCGTACCTCCATCATTCGTGGCGCGTTTCCGCGATAGCGTCTCAATCATGCCAACTCAGGCCCGGGTCGTCTGGGACTCCTCCTTCACGAGGTACGACTTCGGCCCCACGCACCCGATGGCCCCGGCCCGGCTCGACCTGACCGCCCGCCTGTGCGAGGCCCTCGGCGTCTTCGACGTCGACGGCGTGAAGGTCTTGGGGGCCGAGGCGGCCTCGGACGAGCTGCTGGCCACGATCCACGACGCCGACTACGTCGCGGCGGTCAAGGCGGCGTCGCTCGACCCCTCCCGCGCCGACCCGGCATACGGCCTCGGCACCGAGGACGACCCGGCCTTCCTCGGCATGCACGACGCCAGCGCACGCGTCGTCTCCGGCACGGTCGACAGCGCCCGCGCCGTGTGGGAGGGCGAGAGCGAGCACGCGGTGAACTTCACCGGCGGGCTGCATCATGCGATGCGCGCCGCGGCGAGCGGCTTCTGCGTCTACAACGACATCGCCGTCGGCATCCAGTGGCTGCTCGACCACGGCGCCGAACGGGTCGCCTACGTCGACGTCGACGTGCACCACGGCGACGGCGTCGAGCGCATCTTCTGGGACGATCCGCGGGTCCTCACCATCTCGGTCCACGAGACCGGACGGGCCCTCTTTCCGGGCACGGGCTGGCCCACCGACATCGGCGGACCCCATGCCGAGGGCAGCGCGGTCAACGTCGCACTGCCCCCGGGCCTGGGCGATGCCGGCTGGCTGCGGGCACTGCATGCCGTGGCGATGCCGCTGGTCCGGGCGTTCCGGCCCGACGTGCTCGTGACCCAGCACGGGTGCGACACCCACACGGAGGACCCCCTGGCGCACTTCGCGGTCACCGTCGACGCCCAGCGCGCCGCGGCCGACGGGCTGCACCGTCTGGCGCACGAGGTCTGCGGGGGCAGGTGGATCGCCCTCGGCGGAGGAGGCTACGAGGTCGTCGACGTCGTCCCGCGCACGTGGACGCACCTGACCGCCATCGCGGCCCACGCCCCGATCCCGACGTCGACACCGGTGCCCGAGGACTGGCGCGCCCACGTCGAGCACGTCTTCGGGCGGCCCGGACCGCGGCGGATGGGCGACCTGACGGCCGAGGACGGCCCGCTGTGGTGGCGCTCGTGGGAGATGGGCTACGACCCGGCGAACGAGGTGGACCGCGCGGTCATGGCCACCCGTACGGCCGTCTTCCCCCTGCACGGTCTGGACGTCCACTTCGACTGAATCACCTGCGCCTCGCTTCCCTGCGGCGCGTGCCGCGACGCCCTTCAGCCGTTGCCTTCCTCCGCTCCGCTCGCTCGTTCCTCGCTCGCTGCGCTGCGTCCAGGCAACGCCGGCGCCGCGGCGAGCCCGACAATCGGGTTGGTGGCAGCGGGCTGAGCGCCTAACCTTGTGTGCACGGCGACGACGGGCCTGACGATCCTGAGCCGAGCACGACCAGAGGCCGTCCGCGATCCGCGGCGGCGAAGGTGTGGTGGCACAGCGACATTCCCCATCGCCCACACCTCCGGGGCACCAACCCTCTGGAGGTGAACGGAATGCAACCAACAACAACCACGACCACCGGCACGACGACAGCGCCGCGCGTGCTGGCTCGAGACCTCGCATCGCTGCGACCCGGCGAGCGCGCCAGGCTCGCCGGCTGGATCCACCGGCGTCGCGTCCTCGCGAGCGTCACGTTCCTCGTCCTGCGCGACCGCTCGGGCCTGGCCCAGGTCGTCGTCAAGGACCCCGCGACCGTCGAGCAGCTCGCCGGGCTGCCCGAGGAGACCGTCGTCGAGGTGACGGGCACCATGTCGGCCAACGAGTCGGCGCCGGGCGGGGCCGAGCTCGTCGAGCCCACGGTCACGGCACTCACCGAGCCGGCGCTCGCGCCGCCGTCCGAGCTCTGGCGGCCCACCTTCGGCGCAGGCCTCCCCACACATCTGGACCACGCCGCGGTCACCCTGCGCCACCCGCGCCACCGCGCCGCCTGGCAGCTCGCCAGCGCCTCGATGCGCGGCTTCCGTTCCGCCCTGGGCGCGCTCGAGTTCACCGAGATCGCGACCCCGAAGCTCGTCGGCACCGCGACCGAGTCCGGGGCCAACGTCTTCACCGTCGACTACTTCGGCCGCACCGCCTACCTCGCGCAGAGCCCGCAGCTCTACAAGCAGATGCTCGTCGGGGTCTTCGAGCGTGTCTTCGAGGTCGGCCCGGTCTTCCGCGCCGAGCCGCACGACACGGTGCGCCACCTCGCGCAGTACACCTCGCTCGACGCCGAGCTGGGCTTCATCCGTGACCACCGCGACGTCCTCGCCGTCCTGCGCCAGGCCATCGCGGGGATGGTCGAGGAGATCCGGGAGTATGCCGCCGGCGCCGCTGCGCTCCTGGGCGTCGAGCTGCCCCGGGTGCCCGAGCAGTTCCCGGTCATCCACTTCCGCGACGCCCTCGCGAAGGTGGGCGCCGACCCGGACGAGCCGGACCTCAGCCCCGCGCACGAGCGAGCGCTCAGTGAGTGGGCCAGGACGGCATGCGACTCGGACTTCCTTGCGGTCGAGGGCTACCCGATGGGAAAGAGACCGTTCTACACCCATCCCCAGCCGGGCGACGAACGGTGGAGCAACAGCTTCGACCTGCTCTTCCGGGGTCTGGAGCTGACAACCGGTGGGCAGCGGCTGCACCGGCCGTCCGACTACGCGGCGGCCCTCGAGCGCACCGGCACCGACCCGTCGGTCCTTGCCGGCTACCTCGACGCCTTCGCCCACGGCATGCCGCCGCACGGCGGTTTCGCCATCGGGCTGGAGCGGTGGGTCGGCCGGCTGACGGGCGCGGAGAACATCCGCGAGGTGACGCTCTTCCCGCGCGACCTGCACCGCCTGGAGCCCTGAGGCCTAGGATGGAAATGTAGATCCACAGGCGTCGTACCGGCGTGTCGAGTTGCGCCTCACCGATTCGTTCAGTGGTTCGCTTCCCCTCCAGTCACTTCTGCACCTAGTGTTACCTCTTGCACCTGCGTGCAGTTTCGCCGGAGGGGAAGCCGTCGACGCGCGGGTGCAGCCCACCGAAGATCGGGGTAACACATGTCGAATGAGCGCCAGCTCGCCGAGGTACGGTTCCTGACCGTCGCCGAGGTCGCCTCGATCATGCGCGTGTCGAAGATGACCGTCTACCGGCTCGTCCACGGCGGAGACCTTCCGGCCGTACGCGTCGGCCGCTCCTTCCGGGTTCCGGAGGACGCGGTGCACAAGTACCTCCAGACGTCCTACATCGACACCGCGTGACAGCAGCGTCTCCACGCACCGAAGGGGCGGCCGCGACCACCTGGTCCGGCCGCCCCTTCGGCATTCACGCAGGTGGGCGCGTTACGTGCTTTTGGGCAGGGCGCCCGCACGCGCTACCCTGTGAGCCTGTTCGGCTCGTGAAGTTCGACCTCCCCTTTTCCGAGGGGTGTCGACGCAGGTCGGCACCAGCTCAGTTCAAGGACACGTCTCACGGCAAGGACAAACATGGGTTCTGTCATCAAGAAGCGCCGCAAGCGGATGGCCAAGAAGAAGCACCGCAAGCTGCTGCGCAAGACGCGCCACCAGCGTCGCAACAAGAAGTGACCTGACCAGCTCAGGACCGGCGGCATCGCCCCGCACGCTCTCGACCCTCACCTCCGGTGGGGGTCGTTCGCGTGTTCCGGGTAGGTGATCAGCGAGAGGCTCGACACATCCGCGCCATCTGGCGGTCTGGGCCACGACGGGAGCCGGACGCCTCGGTAGGCTGCGACGTGCGGCACGCCGCGTTCGCACCCCACCGACGACAGGAGGAGCCGATGGCCAAGGTCGTCCTCGTCACGGGGGTGTCTCGCTACCTCGGCGGCCTCTACGCCCGCCGGCTGTCGGCCGATCCCTCGATCGAGCGGATCCTCGCCGTGGACGTCGTGCCGCCGAAGCACTCCATCGGCCGCGCCGAGTTCGTGCGCGCCGACATCCGCAACCCGATGATCGGGCGGATCATGGCGCAGGCCGACGTCGACACCGTCGTGCACATGAACGTCATCGCGACCCCCCGCGACACCGGTGGCCGCGTGACGCAGAAGGAGATCAACGTCATCGGCACGATGCAGCTGCTCGCTGCGTGCCAGAAGTCCGAGTCGGTGACGCGGCTCGTGGTCAAGTCCTCGGCAGCCGTCTACGGCTCCTCGCCGCGTGACCCCGCCATGTTCAGCGAGGACATGCTCCCCAAGACGCTGCCGCGCACCGGCTTCGGCAAGGACTCGGTCGAGGTCGAGGGCTACGTCCGCGGCTTCTCACGCCGGCGGCCCGATGTCGAGATCACGATGCTGCGCCTGGCCAACGTCGTGGGACCCAGCATCAACACCGCGATCACCGACTACTTCGCGCTGCCGCTCGTGCCCGTCCCGCTCGGCTTCGACGCCCGCTTCCAGTTCGTGCACGAGGACGACGCGACCGCCGCGATGATCCTGGCCACCACCGGCCCGGCTGCCGGGATCGTCAACGTCGCCGGTGACGGGTTCCTCACCGTCACCCAGTGCACCGCGATCGCCCGCCGGCCGGTGCTCCCCGTCCCGCTCTCGGCCGCCGGCGTGATCGGCACCGTCGTCAAGCGCAGCGGCCTCGCCGACTTCTCCTCCGACCAGCTGACCTTCCTCGCCTTCGGTCGAGGTCTCGACACCACCCGCATGCGCACCGTGCTCGGCTTCGAGCCGCACTTCACGACCCGTGCCGCGTTCGAGGACTACGCGCGCCACCTGCGGCCGGCCGTGCCCGGCGTCGAGGGTGTCGGCGACGTCGTCAGCGATGCCGCGGGGGGCACCGCCGCTGCCCTCTCCCGAGTCTTCGACAGGATCCAGCCGTGACCGCCGACCCGAGCAAGGCCGCCGAGGCGACGAAGCCCTCGACCGAGACCCCCTCGGGAACGTCCGAGAAGGCCCCGTCGAACAAGACCGAGTCGAGGAAGGCTGCGACGCAGAAGTCCGCAGCGAAGAAGGCAGGCACGATGAAGGCTGCGACGCGGAAGCCTGCGGCGAAGAAGGCCGCAGCCCCGACCTCGACACCGGCCACGGCCGCGACGTCGGCGCGCGCCACGTCGTCCGTCAGGCCTCCCGCCCGAGGGGCCTTCGCCGCCGGGGCAGCCCGGGCGACGGGCGAACGGCGCCGGCGCAGCGGGACCCCGCTCGTGCCGTCCAACCCCGTCGAGCCCAGCGCGGCCCGGCGGCTGGCCACCGGGGCCGGCCCCGGCCAGGACCCCGACGACGTCCTGGCCGCCGTCACGGAGGGGCCGACGGAGCCCGAGACCACGCGTGCGGAAACCACGCCGGCGGCCACGACTCCGGCAGCGACCACGCCGGCAGCGACCAACCAGACTGATCTGGGCCCGGTGGGCCCGACGACCGGGGACGAGCCGGTCGGCGCGGAGCTGCCCGCCGAGCCGACGCCCCCACGCACCCGACCCAGCCGCGCGTCGATGCGCTCCACGCGCCGTGCCACTCCGGGGGAGCCAGCCCGACTGCGGGCGGTCCCGCCCGTGGAGGAGCCGTCGCCGGCGGGGGAGCAGGCGCCGGGCACGGACTCCGGCACACGGCATACGCCATCGGGCGAGCGAGCCGGCCGGGAGCACGCACTCACCTCCGGGCTGCAGTCCCGGGCCGAGAAGCTCGTCGGCGCGGTGCTCGAGGGGGCCGAGCTCTCCTCCGAG
Source organism: Terrabacter sp. FW104-15G4B (assembly GCF_058790095.1). Classification (NCBI taxonomy): domain Bacteria; kingdom Bacillati; phylum Actinomycetota; class Actinomycetes; order Micrococcales; family Intrasporangiaceae; genus Terrabacter; species Terrabacter sp. FW104-15G4B. Next base: position 54,079 of record NZ_JBYTCI010000021.1, on the reverse strand, counting down.
TCGCGCCCGGGAGCGGCAGAGCTCGTCGACCTCGCCGTCAACGTGCTGCGCGCGACGGCCACCTCTGCCGGGGTTCCCGCCGAGGAGGCGGAGCGGCAGGTCGCCGAGACGCTCGCCTACGTGCGGCGCCGGCTCACCGGCGACTACGTCGTCGACGAGTTCGGCTTCGACGAGGACTACACCGTCAACGTCCACCTCCCGCTGCTGCGCCCGCTCTACCGCAAGTGGTTCCGCGTCGAGGTCCGAGGCATCGAGAACATCCCCGACGTCGGGGGAGCGCTCGTCGTGGGCAACCACTCCGGCACCGTGGCGATGGACTCCCTGATGACGCAGGTCGCCGTCTACGACGAGCACCCGCGCCGCCGGCACCTGCGCATGCTCGGCGCCGACCTCGTCTTCCAGATGCCGTTCATCGGCACCATGGCCCGGCGCTCCGGCACCACCCTCGCAGCCAACAGCGACGCCGAGCGGCTGCTGGGCAGCGGCGCACTCGTCGGGGTGTGGCCGGAGGGGTTCAAGGGGGTCGGCAAGCCGTTCAGCGAGCGCTACAAGCTGCAGCGCTTCGGCCGGGGTGGCTTCGTGTCGGCGGCGCTCAGGTCGGGCGTCCCCATCGTGCCCGTCTCGATCGTCGGCGCCGAGGAGATCTACCCGATCATCGGCAACATGCCGGCGGTCGCTCGACTGCTCGGGCTGCCCTACGCCCCCATCACGCCGACGTTCCCGCTGCTCGGGCCGCTCGGCGTCGTGCCGCTGCCGAGCAAGTGGCTCATCGAGTTCGGCCCGCCCATCGAGACGACGAGCTTCGGACCGGAGGCGGCCGACGACCCCATGCTCGTCTTCGACCTGACCGACCAGGTGCGCGAGACGATCCAGCAGACGCTCTACAGCCTGCTGATGCAGCGCAAGTCCGTCTTCCTCTGAGCCTTCCGGCACCGCAGCGGCCGCCCCCGCGCCGTCGCCGGCAGATGGGTCAGGGCAGCTTGGTGGGCAGGATCTTGGTGGGCAGGAGCGTCGTGGGGAGGATCGTGCCCGGCAGGCTCGTCGGCAACGGCAGCGCGGGAACGGTCACCGACGGCAGTGGCACCGTGGCGCCGGGCAGGGTGATGCCGCCACCTCCGACCACCACACGCGTGGACGAGATGCTGACGCCGGGCAGGCTCACGGTGGCACCCGGGAGGGTGGCCCCGCCGCCCCCGACGCCGATCGACGAGGTGCCCACCCCGACGCCCGGCAGGTTGACGGTGCTTCCGGGGAGGGTCACGGCGCCGGTCACGCCGACGCTCGGAAGCCCGGCCGCACCCGTCGCCGACGGCGCCGGTGGGCGTGAGGCCGAACCGGTGGGGCCAGGAGAGCCTGCATCTCCCGCTCGTGTCCCGGACGTGCCGGGCCCGGAGCTGGGGCCGGCCGGCCTGGTGGAGCTGGCCCCCGGCGCACTGAGCAGGGCGGTGAGTGCGTGCCTGGCCTGGCTCGCCAGCTCGCCACAGCTCCCGCACGTGGACAGTTGGCGCAGCGTCGTGACCTGGCCGGTCCCGAGGGCGTCACGCAGCCGCTGCCATGCCGGCAACGACGGGACCGGCACGCTCGGCCGCATCGCGTCCACCTGCGGGATGGCGCGGGCGTAGAAGTCGGTCAGCTCGCTGAGCGCCTCGGGACGGTTCTCGGTGCGGTAGACCTCCACGAGGATGGTCTGGGCCCGCCGCGTCGCGTCGGTGGCGGCGTCGTAGGCGGTGTCGAGGTGCTGCGGCTCGGGGTCTCCGCCGTCGATGAGTTTGCGCGCCTCGGTGATGTGCTCCTGGGCCTGGGCGAGGTAGGTCAGGCCTTCGTCGTAGCGAGACCCGGCCAGCTGCACGGCGGCGCGGTCGAGCAGCTGCTTGACACCGTAGAGCGCATCTCCCGGGACCGCCGCTCGCGACGCCACACCGAGCGCGCCACCGATGACGAGGATGCTCGCGGCCACCGCCGCGATGAGCTTGAGCGGCCTGGCCGCCACGCGCAGCACCGAGACCGTGCCACCGCGGGCGCCCTCGCCCCCGGTGGAGGGCTCCGCCTCGAGGTCGGCGCCTGCGCTGTCGGGGAAGGGGGCAACCGGCCGCACCGGCGCGGTCGCGTCGTCGGCGAGCAGCCGGGAGCGAAGGTCGGAGACGAACTCGGCGCGCGGTGCCAGCCCGGCCTGGTCGACGGCCTGGACGGCGTGCAGCACGGCGATCAGCTCGAGAATGCCCGGCTCGGAGGCCTGCTCACCGTCCAGGGCGCGCTGGAGGAGGTCACTGTCGGCGTTGGCACCGATGTCCATGTCTCCTCCTCGTGTCTCTCGTGAGTGGTGGGTGTCGGGCTGGTCGGGCGGGTTGTCCTGGTCAGGCTGGTCGGTGCTGGTCGAGCCGCCGGAGCGGCGGACCCCAGCGGAACGGCATACGCAACGGCATACGGGACGCTCCGGAACGGCAGACGGCACGGCAGGTGGCGAGGGGTGGGTGATGCGGGTCGTTCCGCAGGGGCGGGGGCACGGTCGTTGCCATCGAGCCACCTGCGTTCACGCGGTCCACGGTCGCGCCGGTCGGCGCGCCGCGCGTCGGGCCGGGCCCACACGCACCGTCCCTCCGCCGTGAGAACGACGAAGGTGCGGGCGGGGTTACGCACGTCACAGCTCGACTCCGTCCAGAGCCTTGCGCAACGCCCGGGTGGCCCGCAGCTGCAGCTGCTTGACGGCGCCCTCGGACTTGCCGAGGACCTTCGCCGTGTCGGCGAGGCTGAGCCCCTGCAGGAAGCGCAGGGTGATGCACTCCGCCTGCTCGGACCCGAGGCCCCGGATCGCCCCGACGAGCCGCTCGTCGCGCAGTCGCGTCAGCACCTCGGTGTCGGGGGCATCGACGCGTTCGTCGGCGTCGCGCATGTCGGCGGTCGTGACCTCGAAACGGAACTTCGCCGACTTGACGTGGTCGGCGATGAGGTTGCGCGCGATGGTGACGAACCACGCCGCGATGTCCTTGCCCTGCCACGTGAACGAGTCGATGCGGCGCATCGCCCGGAGGAACGTCTCGGAGGTGAGGTCCTCGGCGAGGGAGCGGTTGGCCACCCGGACGAGGACGTAGCGGAACACGGTGTCGACGTAGACGTCGTAGAGCTGGGCGAAGGCCTCCTTGTCGCCGGCCTGCGCCAGCTCGACGAGGGCCGCGATGCGGGCCTGCTCGTCGGCGTCCCGCTCGGGCTGGCGGCGGGGGCCGATGCCGGCGGTCCCGGTGGCGCCCGGCGTCCCGGCGCGGGCCAGCCCGACGCGGTCGGGGCTCTCGTCGGCCAGGGCCGCCCAGAGCAGGTCGAGCGCCGCGCGCCACCCGGGCAGGGGGAGCGAGAGGGTGGCGGTGGCGGGTGCCCCCGACGAGAACGCGAGAGCTGCTGGAGCCGAACGGGTAGGCGCGATCCGCACCGGCACCGGGCTCCTTCCCGGCGCGGGCACAGGCCTGGGTCGGCTGTCCGCCGTCCTGTTCGCGCGCATTGCGGACAGTCTGACTGAATGCGACCCCAGATGGGACCCCCACGACCTTTTGTGGTGCAGCCGACCGCATGCTCGCGCCTACAGTGGAGGGATGACGACAGAGCCCGACCGGGCAGCCGCCCAGCCGCGCGTCGTCCTGCTCGGTCGACCCGGCTGCCACCTCTGCGACGAGGCTCGCGCCGTCATCGAGCGGGTGACCGGCGAGCTGGGGGTCGGCTGGGAGGAGCGGTCCGTCGACGACGACCCGAAGCTGCTGCGCCGCTATGCCGAGCAGATCCCCGTCACCTTCGTCGACGGGCGCCGTCACGACTTCTGGCGGGTGGACGAGGGGCGCCTCCGTGCCGCCCTGCGATGACCTGCCTCACCGCTCGCTCCCATGCCGTGGTAGGCGCCCGAAGTCAACTTTGTGCATGGCTTCACAAACGTCTAGCCTGATCGGGTCCCCACGTGCTCCGTGTCCCGGAGAACGCCTCTTCTGAGAGGAGCCGGTGAGCAAGAGTGTCCGCCGACCCTGCACTGCGTCGAGAGATACCCGACGCAACCGTCGCGCGGCTCCCCGAGTACCTCCGGACGCTCTCGCGCCTCGCTGAGGACGGCGTCCTGTCGGTCTCCTCCGAAGAGCTCGCGGCCGAGGTCGGGGTGCGCTCCGCGCAGTTGCGCAAGGACCTCAGCCACCTCGGTTCCTACGGGGTCCGAGGAGTCGGCTACGACGTCGAGACGCTCGCCCTCGAGATCTCGCGGGCCCTGGGTCTCACCGAGGACTGGCCCGTCGCCATCGTCGGCATGGGCAACCTCGGGCACGCGCTCGCCTCCTACTCCGGCTTCGTCACCAAGGGATTCCGCATCGTCGGCCTCTACGACGACGACCCGGCGCTCGCCGACGAGCGGATCGTGGGGGTGGCCATCCGGCCGCTGGCCGAGCTCGCCGCGCGCCACGCCCTCGACCCCATCGCGATCGGCGTCATCGCCACGCCCGCGCCGGCGGCACAGGCCGTGTGCGACGCCCTCGTCGGCGCCGGCATCCGGTCCATCCTCAACTTCGCGCCGGCCGTGCTGTCGGTGCCCCACGGCGTGGACGTACGCCGTGTCGACCTGTCCACGGAGCTGCAGATCCTCGCCTTCCACGCCCAGCGCAAGTCCCTCGCCGAGGGCGAGCTCCAGTCGGCGGTGGTCGCGCCGTGAGCCTGCTCGTCATCGGACTGTCCCACCACACCGCCCCGCTGTCGGTGCTCGAGGCGCTCTCGGAGCGGCCCGACCGCGCCGAGGCCATCGCCGCCTCCGTGCTCGGGTCCGCGACGGCCACCGAGGCGGTCGTGCTCTCCACGTGCAACCGCCTCGAGGTCTACGCCTCGGTGCCGGCCTTCCACCCGGCCGTCGCCGCCATCGGTGAGGCCCTCGCCGTCGCCGCCGGCATCGAGGAGACCCCCGGCTCCCGCCGCGTCGTCGGGCCGGCGCCGAGCGACCCTGCCGACGCCCTGGCCGCACGGGCGGAGGCCCTGGCCGACCACCTCTACGTCCGCTACGACGACGCCGCCGTCGCACACGCGTTCACCGTCGCGTGTGGCCTCGACTCGATGGCCGTCGGTGAGGCGCAGATCCTGGGCCAGATGCGCGAGTCCCTGGCCGGGGCCCAGCGCAGGGGGCAGGTCGGCGAGTCGCTCAACGCCCTCTTCCAGGCTGCACTGCGCGTCGGCAAGCGGGCTCACGCCGAGACGGACATCGACCAGCACAGCGTCTCCCTCGTGCACATCGCGCTCGAGGAGGCCGCGGGCGTGCTCGGGTCGCTCGAGCACGTGACCGCCGCCGTGGTGGGAGCGGGCGGCATGAGCGGCCTCGCCGCGGCGACCGCGCACCGCGAGGGCGTCGAGTCGATCACCATCGTCAACCGCACCGCCGAACGCGCCGAGCGCCTCGCGGCCGCGACCTCAGGGGTGGCGCGTCCCTGGTCCGACCTGCGTGACGTCCTGGCGGCGAGCGACCTGGTCATCACCTGCACCGGCGCCGTGGGCCACGTGATCACCGCCGAGATGCTGGCCGAGAGCGCAACCCGCCGCGACGGTCGCCCCCAGGTGGTGGTCGACCTCGCGTTGCCCCGGGACGTCGAACCCGTGGTGTCGTGGCCGCACGCCGTGCCCGGTGTGACCCTCGTGGACCTCCAGGCCCTCGGGCTGCTCCTCGAGGGGCGCGCTGACACCACACAGGTCGTCCGCGTCCGCGAGCTCGTCACCGGTGAGGTCGGCGACTACCTCACCCGCCGCATGGAGAAGGCCGTGGCCCCGACCGTCGCCGCGCTGCGCTCCCGCGCCGCCGAGCTCGTCGCCGCGGAGATGGACCGCCTGGACCAGCGGCTGCCGCGCCTCGACGAGACCACCCGCGCGGAGGTGGCCCTGGCCGTGCACCGCATCGTCGAGAAGCTGCTCCACACGCCCACCATGCGCGTCAAGGAGTTCGCGATGGAGGGCAGCGGCGACGACTACGCCGCCGCCCTGCGCGAGCTGTTCGACCTCGAGCCCAAGGACATCGCCAACGTGTCCACGCCCCCGAAGCGGGCGCAGCCATGACCGCCCTGCGCCTCGGCACCCGCCGCTCCGCCCTCGCCACCACCCAGTCCGGCTGGGTGGCCGAGCGCCTGCGCGAGTCGGGTCACCAGGTCGAGCTCGTCGAGATCACGACCGAGGGCGACGTGTCGGGCGAGCCGCTCAGCGTCATCGGTGGCACCGGCGTCTTCGCCGCCGCCATCCGCCGGGCCCTGCTCGACGGTCGCATCGACGTCGCCGTGCACTCGCTCAAGGACCTGCCCACGACCCCGGAGCCCGGGCTCGTCGTCGCCGCCGTGCCGGTGCGCGAGGACAGCCGTGACGTGCTCGTGGCGCGGGACGGCCTGACGCTCGGTGAGCTGCCCTCCGGGGCCGTCGTCGGCACCGGCTCACCTCGCCGCACCGCCCAGCTCGCGGCACTCGGCCTCGGCATCGAGATCCGGCCCATTCGCGGAAACGTCGACACGAGAATAGGTTTCGTGCACTCGGGCGCGCTCGACGCCGTCGTGCTGGCGCGCGCCGGGCTCGCTCGCCTCGGACGCCTGGGCGAGGCCACCGAGGTCATCGACCCGATCCAGGTCCTCCCGGCCCCGGGCCAGGGCGCGCTCGCGGTCGAGTGCCGCTCGGACCGCCCCGAGGTCGTGGCCGCCGTGTCGGCTCTCGACGACCCCGACACCCGCGCCTGCGTCGTCGCCGAGCGTTCGCTCCTGGCGGCCCTCGAGGCCGGTTGCACCGCCCCCGTCGGGGCGCTCGCCGAGGTCGTCGAGGGCGAGGACGGCCTGGAGCTGTCGTTGCGTGCCTTCGCCGGCACGGAGGACGGCTCGTTCGAGCTGCGCCGCTCGCTCGTCGGGCGCTACGACGAGCCGGAGGTCCTCGGCTCGCGTCTTGCCCGGATCCTGCTGGAGGACGGCGCCGTCGACCTCCAGGTCGCCACGTCAGCTGGACCTGCAACAGACCACGGGCCGCACCCGGCCCCCCACCAACCGGAGCAAGTGTCGTGACTCCTTCCCGCCAGCCGTCAGAGCAGACGGACTCGACCCCCACCCTCGCGACGACACCGGCGTGCGTCGCCTTCGTCGGCTCCGGACCGGGCGACCCCGGTCTCATGACGCTACGCGGCCGCGACCTGCTCGCGACCGCGGACGTCGTGGTCATCGACCGCATCGCCCGCGACGACGCCGTGCTCCAGCACGCCCGCGCCGACGTCGAGATCATCGACGCCGGCCACGGCGAGCAGGGCCAGGAGCTCACCCACGCGGTGCGGGCCAAGCTCGTCGTCAAGGCAGCGAAGTCGGTGGCGCCCGGTGGCCTCGTCGTGCGGCTCATGGACGGTGACCCCGCCACCTTCAACGGGCTCGTCGAGGAGGTGCGCGCCTGCCGCAAGGCCGGCATCACCTTCGACATCGTGCCGGGCGTCTCCGCCCTCACCGCCGGGCCCACGTATGCCGGGGTGCCCCTGACATCGAAGTCCACCCGCGCCGTCCACGTCGTCGGCGTCGACCGCGCGTCGGTCGACTACTCCGCCTACGTCGCCGACGCCGACACGCTCGTGCTGCTCGGCGGCACCGAGGGCATCCGCGCCGCCCTCGCCTCGCTCCTCGCAGCCGGACGCCCAGGCGAGTCCCTCGTCGCCCTGACAGCCCACGGCACCACGGTGCGCCAGTCGTCCGTGGCGACCACCCTGGCGGGGGCCGAGTCGCTCTTCACCGGCAAGGACCCCCTCGAGGTGTCGCTCGCCGTCGTCTCACCGAACGTCGCGCTGCGCGAGGAGTTCGCGTGGTTCGAGTCCAAGCCGCTCTTCGGGTGGAAGGTCCTCGTCCCGCGGACCCAGGCGCAGGCCGGGTCCATGGTCGAGCGGCTCGCCGGCTACGGCGCGACCGCCGACGTCGTGCCCACGATCTCGGTGGAACCGCCGCGCACGCCGCAGCAGATGGAGAAGGCCGTCAAGGGCCTGGTGACCGGCCGCTACGAGTGGATCGGCTTCACGTCGGTCAACGCCGTGCGCGCCGTGCGCGAGCGCTTCGAGCAGTTCGGCCTCGACGCCCGGGCCTTCGCCGGCCTGAAGGTCGCCGCCGTCGGTGGCACCACCGCCGCCGCGCTGCACGACTGGGGCATCAACCCAGACCTCGTCCCGGCCGGCGAGCAGTCGGCTGCCGGCCTGCTCGAGTCGTGGCCCGAGTTCGACGAGGTCCTCGACCCGATCAACCGAGTCCTGCTGCCGCGCGCCGACATCGCGACCGACACGCTGGTCGCGGGGCTGCGCGACATGGGCTGGGAGGTCGACGACGTCACGGCATACCGGACCGTGCGCGCCGCCCCGCCCGCCGCGCACATCCGCGACGCGATCAAGGGCGGCGACTACGACGCCGTGCTGTTCACGTCGAGCTCGACGGTGCGCAACCTCGTCGGCATCGCCGGCAAGCCCCACACCGCCACGGTCGTCGCCTGCATCGGCCCGGCCACGGCCAAGACGGCCCAGGAGCACGGGCTGCGTGTCGACGTCCTCGCCCCCGAGGCGTCGGCCACCAGCCTCGTCGATGCGCTCGCGGGCCACGGTGTCGGGCTCGCCCTCGCGGCCGCCGAGGCCGGTCAGCCGGTGCAGCGACCCAGCGACAAGCGTCCGGCCTCGCGCCGCCGGGCCCGCTGAGCGGCGGGCGGCCATGATCGAGCGTCCCCGCCGCCTGCGGCAGAACCCCGTCCTGCGGTCCCTCGTCGCCGAGACCCGGCTGCACCCCCGCGACCTCGTGCTGCCCGTCTTCGTCGTCGAGGGACTCACCGAGCCGCGGCCGATCGTCAGCATGCCCGGCGTCGACCACCACACGCTCGAGAGCGTCGTCGAGCTCGCCCGCCGCTGCGTGGCAGCCGGACTCGGAGGCATCATGCTCTTCGGCGTGCCGCAGGAGAAGGACGCCACCGGCTCGGGCGCGGTCGACCCGGACGGCATCCTCAACCGGGCCCTGCGGGCGGTGCGCGAGGCCGTCGGCGACGACCTCGTCGTCATGGCCGACACGTGCCTCGACGAGTTCACCGACCACGGGCACTGCGGCGTCATCGACGAGCGCGGGCGTGTCGACAACGACGCGACCAACCTCATCTACGCCGAGATGGCGGTCGCGCAGGCCCGGGCCGGCGCGCACGTCGTCGCCCCCTCCGGGATGATGGACGGCCAGGTCGCCGTCATCCGCGAGGCGCTCGACGCCGAGGGTTTCACCGACACCGTCATCCTCGCGTATGCCGCCAAGTACGCCTCCGCGTTCTACGGCCCCTTCCGCGACGCCGTCCAGTCGAGCCTGCAGGGCGACCGCCGCACCTACCAGCAGGACCCCGCCAACGTCGTCGAGTCGCTGCGCGAGGTCGACCTCGACATCGCCGAGGGCGCCGACATGGTCATGGTCAAGCCCGCGATGTCCTACCTCGACGTCGTCGCGGCCGCTGCCGAGCGCGCCTCGGTGCCGGTCGCGGCGTACCAGGTCTCGGGGGAGTACTCGATGATCCACGCGGCCGCCGCGAACGGCTGGATCGACCTGCGCACGGCCGCCATCGAGTCGCTCACCTCCATCCGTCGCGCCGGCGCCCAGGTCGTGCTGACGTACTTCGCCCTCGATGTGCCGGAATGGCTTGCCTGACACCACTACCATCTGTGACGTCGCAGGAGGTTGACATGTCAGGTGCAGGGGACGAGTGCGTGCGGTGGCTCAGCGACGCTGAACAGGCGTCGTGGAGGGCCGTCCTGCGCGGCACTCGGCTGCTCGAGCGCGCCCTCGACGACGCGCTCGGTGACGCCGGGCTGCAGCTGAGCGAGTACGAGATCATCTCGATGCTCTCGGAGAGCCCGAAGCACCGCCTGCGCATGTCCGAGCTCGCCGCGATGGTGGTCCAGTCGCGCAGCCGCCTGACCCACACCGCCAAGCGCCTCGAGGACCGCGGCTGGGTCACGCGCGAGCAGTGCTCCGACGACCGGCGGGGGGTGGAGCTCGTCCTGACGACAGGTGGCCTCACGGCGGTGCAGGACATCGCCCGGGTGCACGTCCAGAGCGTGCGCGACAACATGGTCGACATCATGACGCCCGATCAGTTCGCGGCCATCGGCGACGCCATGGCCATCGTGCGCGACCACCTCGACCCGGGGCACGTCAGCGACCGCTGACCACCCGCCGGAGCGTACGTCCCGCCGGCGCTGAGAGACTGGTGGCATGAGCTCGCAGCCCGTCCCCGTCCAGACCACCACCGACGCACCTGCGTCCGCAGCGCTGCTGGCCCGCGCGAGCGAGGTGATCCCCGGCGGGGTGAACTCGCCGGTGCGGGCCTTCCGCGCCGTCGGCGGCACGCCGCGCTTCATGGCGAGCGGGCGGGGGCCGTGGCTCACCGACGCGGACGGCAAGCGCTACGTCGACCTCATCTGCTCCTGGGGCCCCATGATCCTCGGCCACGCCCACCCGGAGGTACTCGCCGCGGTGAACGAAGCTGCGGCCAAAGGGTTTTCGTTCGGCACCCCGAGCGAGAACGAGGTGCGGCTCGCCGAGGAGATCGTGCGCCGCGTCGCGCCGGTCGACCAGGTGCGGCTCGTCAACTCCGGGACCGAGGCGACGATGTCGGCGATCCGGCTCGCTCGCGGCTACACCGGTCGCGACGTCGTGGTGAAGTTCGCCGGGTGCTACCACGGCCACGTCGACGCGCTCCTGGCGTCCGCGGGCTCGGGTGTGGCGACGTTCGCGCTGCCCGACTCCGCCGGTGTGCCGCGCTCGAGCGCCGGCGAGACGATCGTGCTGCCCTACAACGACCTCCCGGCCCTCGAGGCCGCGTTCGCCGAGCGCGGCCACGAGATCGCCGCGATCATCACCGAGGCAGCGGCCGGCAACATGGGCGTCGTCCCCCCGGCGCCCGGGTTCACCGAGGGGCTGCTGCGCGTCACGAAGGAGTACGGTGCTCTCCTCGTCTCCGACGAGGTCATGACCGGCTTCCGCTGCAGCGCCTCCGGCTTCTACGGGCTCGAGGGTCCGTATGCCGCGGGGGCCCCGGACCTCTTCACGTTCGGCAAGGTGATGGGTGGCGGCTTCCCGACCGCGGCCTTCGGTGGCCGGGCGGACGTCATGGCGCTGCTCGCTCCGCAGGGTCCCGTCTACCAGGCGGGCACGCTGTCCGGCAATCCCGTCGCCTCGGCGGCCGGCCTCGCGACCCTCCAGGGGTGCACGCCCCAGGTGTACGAGCGTCTCGAGGTCGTCTCGCACGCCATCGCGGACGCCGTCGACAGGGAGCTGTCGGCCGCCTCCGTGCCACACACCATCCAGTGGGCCGGGTCGATGTTCTCGGTGTTCTTCCGCGACGGCGCGGTGGCGAACTACGACGACGCGAAGGACCAGGACACCGCCGCCTTCCGCCGCTTCTTCCACTCGATGCTCAGCCAGGGCGTGCACCTGCCGCCGAGCGCCTTCGAGTCGTGGTTCGTGTCTGCCTCGCACGATGACGAGGCCGTCGAGCAGGTCGTCGCTGCGCTGCCGGCGGCGGCCCGCGCCGCCGCCACCCCCGACTGAATCCCACAGCTCCACCGTCGAAGGGCCACAAACCGCGCCCGCTCAAACCGTCGAAGGGCCACAAACCGGGCCCTTTCACCATCGAAGGGCCACAGAACGTGGCCTTTCGACGGTGGGGCCACGGTTTGTGGCCTTTCGACGGTGTGGGGTGTGGGGGGGTCAGTGGACGGCGGCCAGGAGGACGCCGACGCCGACGAAGAGGCCGCCGAAGACGCGGTTCAGGGTGCGCTGACCCGACTCCCGCTCGGTCAGTCTTCCAAGGCCGCGGGCCGCGGCCGCGAAGAAGAACCACATGACCACCACGTCGATCGCGACGATCGTGGCGGCCAGCACGAGGTACTGCGCCAGCAACGGCCGGTCGGGCCGGACGAACTGGGGCGTGAACGCCAGGAAGAAGACGACGGCCTTGGGGTTGGTCAGGTTGACGAGCAGCCCGCGGCGGAACATCGAGGCCGCCGGCTCACGCTCCACCGCGCTGACCCTGGCCGCCGCCGCCCGCGAACGGAACTGGCGCACACCGAGGTACACGAGGTAGGCGGCACCGGCATACCGGATGACGTTGAAGAGCACGGGTGAGCCGGCGACGAGGACGCCGAGGCCCGCGGCCACCACGGCGATGTGCGCGAGCAGCGCGACCTGCTGGCCGAGGATGCCCCAGATCGAGCGGGTCCAGCCGGAGCCGAGCGAGTTGGCCATCGTGTTGATGGCGCCGGCACCGGGGGTCAACGAGATGAGGGCACCCGCTGCGACGAGCGTGAGCCAGAGGGTCCAGGACACGGGCCGAGTGTAGGGCGCCCGAGCCGGCGCGTTGCAGCAGGTCACAGGGGGTGCACAGGCGCAGGAGCGGATTCGGTCCTGAGCGGGACGTTTGAGAGACTGTCGACCATGGGTCAGATCGCGGGCAGGGCGGCAGCCGCTGCCGGCGACGTCACGGTCGTGCACCTCATGCGACACGGCGAGGTCCACAACCCGCGGGGAGTGCTCTACGGCCGCCTCGACGGCTTCCACCTCTCGCAGCTCGGCACGGAGATGGCGCGCCTCGTGGCCGACCATCTCGCCACCAGCGACATCACCCACGTGGTGGCCTCGCCACTGGAACGCGCGCAGGAGACGGCGAGCCCGGTCGCCGCCGACCACGGCGTCGCGATCACGACCGACGTGCGCGTCATCGAGTCGGAGAACCGTTTCGAGGGGCGCAGCGTCGGCCTCGCCGACCTGGTGCACCCACGCAACTGGCACCTGTTCACCAACGTCACCAAGCCGTCGTGGGGCGAGCCCTACGAGGACATCGCCACCCGCATGCTGGCCGCCATCGTGGACGCCCGCGACGCCGCACGCGGCCACGAGGCCGTCATCGTCAGCCACCAGCTGCCCGTGTGGACGGTGCGCAACAAGCTCGAGGGCCGTCGCCTCTGGCACGACCCCCGCAAGCGCGAGTGCACGCTCGCCTCGTTGACCTCGCTGGCCTACCTCGGCGACGAGCTGACCTCGGTGACCTACTCGGAGCCGGCGGTCGGGCTGCTCGCGCGGGCAAGCCGGAGCGTGGGCGCCTGATGGACCACCTCGACCGACGCACCGCGCTGCGGTGGGGTACCACGGCCATGGCCGCAGGTCTCGTGACCTTCGTCGCGGCGTGCTCCTCGGACCCCAACTCCGTCGCGGACCAGGCACGGGCGGGCGACCGCAAGGGCTACGTCGCCGGGGACGGCTCGATCGAGCAGCTGCCCGTCAGCGATCGCGGCGAGCCGGTCAGGCTCGACGGCACGACCCTCGAGGGCAAGCCGTGGAGCAGCGCCGAGCGGGCCGGCACCGTGCTCGTCGTCAACGTGTGGGGCTCCTGGTGCCCACCGTGCATCGAGGAGACACCGGCGCTGCAGCAGGCCTGGCAGACGGTGCAGGCCAAGGGCAGGAAGGTCGAGTTCATCGGTCTCGACAAGCTCGAGGGCCCCGAGACCGGGCGAGCCTTCCAGACTGCCAACAAGGTCACCTACCCCTCGCTCGCCTACGACGGCGGGGTGCCGCTCCTCGCCCTCCAGGGCAAGGCGTCGGCCACCCCGACGACCCTCGTCCTCGACCGCGAGGCCCGCATCGCGGCTCGCGTCTCCGGCCCCGTGTCCACCACGACGCTGCTCGGTCTCATCGACGACGTCCTCGGCGAGAAGGCCTGAGGGCGGCCTCGTGGACGGCCAGCTCGCCACCGGATCCCTTCTCGCCGCAGGGCTAGTCGCGCTCGTCGCGGGCTTCGTCTCCTTCGCGTCGCCCTGCGTGCTGCCCCTGGTGCCGGGCTTCCTCGGCTACGTCACCGGGCTCTCGGACGTCTCGCTCGAGCGGCGTTCGCGCGGCCGGCTCGTCGTGGGCGCGCTGCTCTTCGTGCTGGGCTTCACCGTCGTCTTCCTCGTCGCCGCAGCCGCCGTCTCCGCGGTGGGCCTGGCCTTCCGTGAGCACCAGAGCGTGCTGCTGCGCGTCGGCGGCGCCGTCGTGCTCGTCATGGGGCTGCTCTTCCTCGGTCTCGGTCGGTCGTATGCCGTCCCGGTCAGCTGGCGACCACGGGCCGGTCTCGCTGGGGCGCCTCTGCTCGGCGCGGCCTTCGCGATCGGCTGGTCGCCGTGCATGGGCCCGACCCTCGGCGCAATCCAGGCCATGGCCGCGCCGATCTCGGCCGAGTCCGGCTCGATCGGCCGGGGCCTGGCGCTCGCGGCCGTCTACTCGATCGGCCTCGGCCTGCCGTTCGTGCTCATGGCCGCCCTCTGGGAGCGCGCCGGCACGGCCAACGACTGGTTGCGACGGCACCGCCGCGCCCTGCAGAATCTCGGCGGCCTGCTCCTCGTCATCGTGGGCCTGCTCATGCTCACCGGGGTCTGGGAGGACGTCGTCGTCTGGATCCAGGTGCGCCTCGTCAACGGCTTCCAGGTGGCGATCTGAGATGAGCACCGACACCGACCCGGCTACCTCGAAACCCGCGGAGGGCTCCGACGGCGCCGAACGCCTACGCAGGGGGATGCGGCCGGACCGCCAGGAGCCCACGCTGCCGACGCTCGGCACGATCGGGATGCTGCGCTGGGGGTGGCGCCAGCTGACGAGCATGCGCACGGCGCTGTTCCTGCTGCTGCTGCTGTCCATCGCCGCCGTGCCCGGTTCGATCTTCCCGCAGCGCAACATCGACGCCGGCCGCGTGGCCGACTACATCGCCCAGCACCGCACGAGCGCGCCGTGGCTCGACCGGCTCGGCTTCTTCGACGTCTACTCCTCGCCATGGTTCTCGGCCATCTACCTTCTGCTCTTCGTCTCGCTCGTGGGCTGCATCATCCCGCGCACGAAGGTCCACCTCTCGGCGCTGCGCTCCACCCCGCCGCGCGCGCCCGCGCGGTTGCACCGGCTCGACGAGTACGCCGAGGTGACGACCACCCTCCCGCCGGACGAGGCGCTCGCCGCCGCTCGAGCGGCACTGCGGCACAAGCGGTTCCGTGTCCACGCGCACGACGGCACCAGCCTCTCGGGGGAGTCGGGCTACCTCCGCGAGACCGGCAACCTGATCTTCCACCTCGCGCTGACCGGCATCATCGTCGGCATGGCCGTCGGGCACCTGCTCGGCTGGCGCGGCGACATCATCCTCGCCGAGGGCGACAAGTTCGCGTCGTCGGCGGGCACCTACAACACCATCTCGCCCGGGCCCTGGGTCGACAGCGAGAAGCTCCCACCGTTCGTGCTGTCCCTCGACAAGCTCCACGTCGAGTTCAACGAGACACCGGGGCGCTCGTTCGGCAGCCCGCGCCTGTTCGACGCCCAGACGACCCTGCAGAGCTCCCCGGACGCACCGAAGAGCAGCGAGAACGTCTCGGTCAACCACCCGATCACGGTCGACGGCGCCGACATCTTCCTGCTCGGCAACGGCTACACGCCCGTCATCACCGTCCGCGACGCGAAGGGCTCGGTGCTCTACCGCGAGGCGACCCCGTTCCTCCCGCAGGACCCGAACTACCGGTCCGTCGGCGTCATCAAGGTGCCGTCCGCGTCCCCGAAGCAGCTCGGCTTCACCGGCTTCTACCTGCCGACGGCGGAGCCGACCTTCACCAACGGTCCCGTGTCCCTCTTCCCCGACGCGAACAACCCCGAGATTGCGATGTCGCTGTGGGAGGGCAGCCTCTTCCCGGGTGGTGCGCCGCAGTCGGTCTACACGCTCAACACCGAAGAGATGAAGCAGGTGCTGCAGCCCAACGGTTCGCCGGCGCTGTTCCGCCTCAAGCCGGGCGAGACCAAGCAGCTGCCCGGCGGGCGTGGCTCGATCACGTTCGACGGCGTGAAGCGCTTCGCCGGACTGTCGGTGCGCACCGACCCCGGCGCCCCGATCAGCCTCGTCAGTGCGATCCTCGCGACGCTCGGCCTCATCCTCGGCCTGACGATCAAGCGACGTCGCGTCTTCGTACGCGTCCGGACGGCCTCGGACGCCCCGACCGCCGGCGCCGCCCCCGGCGGCGGTCCCGACAGAACGCTCGACAGCACCCTTGACGGCACCCTTGACAGCACCCTTGACAGCCCTGCCGGCACCACCGCGCGACCGGCTACCGTGGTCTCCATCGGTGGCCTCTCGAAGGACTCCGACCCCGGGCTCGCCGCGATCGTCTCCGCGATCTCCGCCGGCGTGCACGACCGCCTTGCAGAACGGACCGACCGATCGTGAACCTCGCAGCCAACGCCAATGCCGCGCTCTACGCGTCGATGATCGTCTACACCTTCGCCATGCTCGCCTTCACGTGGCACCTGGCCGCCCGGGCGCCCAAGGTGGCCGACGCCAAGGCCGCCGACCTGGCCGCACGCGACCGAGAGGGCGTCCTCGTGGGCGCGGGCGGCGCCACGAGCGGCGACACGAGCGGCGGCGCGAGCGGTGGGGTGTCGACTCCGGCAACCGGCGCAGGGCCCCGGCCCGGCGCCGGGGAGGGCTTCGAGGAGAGCCTCAAGAGCCGCCAGCGCGGCAGCATCGCGCTGATGCTGACCTACCTCGCGTCGGCGCTGCTCGTCGCCTCGGTGCTGATGCGCGGCCTGGCCGTCGGGCGTCCGCCGTGGGGCAACATGTTCGAGTTCGCCACCGCGGCGGTGGCTGCGGTCGGCGCCGCCTACAGCGTGCTCGCCAAGCGCAACGGCTGGCAGTGGCTGGGCGTCTTCATCGTCACGCCGATCCTGCTCGTGCAGGGCCTGGCCCTCACGGTGCTCTACACCGAGGCCGGCGAGCTCATGCCGGCCCTGAAGTCCTACTGGCTCGGCATCCACGTGTCCGTGGCGTTCCTCGCCGTCGCCTTCTTCACGCTCGGCTTCGCGATCGGGCTGCTCTACCTCGTGCGCCTGCGGCGAGAGGAGAAGCCGCCGGCCAAGCCGAACTTCATCGAGTCCCTGCCGAGCGCGCAGTCGCTGGAGCGCACCGCCTACAGCCTCAACATGGTCGCCTTCATCCTCTGGACGTTCACGCTGATCGCCGGGGCCATCTGGGCCAAGCAGGCTTGGGGGGCCTACTGGCAGTGGGACCCCAAGGAGGTCTGGACCTTCGTCATCTGGACGGTCTACGCCGCCTACATGCACGGTCGGGCGACGGCGGGTGTCGACCACCGCAAGTCGAGCTTGATCGCGCTCGTCGGCTACGTCGCCGTGATCATCAACTTCACGCTGGTCAACCTCGTGTCGACCTTCGTGGGGATGCACAACTACTCCGGCATGGGCTGAGGTGATGTGACGTGGTCCGTTACTCCCTGCTTCGCATCCTGATCTTCTTCGGTTTCCTGCTGCTCTTCTGGCTCATCGGCCTGCGCCACAACCCGGTGCTCCTGCTCGGGGCGGCGGCGATCGCCTCGGCGGCAGCCTCCTACATCCTGCTGCGGGGCATGCGGGACGAGGTCACCGCCAAGCTCGTCGAGCGCCACGAGGCCAAGCTCGAGGCCAAGCAGCAGGTCGACCCGACGAGCGACGAGTACGCCGAGGACGCCGAGGACGCCGAGGACGAGCGGCCGCCGCGCGACGCCGACGCCGACGCCACCGGGGCCGCCTCGACCGACACCCCGCGCCGGACCGAGCGCTGAGCCGCCCCCGGCTGGGCGGTCAGGACGCGAGCCCGACCCGGCCGGCGATCCGGGTCGCCGTCGCGGTCGCGTCGTCGCCCACGCCGAAGAGCAGCGACGACCGCCGCCGGCGCAGGAAGTGGACGCCGACGAAGTGCAGGTCGGGGGCGACGACGCTCTCGCCGTCGACGTGGACGGGGAAGCCCTGCGCGTCGACGAGACCCGGCACGTCCACCCACTCGGTGTAGCGAGACCGGAAGCCCGTGGCCACGACGACGGCGCCGAAACCGCGCAGGTCCAGCTCCGTGGGAGCGGCGGTGTCGAGCCGACCGGGTTCCGGGATGTCCGGTGGCTGCAGGCCATGGGTGCGGCAGACGGCGAGGACCGTGTCCCGCACGAACCGGAAGCCGGCGTCGCCCGCCGCGATCACCTCGGGCAGGTCGGGGGCCATCCGCGCGGAATGCCCGTCGATCTCCAGCAGGTGCCCCGTGAGGTGGACCCCGAGGGCAGCGAGCGTCCGGTAGTGCAGGTCGTGGCCCCCTCCGGCGCCGCTCGCCTGGACGTTCGCGCCGTGCCGCGCCGCGGGGCTCGTGAGCTGCTCGGGCGTCTGCTCGTAGAAGGACGAGTCCATCAGCCACTCGAAGAGGTCACGGCCCCCGACCCGTCGCGGGAACCACGGCGCACGGCCGCACGCCATGACGACGTCACGGCCGGAGAGCACCAGCTCCTCGGCGATCTGGCACGCGCTCTGGCCACTGCCGACGACGAGCACCGGTCCCTCCGGCAGCGCGGCCGGGTTGCGGTAGCCGAGCACGTCGACGCACGGCACGTCGGGCGCGAGCCCGGAGACGGCACACGACCGGAGGGGCCGCTGGTAGGCGCCCGTCGCCACGACGGCGACCCGGCTGCGGATCGGCCCGGTGTCGGTCCGCAGCTCGAACCCACCGGCCCTGTGGCGTGCCAGCCGGCGCACCGGGACGCCCTCGCGCACCCGACCCAGCCGGCCGGCATACGCCCGCAGGTGCTCGGCGATCTCGTGGCGCGACATGAACCCGTGCGGGTCGTCGCCGGCGTAGGTCGCGCCGGGCAGCCGGACGGTGTGGTTCGGGCCGACGAGCGTGAAGCTGTCCCACCGGCCGAGCCAGGACGAGCCGGGCTCGCCGGCCTCGAGGACGACGTGCTCGACCCCGCGTACGCCGAGCTCGTGGCTCGTGGCGAGACCGGCCTGGCCGGCCCCGATGACGACGACGTCGATCTCCTCGGGCACGCCTCCACGGTGGCACCGCCCGCCGTCCGGCGTCAGCCGAACGCGGCGGCTCCCGGGTCACTGGCCCGGATGGAGGTAGCCGTCGCGACCGGCCACGAGGAAGCACCTCGACCCGCGGGGCGGGCTTGCAGACGCGTCAGGGCCGGCCGAGCCCGAGGCCGACGGCGAGCAGGAGCGACCAGGCCAGCTGGAACTGGCCCGTGCCCGCCAGCGCCGGGACCAGCCCGGCACCGGTGGCGCGACCGACGACCGCCTGCATGGGGCGCACCACGAGCGGGGCGGCCAGCAGCGCCAGCAGCGCCCACGGCGACGTGAAGGAGGCGAGGCCGGTCATCACGAAGGCGACGGCCACGAGGGCGACGTAGAAGACCCGGGTGCCGGACTCGCCCACCCGCACCGCGAGGGTGCGCTTGCCGTGCTCGCGGTCGGTGGGGATGTCACGCAGGTTGTTGGCGACGAGGATGGCCGACGCGAGGGCCCCCACCCCGACGGCCCCGGCCCAGCAGGCGCCTGTGGGTGGGGTCATCGTCGCCATCGTGCCGACCGTCGCCACGAGGCCGAAGAACACGAAGACGAAGACCTCACCGAGGCCGAGGTAGCCGTAGGGGCGAGAGCCCCCGGTGTAGTACCAGGCGGCGACGATGGCGGCAGCGCCGATGGGGATCATGATCCACAGGCCGGAGAGGCCGACGAGCGCCAGCCCGACGAGACCGGCGAAGAAGAAGCACGCGAAGGCCGCGATCTTGACCGACCGGGCGTCGGCGAGCCGCTGGCCGACGAGCCGCACCGGCCCGACGCGCACCTCGTCGGTGCCGCGGATGCCGTCGGAGTAGTCGTTGGCGTAGTTGACCCCGATCTGGAGGGCCACGGCCACGACGAGGGCGAGGACGGCATACGCCCAGACGATGTGACCGGTCTGGTAGGCGGCACCGGTGCCGACGAGGATGGGGGAGACGGCGGCGGGCAGGGTGCGAGGGCGGGCGCCCTCGATCCACTGGGACAGGGTGGCCATGGAGGTCTGGGGCGTCCTTCTACAGCTTGCGGAGGAAGTCGGGGTCGTCGTCGGGGCCGAGGGGGCCGCGCGGTCCACGCGGGCCGGGCGGCTGCCGGCCCGGACCCCGTGCCGCCGGACCGCCGCGGGCGTCGCTACGACCGGCCACGAGCCACAAGACCGGTCCCACCACAGGCACGAGGACGGCGATCAGCCAGACGGGCTTGGGCATGATCCGCACCAGGCGCCGGTCGGTCTGCAGGCAGTCGACGACGGCGTAGATCGAGGCGAAGACGACGAGGGCGACCAGCACGACGCGGAGCACGGCGACCTCCTTCGCAGCGGGGTGGACACCCCCATCTTGCCACCGGTCAGCCGGCGCCTCGCGCAGACCGTCGGATGGCGTCCCGATCGGGCTTGCCCGGTCCGCGCTGGGGGATCGATGGCAGCACGAGGACGCGGCGGGGGAGCGCCGCATCGGGGAGTATGCCGCGCAGCCGGTCGCGTACGTCGCGGGTCGTCAGCTGCCCGGCCGGGTCGACGAGAGTGACTGCGGCGCAGACGGACTCGCCCCACTCGGGGTCTGGCAGGCCGATGACGACGACGTCGAGGACGTCGTCCAGGTGGCGGGTCATCGCGTCCTCGACGACTCCGGGGTTGATCTTCAGGCCGCCGGTGTTGATGACGTCGTCGGCGCGCCCGTCGATGACGAGCAGGCCGTGCTCGTCGAAGTGGCCCAGGTCGTCGGTGCGGAACCACCGCACCCCGTCCGGGTCGGTGCTGAAGGCGTCGCCGGTCAGGGCCGGCTCGCCGAGGTAGCCGTGGGCCACGGTGTCGCCGCCGAGGACGACGTGCCGGTCGTTGTCGACGTGGACCCGGCTGACCGGCAGCGGGCTCCCGTCGTAGACGCACCCGCCGGCCGTCTCGCTCATGCCGTAGGTGAGGCTCAGCGACACCCCGGCGGAGCGGGCCCGCTCGACGAGGGCGGCCGGCGTCGCGGCGCCGCCGACGAGCACGCCGTCGAAGACGCGCAGCACCTCCAGGCCGAGGGGGTCCTCGACGAGCCGGGAGAGCTGGGTGGGGACCAGGGCCGTGTAGCGCCGTGGAGCCGACGAGGTCGGCTGCACGCGCCCGGTGGCCTCGGCGAAGCCGGCCACAGAGAACCCGTCGCGCAGGTCGAGCACGGCCGGCGGGGTGCCCGAGGCGAGCGAGCGCAGGAGCACCTGCAGCCCGGCCACGTGGTGGGCCGGCATGGCGAGCAGCCAGGCGCCGCTGCCACCCAGGACCTGGTGGGTCGCCCACGCCGACCGCTCGAGCGCGTCGGAGGTCAGCAGGGCGCGCTTGGGCCGGCCGGTCGACCCGGACGTGCCGATGGCGACGGCCAGCCGTTCGGGGAGCCCGGACAGGTCGTGGGCCGACACGGACGGCGGCGGCTCGGTCGCGGCATACGGCAGCACGGGTGCGCGCCCGGTGAGCGCCGCCTCGAGGGCCGGCAGGACGTCGAGCACGGCAGGTCCGGCCGGGACCGGCAGGGGGCGCGGGAAGGGGGCGGCCATCAGGCAGGTCTCGCTCTCGCAGTGGCGGTGCGCCGGGCCCGTCGGCGCTGCCGCACCGCCATGGCGACGGTTGCCGCCATCGCGACGGCGCACACCGGGAAGCCGATGTGGGGCACGAGGGGCAGCACGATGCCGAGGACGCCGCCGACGACCCAGAGCACCTGGAGGATGGTCTCGGACCAGGCGAAGACGGAGGTGCGGACGTTCTCGGGGACCTCACGCTGCACGAGGGCGTCGAAGCCGAGCTTGGACAGCTGTGCCGACAGCCCCTGGACGAGGCCGAGCAGGAGGAGCGTCCACAGGCCGTACCAGATCCCGGTGGCGGCGCAGCAGACCGTCGCCGCGAGGACCGACACCATGGCGATGCGTTCGGGACGTTGGTCGCGCACGACGTTGCCGACGACGCTCCCGAGCCCGTTGCCCAGGCCGATTGCGATCGCCACGAGCACGAGCACGAGCTCGGCGCGCAGGCCGTCGATCGGGTGCTCCTTGGCGAGGAAGGCCAGGAAGAGGATGAGGAAGCCGGTCAGCACGCGGGTGCCGCCCGTCGACCAGAGGGCGTGCATGACGGGCCACGGGATGGCCTGCTTGCGACGGCGGAAGCGGCCCAGCGGGCCCAGCGAGTCCACGGTCAGGGCGTCGCCCCCGACGGGCGTACGCCGTGCGGCCGGGTCGTCACCCCACCCGCGCTGGGTGCCGCGCAGCGAGCTGACTGGTGCCTGGCCACCGCGCCCCGACGGGCGTGCGCTGCTGATCGGGATGGGCGTCGTGTCCTCGATCGACACCTCGCCTGCGGAGGAGTCGACCCGCGCCGGCAACCGGATCGCCTGGACGGTGCCGACGACGAAGACGACGAAGGCCAGCCGCAGCGCCCAGGTCGGGCCGGCGAGCATGGCCAGCCCGCCGAGCGCGCCGCCGACGACGGCACCGACGACACCGGCCATCGACACGCGGGAGTTGGCCTTGACGAGCGTCGTGCCCGGTGGCAGCAGGCGGGGCACCGCCGAGGCCCGGGTGATGGTGTAGGCGCGAGACGCCACCAGGCAGCCCAGCGCAGCCGGGAAGAGCCAGCTGCTGTCGGTGGCCAGGGCCTCGGCGAGCACCCAGCAGAGGAAGGCCCGCAGGGCCAGGGTTGTGCCGATCGCCCAGCGCCGGCCATGGGAGAAGCGGTCGAGCAGCGGCCCGATGAGGGGTGCGACGAGTACGAACGGCACCATCGTCAGCAGCAGGAACGTCGCGACGTCGCTGCGCGCCTGCGCGGTCTGCGGGTTGAAGAAGAGGGTGCCGGCCAGCGCGAGCGTCATGATCGTGTCGCCCGTGGTGTGGCTGGCGTGCAGCTCCGTGACGCGGGCCAGTCCCGACTCGCCGGCCCCGCCGGAGTGGGTGTACGCGTGGGCCCGGCCGGCCGCGCCGCGTCCCGTCCGGGCGGTCACCCGGGCCGTGCCCGCGACGGCTCGGCGCACGCCGCGACCCACGGCGCGCGTCGCGCTCGCCGCCGTCGTGCGCCGGCCAGCGGCGCGGCGGTCGTCGCTCGGTCCCACGCCGACATCCTGCCCTGTCGGGGGCTGGCCCGTGCGCCCGACACCGATGGGCGCCGTCAGCTGGCTGTCAGAAGTACCAGGGGAAGGGCGACCAGTCGGGCTCGCGCTTCTCGAGGAACTGGTCACGGCCTTCGACGGCCTCGTCGGTCATGTAGGCCAGGCGCGTCGCCTCGCCCGCGAAGACCTGCTGGCCCATCAGCCCGTCGTCGGCGAGGTTGAAGGCGAACTTCAGCATGCGCTGGGCCTGCGGGCTCTTGCCCATGATCTCGGTCGCGACCTGCAGCGCCTCGCGCTCGAGGTCGGCGTGGTCGGCCACGAGGTTGACCGCGCCCATGCGCTGCATGTCCTCGGCGGAGTAGGTGCGGCCGAGGAAGAAGATCTCGCGGGCGAACTTCTGCCCGACCATCTTGGCGAGGTAGGCGCTGCCGTAGCCGGCGTCGAAGCTGCCCACGTCGGCGTCGGTCTGCTTGAAGCGGGCCTGCTCGCGGCTCGCGATCGTGAGGTCACAGACCACGTGGAGCGAGTGGCCGCCGCCGGCCGCCCAGCCGTTCACGACGGCGACGACGACCTTGGGCATCGTGCGGATGAGGCGCTGCACCTCGAGGATGTGCAGCCGGCCGCCCTGGGCCTTGGTGCGCGCTTGGTCCACAGTGTCGGCGGTCTCGCCCTCGGCGTACTGGTAGCCCGACCGCCCGCGGATGCGCTGGTCACCGCCGGAGCAGAAGGCCCACTTGCCGTCCTTGGGGCTCGGCCCGTTGCCGGTGAGCAGCACGACACCCACGTCCGGTGTCATGCGGGCGTGGTCGAGGGCGCGGTGGAGCTCGTCGACGGTGTGCGGCCGGAAGGCGTTGAGCACCTCGGGCCGGTTGAAGGCGATGCGCACCACCCCGGACTCGGCGTGCGGGCGACCGGCCACGGGTCGGCGCCGGTGGTAGGTGATGTCGCTGAGGTCGAAGCCCTCGACGGGCGCCCACTCGGTCGGGTCGAAGATCTCGGACACGCTGCGCTCGCTTCTCACGGACCGACCCTACCGACGGGGTTAGCCTCGCCCGTATGCCGATCCCTCCCTATGTCTCCCGCCTGCGCACCATGGTCGGCCGGGAGCTGCTGTGGATGCCGGGCGTCACGGCCGTCGTGCTGCGGGCGGCCGCCTCCGGCGGCGAGGACGAGGTGCTGCTCGTGAAGCGCTCCGACAACGGGGCCTGGACTCCGGTCACCGGGATCGTCGACCCGGGGGAGGAGCCGCACGTCACCGCGGTCCGCGAGGTCCAGGAGGAGGCGTGCGTCGTCGTCGAGGTCGAGCGGCTCGTGTGGGTGTCGACGAGCGACGTCGTGACCCACGCGAACGGCGACCTGGCGCAGTACCTCGACCACACCTTCCGCTGCCGCTGGGTCTCGGGCGAGCCGCGACCGGGCGACGACGAGGTGACCGATGCGGGCTGGTTCCCGCTCGAGGCGCTGCCGCCGATGAGCCGGCTGTTCCGCGACCGCATCGCACTGGCCGTCGAGAATCCGGCCGAGGTCCGCCTCGGCCACTGACCCGAAGAGGTGGGGCCTCGGCACGTGGTGTCGGGAATGATGGGGGCATGACGACGCTGCCCCCGGCCGACGAGCTCCTGGAGCGGGCACACGTCGTCGCGCTGCCGATGAGGGTGCGCTTCCGGGGGGTCGATGTGCGCGAGGCGCTGGTGCTCGAAGGGCCCTCCGGCTGGGGCGAGTTCAGCCCGTTCGTCGAGTACACCGACGGCGAGGCCGCGCGCTGGCTCGCCGCTGGGCTCGAGGCTGCGTATGCCGTGTGGCCTGCTCCCGTACGCAACGCCGTGCCGGTCAATGCGACGGTCCCCGCCGTCGTTCCCGAGCGGGTGCCCGAGGTCCTGGCTCGCTTCGACGGGTGCACGACGGCCAAGGTCAAGGTCGCCGAACGGGGCCAGACCCTCGCCGACGACGTCGACCGCGTCGCCGCGGTCCGTGCCGCGATGGGGCCGTCCGCCAGCATCCGGGTCGACGCCAACGGCGGGTGGGACGTCGAGACGGCCACGGAGGCGCTGAGGCGGCTCACGGCATACGACCTCGAGTACGCCGAGCAGCCCTGCGCCACGGTCGAGGAGCTCATCGAGCTGCGTACAGCCCTGGCACGTAGAGGGATCGATGTCCTCGTCGCTGCCGACGAGTCGATCCGCAAGGCCGACGACCCCATCCGCGTCGCACGGCTCGGCGCAGCCGACGTCGTCGTCGTCAAGGTCGCACCGCTCGGTGGCGTCGCGAGCGCGCTCGAGGTCGTCGAGGCCTGCGGTCTGCCGGCCGTCGTCTCGTCCGCGCTGGACACGAGTCTCGGCATCGCCGCCGGGGTGGCGCTCGCCGCGGCACTGCCCTCCCTGGACCACGCCTGCGGCCTCGGCACCGTCGGCCTCTTCGAGCGCGACGTCTCAGCGAGTCCGTGGCGCCCGACCGGTGGCTTCCTGACCACGGGGCGCGCGGTGCCCGACCGTGAGGCCCTGGCGGCGCTGGCCGCACCGCCGGACCGGCAGCGGTGGTGGCGCGACCGCCTCGTCCGATGCCATGCCGTGCTGGCGGGTGGGCCCCGCCGATGATCAAGGCCTGCCTCAACGGCGACCGCACCCGCGACCAGCACCGCTCCGTGCCCCAGACGCCCGGGGAGCTCGCCCGCGCGGCGGCCGAGGCCGTCGCGGCGGGTGCCTTGATGGTGCACGTGCACCCGCGGGACGAATCCGGCCGCGAGACCCTCGAGACGCGGCACGTCGTGGATGCGGTCGTGGCCCTCCGCGCTGCGACTCCGGGGCTGCGCGTCAGCGTGTCGACGCGTGACGGCATCGTCGGAAGCACCCGGCAGAAGCTCGCCCACGTGTCCCGGTGGCCCTCGCCCGATCTCGGTGGACCCGACTGCGCGAGCGTCAACTGGCACGAGGATGGCGCCGTCGACGTTGCAGAAGCCCTGCGGGACAGGCGGATCCGTGTCGAAGCCGGCATCTGGACACCACAGGCCGCCAGTCGCTTCGCCTCGACCTCCTGGGCGGCGCAGGTCGAGCGCGTCCTCGTCGAGGTCATCCCGGGCGTGACCCCTGGCCTCGACGGCCCGCAGGCCGCCCAGCAGTTGGTTCGGGCTCTCGGGGCCTCCCCGGTGCCCGTTCTCGTGCACGGAGAGGAGCGGTGGGCGTGGCCCGTGCTCCGGTGGGCACAGGAGGCCGGCTACGACGTGCGCGTCGGCCTCGAGGACACGCTGTCTCTGCCGGATGGCCGTGAGGCCCGCGACAACGCCGAGCTGGTCATGGCGGCCCTGGAGCTCCAGCCGAGCACTCCGACCTCGGAGAGCTCGACCCGCTGAGCCGCCGGTGCGCGGGTGTCAGCGGCGGTCGTCCCGGTGCGGTACCGCCTGCTGTGCGAGCTCGCGCAGCCATGCCGCCTCGTCCCGTCGCTCCGCACGCGACACCGGGACCTCGAGAACTCTCATGCCGGATGCGGATTCGGCCAGCGCCGCAGCAAGACGACCCAGGTCGTCCACGCACTCGTATGCCGTGTGGTGTGCCGCGCACAGTGCCTCGAGGTCGGTGCCGTGCGGGGTCGCGAAGACCCGCTCGAAGGCACTCGCGTAGCGGCGGTCGCCTTGTTCGAGGGTGCTGAAGATCGCGCCGCCGTCGTCGCTGAGGACGACGAACGTGAGGTCCGGCCGACGCTGGCCGCGGCCCGTGAGCAGGCCGTTCGTGTCGTGCAGGAAGGTGAGGTCGCCGAGGTAGGCGATGCTGCGCGCGGCCTGCGGTCGGCCCAGGGCGACACCGATGGCCGTCGACACCATGCCGTCGATGCCTGCGAGGCCGCGGTTGCCGACGACGAGACGGTGCTCCCCGGGCGGCCACGGTGTGGCCATGACGTCGAGGTCGCGTACGGCGTTCGAGGAGCCGACGACGAGCGTCGTGTGGGCGGCGACGGCGGCGCCCACCACGGCGGCGACGGCCAGGGCCGACAGGCCAGTGGCCCCAGGAGGGCCAGCCGGGTCGCCCTGCGGCGCAGCGACTCCGGCGTCGATGAGAGCGGCGAGCCGGTCGTCGGCGTCACGCCAGGCGTCGAACCATTCCGGGTCGTCGGGGGCCTCGACGCGGGGCACGGCGTCGAGCACGCGGGCGACCCGTCCGGGGTCGGTGGCGACGCCGTCGCGCCCGCGCACGGAGAGCACCTCGAGCCCGGGGTCGCTGATGAGGCTCGTCACCGGTCTCGACAGCGTGGGGTGCCCGATGACCACGACCCGCTCCACGTCGCCGCGCAGGTCGGTGGTGAGCAGCAGCCGGCCGGTGCGCAGGGCCTGACGGCCGATGCGGGCTCCCGACGTGGGCTCGGCCACGAGGGGCCAGCCGGCGGACTCGGCCAGCAACCGCGCGGCCGGCCCTGCGTCGTCGCCGGCCACGACGACGGTGCGCGGCCCGAGCGGGAGCACCTCTCCGTCGGTGGGCAGCGAGACGGACGGATCGCGTCCCGGCTCGTCCGCGGACCACCGCGACCCATCCATGGCGGGATCCTTTCGGCCGGCTGGCGCTTCGCGCTGCACGAAACCCTTCGCGGCGGGATCGTTGCGGTGCGCGCTCGTCGGCCTCTGCCACCACGTGTCCGGGCCGGCGTCCGAGGGCAGGAGGTCACCCTCGAGCTGCACGTTCAGCTGCGTCGGACCGCGACGCGAGCAGGACTGTGTCACAAGGGCACTCAACTCCTCAGCGGGGACTCCGGCTGTCACGTCGTGGCACGGGGCGAACACCCCGAAGATCCCCGCCTGGTCGGTCGTCTGGTTGGCGCCGGTGCCGCGCAGCCGGTCGGGACGGTCAGCGCTGACGACGATGACGCGGCGGCCGGTGTGGTGCGCCTCCATCAGCGACGGCAGGAGGTTGCCGACGGCCGTGCCGGACGTCGTGACGATCGCGACGGGCCGGCGCGAACCGGTCGCGAGACCCAGGGCGAGGAAGCCTGCCGAGCGTTCGTCGACACGCACGTGCAGCCGGAGGTCGCCCCGCCGGTCGGCCGCGTCCAGTGCCAGGGCGAACGGCGCCGACCGTGACCCGGGAGCCAGCACGACGTCGCGCACGCCGCAGAGCCACAGCTGCTGCAGCACGTGGAGCGCCAGCTCCGGGGCCGTGCGTCGAGCGGTCATGGTGACGGGTCAGTCGCTCGCGAGCGCGTCGCGCATGGGGATGAGCTTGGCGATCGACTCGGCGACCTCCGACTCGGGGTCGGACCCTGCGACGATGCCGCAGCCGGCATACAGCGTGATCTGCGAGGGGTCGCCGGCGTCTAAGGCACCGCTGCGCAGGGCAATGCCCCACGCGCCGTCGCCCTTGGCGTCCATCCAGCCCACCGGGCCGGCGTAGCGGCCGCGGTCCATGTGCTCGAGCTCGGAGATGAGCTCGACCGCACGATCCGTGGGGGTGCCGCCGACCGCCGCCGACGGGTGCAACGATGCGGCGAGCGTCAGCGACGAGGCGCCGTCCGCGCTCACGGCCGCGACGTCCGTGGCCAGGTGCATGACGTTGGGGAGGTGCAGCACGAAGGGCGCCTCCGGCACGTTCATCGACGAGCAGTGTGGTGCGAGTGCGTCCGCGACCGAGCGCACGGCGTACTCGTGCTCCTCGAGGTCCTTCGACGACCTCGCGAGCGACGCGGCGAGCGCGAGGTCCTTGGCGTCGTCGCCGGTGCGCCGGATGGTGCCGGCGAGCACCCGGGAGGTGATGAGCCCCTGGTCGCGCCGCACGAGCAGTTCCGGCGTGGCTCCGACGAGGCCCGCGACCGCGAAGACCCACGTGTTCTCGTACCGCTCGGCCAGGCGCCGCAGCAGCCAGCGGGGATCGATGGGCCCGGAGGCTGTCGCGACCAGGTCGCGGGCCAGCACGACCTTGT
Organism: Terrabacter sp. FW104-15G4B; assembly: GCF_058790095.1. Classification (NCBI taxonomy): domain Bacteria; kingdom Bacillati; phylum Actinomycetota; class Actinomycetes; order Micrococcales; family Intrasporangiaceae; genus Terrabacter; species Terrabacter sp. FW104-15G4B. Next base: position 25,227 of record NZ_JBYTCI010000021.1, on the reverse strand, counting down.
CGACCTCGCCCGCCGCGATGCGCTGCACGGCCTCGGCGACCGCGTGCGAGTAGTCCGCCGGGGAGACGGCGCCGTCGGCGAACGCCACGCCCTGCGGCGGCTCGGGATCCGTTGCAGCAGACGGGTCCTCGATGAGGGTCAGCTGGGGCTCGAGGGAGACGGTGGTGAGCCACGTCTGCCCGTCGCGCCGACCGACGACGGTGGAGGGCACCACCAGCCGGGCGGGTTCGGCGGAGTCCGACGCGAAGGGGAAGGACCCGAAGCACACGAGGCCTGTGCCGGCCCGTCCGACCTCGTCACGGACGACGGCGCGTCCGGCGACCTCGCGCCACCACGCCTCGGCGTCCGCAAAGCGGTCCTCGCCGCGCGCCTCGAATGTCAGGGCGGTGCCCCAGCCGACGAGGCCCTCACCGCGGCGCACCCACGACACGAGCTCATCATGCGGCCGGTCGGCGGGGAGGAAGGTGAGCAGGGCGTCCGCTGCTGCGAGCGGCACGGTGCGCACGACGAGCGTCGGTCCCGCGGCGGGGGACGGCGCGTCGGGGGCTGGAAGCGTCGACATCGACTGCAACTGTACGGCCGTCCGGCCGCCGGCCCGGCGAGCGGCGACCCGGGCGACACGCAGGCCGGCCGCCGCCCCGGGGTGGCACGCCGCGTCTCACGGCACCTCAGCGCGGGGTGCGAGGATGGGCGCATGACCCGTGCGCAGCTGGACAAGAAACCGGTCGACGTCGCGTCGATGTTCGACACGGTCGCCGAGAAGTACGACGTCACCAACGACGTGCTCTCGCTCGGGCAGGACCGGCTGTGGCGCCGCGCCGTCGTCAAGGCCGTCGACGCCGAGCCGGGGGAGCGCATCCTCGACATCGCCGCCGGCACCGGCACCTCGAGCGAGCCGTGGGCCGACCGGGAGATCGAGGTCGTGCCGGCCGACTTCTCGCTCGGCATGCTCCGGGTCGGTCGCCGCCGCCGGCCCGACATGGCGTTCACCGCCGCGGACGCGATGAGCCTGCCCTTCGCCGACGAGAGCTTCGACGTCGTCACCATGAGCTTCGGGCTGCGCAACGTCGCGGACCCCGAGACGGCGCTGCGCGAGTTCCTCCGCGTCACCCGTCCCGGAGGCCGCCTGCTGGTCTGCGAGTTCAGCCAGCCGGTCAACAAGGTCTTCCGCACCGTCTACTCGAACTACCTCATGCGCGCGCTTCCGCCGGTGGCCCGTCGCACCTCCAGCAACCCCGACTCCTACGTCTACCTCGCGGAGTCGATCCGCGCCTGGCCGCCCCAGGGCGAGCTGGCGCGCGTCATCGAGGCGGCCGGCTGGCAGCAGGTCGGCTGGACCAACCTGACGGGTGGCGTCGTCGCGCTCCACCACGCCACCAAGCGCTGACCCAGCCGCCCTTTCGAGTGTTGTCGAGACTTAGGCATGCCTTATCTGACAACCGCGAAATGGCGGGAATAGACTCCCGAAGTTAGTTCGTGAAGATCTTCACAAGCGGTTCGGAAGCGTGCAGGGAGACATGACCAGTTCGAGCGTCGCGCCGAGCTCCTCGGGAGCCGATGGCGCACCTGCCGAGCGGGCCGACGTCATCGTCGTCGGGGCCGGCCCGGGTGGAAGCGCCACGGCCGCCTACCTCGCCGACCACGGTCTCGACGTCCTGCTCCTCGAGAAGTCGGCCTTCCCCCGCGACAAGATCTGTGGCGACGGGCTCACCCCCCGGGCCACCAGGGAGCTCATCTCCCTCGGCGTCGACACGACCGGCTGGCAGCGCACCAAGGGCCTGCGCATCAAGGGCGGCGGGCACACCCTGCAGCTCGACTGGCCCGAGTCCGACGCCTTCCCCGGCTACGGCATGGTCCGAACCCGCGCCCAGCTCGACGAGACCCTGGCCCGTCACGCGCAGAAGAAGGGCGCCCTGCTGCACGAGCGCACGAGCGTCACGGCGCCGCTGCACGACAGCGCGGGCCGCGTCACCGGCGTCACGGCCAAGCGCCTCGACGACGCCGGCCGCGCCACCGGCGAGACGGTCACCTACCGCGCCCCTGTCGTCGTCGCGAGCGACGGCGTCTCGAGCCGCCTCGCCACCGCCGTCGGGCGGCCCAAGCGCGAGGACCGCGTCATGGGAGTGGCCGTCCGCGCGTACTACACGACGCCCAGGCGCGACGACTACCTCGAGAGCCACCTCGAGCTGTGGAGCCGCGACGACGCCGGCAACCGCATCCTCATGCCGGGCTACGGCTGGCTCTTCCCGCTCGAGGACGGCCGCACCAACGTCGGCCTCGGCACCCTCGACACCACCTCGGCCTTCCAGAAGACCGACTACAAGGACGTCATGCGGCGCTGGGTCGAGGACATCTTCCCCGAGTGGCAGCTCGAGCACGACGAGTCCGCGGGTCCCATCCGCGGCGCCGCCCTGCCGATGGGCTTCAACCGCAGCCCTCTGTACGCCGACGGCCTGCTCCTCGTCGGCGACTCCGGTGGCATGGTCAACCCGTTCAACGGCGAGGGCATCGACTACGCCCTCGAGGCGGCACGCCTCGGCGCCGAGCTCGTCGCCCAGGCGATGGCGCGACCGAGCGACGCCGAGCGCGAGCGGGTGCTCGCGGCATACCCCAAGGTCATGAAGTCCGAGCTAGGCGGCTACTTCACCCTCGGCCGCTGGTTCGCGCACGCCATCGGCAACCCGGAGGTCATGCGGCTCGCGACGAGGTACGGACTTCCGCGCACCCGGCTCATGCCGTTCCTGCTCAAGATCATGGCCAACCTCGCCGACCCGGGCAGCAAGGGCGCGAGCGACCGGCTCATCTCCACCCTCTCGCGGCTGGCGCCCAGCGCATGAACCGCCCGACTGTCGGCGCACTTGTGACGCCGAGCACAATCGTCGGAAGCGCCCCTAGGATGGGTGCGCCGCGCACCTGCGAGCCCGCAGCCGCTGCAATGCACGACAAGGACGACCGGAAGGCACGTGACCTCGGATGAACTCCTACGTCCCGATCCTCTTCATGCTGGGTCTCGGCTTCGCGTTCGCGGCGCTGTCGGTCTTCACCTCCCTCGTGGTCGGGCCCAAGCGCTACAACCGCGCCAAGCTCGAGGCCTACGAGTGCGGCATCCAGCCGACCCCGCAGGCCGCCGGTGGAGGACGCGTCCCGATCAAGTACTACCTGACGGCGATGCTGTTCATCATCTTCGACATCGAGTCGGTCTTCCTCTACCCGTTCGCGGTGGCCTTCAACAAGCTGGGCCTCTTCGCGCTGGTCGAGATGGTCCTGTTCATCCTCACGGTGTTCGTCGCCTACGCCTACGTGTGGCGTCGTGGCGGCCTCGAGTGGGACTGACCTCGCGGATGACGCCGCACCAGCGGCACGTCCACCGGGTTCGTAGGGAAAGTTAAGGAGTAAGCAATGGGTCTCGAAGAGAAGCTCCCGTCCGGGTTCCTGCTCTCGACCGTCGAGGGCCTCGCCGGCTACATGCGCAAGGCCTCGATCTGGCCGGCCACCTTCGGCCTCGCCTGCTGCGCCATCGAGATGATGGCGGTGGGCACCCCCGACTACGACATCGCCCGCTTCGGCATGGAGCGCTTCTCGGCGACTCCTCGCCAGGCCGACCTGATGATCGTCGCCGGACGCGTCAGCCAGAAGATGGCCCCGGTCGTGCGCCAGGTCTACGACCAGATGCCCAACCCCAAGTGGGTCATCGCGATGGGTGTCTGCGCCAGCTCGGGCGGGATGTTCAACAACTACGCGATCGTGCAGGGCGTCGACCACATCATCCCGGTCGACATCTACCTGCCCGGCTGCCCGCCGCGCCCGCAGATGCTGCTCAACGCCATCATCGAGCTGCACCACCAGATCGAGACCTCGCCGCTCGGCGTCAACCGCGAGGCCGCCGCCAAGGCCGCGGAGGTCGCCGCGCTCTCGGCGACGCCGACGCACCAGATGAAGGGCCTGCTCGCATGAGCGGGGACGAGAAGAAGCCAGCGGACGGCAAGGCTACTGGCAACGCGGTCAACGCCGACACGACCAAGGACCAGAGCTCCGGCCTCACGCCCAACGAGATCGAGATCCGCCAGAACGCCGCCGCCGGCGCCGAGCCGGTCGTCGTCGGGGTCCGGCGCGGCATGTTCGGCGTCACCCAGGGCGGCGACACGACCGGCTACAGCCGCCTCGTGCGCCCGATCCTCATCGCCGGCGCTGCGCAGCGCCCCTACGGCAGCTACTTCGACGAGATCGCCGACAACCTCGAGCGCGGCCTCGTCGGCGGCACCGCCTCCTACGCCGAGGCGGTCTCGGCCGTCGTGGTCGACCGCGGCGAGATGACGATCCACGTCCGCCGCGAGCACCTGGTGGCCGTGGCCCGCGTCCTGCGCGACGACGCCTCGCTCCGCTTCGAGATCTGCACCGGCGTCTCCGGCGTGCACTACCCCGACCGCGCCGGCGAGGAGCTGCACGCGGTCTACCACTTCCTGTCGATCACCCACGGCGGCAGACGCGTCCGCGTCGAGGTCTCGTGCCCCGACGACGACCGCCACATCCCGTCGATCGTCTCCGTCTACCCGGCCAACGACTGGCACGAGCGCGAGACGTGGGACATGTTCGGCATCGAGTTCGACGGCCACCCGGCCCTCACCCGAATCCTCATGCCCGACGACTGGCCGGGCCACCCGCAGCGGAAGGACTACCCCCTCGGCGGCATCCCCGTCGAGTACAAGGGCGCCACCATCCCGCCGCCGGACCAGCGGAGGTCGTACACCTGATGAGCACGCACACCGAGTTCACCCAGACCGAGGTGCCGGACGCCGGCGCCAACGACGTCTATGCCACGTCCGTGGCCGACGAGCAGGCCAGTGAGGGCGCCCACGTCTTCAACGCCGCCGGCGGCGACTGGAACGACCTCGTCGACGAGGCCACCTCGCTCGGCGAGGAGCGCATCGTCGTCAACATGGGGCCCCAGCACCCGTCGACGCACGGCGTGCTGCGCCTCATCCTCGAGATCGACGGCGAGACGGTGACCGAGGCCCGGGCGGGCATCGGCTACCTCCACACCGGCATCGAGAAGAACATGGAGTACCGCTCCTGGGTGCAGGGCGTCACGTTCTGCACGCGCATGGACTACCTCACGCCCATGTTCCAGGAGGCCGCCTACTGCCTCGCGATCGAGAAGCTGCTCGGCATCACCGACCAGATCCCCGAGCGCGCCAGCGTCATCCGCGTGCTCATGATGGAGATGACGCGGATCAGCAGCCACCTCATCGCCTTGGGCACCGGCGGCATGGAGATGGGCGCGACGACCGTCATGACCGTCGCCTTCCGCGAGCGCGAGCGCCTGCTGCGGGTCATCGAGATGGTGACCGGGCTGCGCATGAACAACGCCTACATCCGCCCCGGCGGCGTGGCCCAGGACCTCCCGCCCGGGTCCATCGACGCGCTGCGCGAGATGGTGCCGGAGGTGCGGCGCGGCCTCGGCGAGCTCGAGGCCCTCCTCAACGAGAACCCCATCCTCAAGGGCCGCACCGTCGACGTCGGCGTGCTCAACCTGGCCGGCTGCATGGCGCTCGGCATCACCGGTCCGGTGCTGCGCTCGACGGGCCTGCCGCACGACCTGCGCAAGCTCGACCCCTACTGCGGCTACGAGACGTACGACTTCGAGGTCAAGACCCGCACGAGCCAGGACGCCTACGGCCGCCTGCGCATCCGCATCGACGAGATGTACGAGTCGCTGAAGATCATCGAGCAGGCCACCGACCGTCTCCAGGCGGGCGAGGGGCCGGTCATGGTCACCGACAAGAAGATCGCCTGGCCCGCTCAGCTGGCCCTCGGCAGCGACGGCCTGGGCAACAGCCTCGACCACATCCGCGAGATCATGGGCACCTCGATGGAGTCGCTGATCCACCACTTCAAGCTCGTCACCGAGGGCTTCCGGGTGCCGCCCGGCCAGGCGTACGTGGCCATCGAGTCGCCGAAGGGCGAGCTCGGCTGCCACATCGTCTCCGACGGCGGCACCCGCCCCTACCGCGCGCACTTCCGCGACCCGAGCTTCAACAACCTGCAGGCCGTGGCCGCGATGTGCGAAGGCAGCCAGATCGCCGACGTCATCGTCGCCGTGGCCTCGATCGACCCCGTCATGGGAGGTGTGGACCGTTGAGCGGTCACGACGCTTCAGGCCACCTGCACGTCAGTCCCGAGTCCAAGGCGCCGTATGCCGCCGACGTGCTCGAGAGGCTGCACGCCGACGCAGCCGAGGTCATCGGCCGCTACCCGCAGAAGCGCTCGGCGCTGCTGCCGCTGCTGCACCTCGTGCAGTCCGTGGACGGCTATGTCACAGGTCGTGGGGTGAGCTTCTGCGCCGAGGTGCTCGACCTCACCGAGGCCGAGGTCAGCGGCGTCGCCACCTTCTACACGCAGTACAAGCGCCACCCCAACGGTGAGTTCACCGTGGGCGTCTGCACCAACACCCTGTGCGCGATCATGGGCGGCGACCTGATCTTCGACCGCGTCTCCGAGCACCTGGGCATCGGCCACGACGAGACGACCGAGGACGGCAAGATCACCCTCGAGCGCGTCGAGTGCAACGCGGCGTGCGACTACGCGCCTGTCGTCATGGCCAACTGGGAGTTCTTCGACAACCAGACCCCCGAGAGCACGATCGGTCTCGTCGAGGACCTGCGGGCCGGCAAGGACGTCACCCCCACCCGGGGTGCGGCCAAGGTCTGCAGCTTCAAGGAGGTCTCGCGGGTGCTCGCGGGCTTCGAGGACGGCCGCGCCGACGAGGGCGTGGGCGCCGGGCCGGCGTCGCTGCTCGGCCTCAAGATCGCCAACGACCGCGGCTGGACCGCCCCGGGCGCCGACGGCAGCAACGGCTCTCGCGCTCCACAGCCCGCGCAGGCCGACGCGAAGGACGGATCGAAGTGACCGACACCCTGACCCCGATCCTCACGAAGTTCTGGGACGACCCCCAGTCCTGGACCCTCGCCACCTACGAGCGCCACGACGGCTACAAGGCCCTCACCAAGGCGCTCGAGATGGAGCCGCAGGCGATCATCGACGCCGTCAAGGACTCCAGCATCCGCGGGCGCGGAGGTGCGGGCTTCCCCACCGGGATGAAGTGGTCGTTCATGAGCCCGCCCGACGGCGGCCCGCGCTACCTCGTCGTCAACGCCGACGAGTCCGAGCCGGGCACGTGCAAGGACGTGCCGCTCATGATGGCCAACCCGCACGCGCTCATCGAGGGCGTCATCATCGCCTCGTACGCGATCGGCTGCGAGCACGCCTTCATCTACCTCCGCGGCGAGGTCGTCCACGTCTACCGCCGCCTGCTGCGTGCGGTCGAGGAGGCCCGCGCTGCCGGCCACCTCGGCACCGACGTCGGCGGCAAGGGCGTCACGGTCGACATCACCGTCCACGCCGGTGCCGGCGCCTACATCTGCGGCGAGGAGACGGCCCTGCTCGACTCGCTCGAGGGCCGCCGCGGCCAGCCGCGCCTCAAGCCGCCGTTCCCCGGCGCCGCGGGTCTCTACGCCCGTCCGACGTCGGTCAACAACGTGGAGTCCATCGCCTCGGTGCCCGGGATCATCCTCGAGGGCTCCGACTGGTTCAAGGGCATGGGCACCGAGAAGTCCACGGGCTTCGGCATCTTCAGCCTGTCCGGCCACGTCACCAACCCGGGCCAGTTCGAGGCCCCGCTCGGCATCACCATGCGCGAGCTCATCGACCTGGCGGGCGGCATGCGCGGCGGGCGCAAGCTGAAGTTCTGGACGCCGGGTGGCAGCTCGACGCCGATCTTCACCGAGGAGCACCTCGACGTGCCGCTCGACTTCGACTCGGTCGCCGCCGCCGGCTCGATGCTCGGCACGCGCGCGCTGCAGGTCTTCGACGAGACGGTCTCGGTCGTGCGCGCGGTCGCGCGCTGGACCGACTTCTACGCCCACGAGTCGTGCGGCAAGTGCACGCCGTGCCGCGAGGGCACGTGGTGGCTGCGCCAGATCATGAACCGCATCGAGGCGGGCCAGGGCACGCAGGACGACATCGACAAGCTCGTCGACATCTGCGACAACATCCTCGGCCGCAGCTTCTGCGCACTCGGTGACGCGGCGACGAGCCCGATCACCTCCGCCGTCCAGCACTTCCGCGAGGAGTTCGAGGCCGGCATGCACACGCCGGCCCACGAGCTGTTCCCGCCGGAGCGGTCGGTCCTCTTCCCCGTCCAGCCACAGGTCCAGACCAAGGAGTCCAGCGGGATGGTGTCCGCATGACCACCACTGCTTCGAACCCGACCGGGACGAAGGCCGCCCAGGACCTCGTCAGGCTGACCATCGACGGCGTCCCCGTCAGCGCGCCCAAGGGCACGCTGGTGATCCGGGCCGCCGAGACGATCGGCGTCGAGATCCCGCGCTTCTGCGACCACCCGCTGCTCGAGCCCGTCGGGGCGTGCCGCCAGTGCCTCGTCGACGTCGCGATGCCCGACCGCGAGGGCAACGTCCGGCCGATGCCCAAGCCGCAGGCGTCGTGCACCATGACGGTCTCCGAGGGCATGGTCGTCAACACCCAAGCCACGTCCACGGTCGCCGACAAGGCGCAGCAGGGCGTCATGGAGCTGCTCTTGATCAACCACCCGCTCGACTGCCCGGTCTGCGACAAGGGCGGCGAGTGCCCCCTGCAGAACCAGGCGATGAGCGCCGGTCGCGCGGTGTCCCGCTTCGAGGACGTCAAGCGCACCTACCCCAAGCCGGTCAACATCTCCTCGCAGGTGCTGCTCGACCGCGAGCGGTGCGTGCTCTGTGCCCGCTGCACCCGCTTCTCCGACCAGATCGCCGGCGACCCCTTCATCGCGCTCGTCGAGCGTGGCGCCCTGCAGCAGATCGGCATCTACGAGGAGAAGCCCTTCGAGAGCTACTTCTCGGGCAACACCGTCCAGATCTGCCCGGTCGGCGCGCTCACCGGTGCCGCCTACCGCTTCCGCAGCCGTCCGTTCGACCTCGTGTCGACGTCGTCGGTCTGCGAGCACTGCGCGAGCGGCTGCGCCATGCGCACCGACCACCGCCGCGGCGTCGTGCTGCGCCGTCTGGCCGCCGAGGACCAGGCCGTCAACGAGGAGTGGAACTGCGACAAGGGCCGCTGGGCGTTCACCTACGCCACGCTGCCCGACCGCGTGCAGCTGCCGATGGTGCGTGACACCGACGGCGAGCTCAAGGTCGTCGGGTGGCCCGAGGCCCTCGCCGCCGCTGCGGCCGGCCTCTCCCGGGCTGCCGCCGCCGGCGTGCTCGTCGGTGGCCGCGTGTCCGCCGAGGACGCCTACGCCTACGGCAAGTTCGCGCGCGTCGTGCTCGGCACCAATGACGTCGACTTCCGCGCCCGCCCGCACTCCGCCGAGGAGGTCGCCTTCCTCGGCGAGCACGTGGCCGCCACCGGCCCCGAGGGCGGCTCGGTGACCTACGCCGACCTCGAGCAGGCCAAGGCCGTGCTCCTCGTCGGCTTCGAGCCCGAGGACGAGAGCCCGATCGTCTTCCTGCGCCTGCGGAAGGCCTACCGCCACCACAAGACGCAGGTGTATGCCGTCGCGTCCCACGCGACGCGCGGCCTCACCAAGCTCGGTGGCACCCTGCTGCCGACCGTTCCGGGCCACGAGGCGTCGGCCCTGGCCGATCTCGGCGCGACCGAGCCTCGCACCGAGCTCCTCGCGACGGCTCGTGCGGCCCTCACCGAGGGCGGCATCGTCCTCGTCGGAGAGCGCCTCGCCACCTCGCCCGGCGCCCTGCGCGCCGCCGCCGACCTCGCCGCCGCCACGGGCGCCCGCCTCGCGTGGGTCCCGCGCCGGGCGGGGGAGCGCGGTGCCCTCGAGGCCGGTGCGCTCGGTGCGCTCCTGCCCGGCGGGCGTCCTGTCTCCGACGCCACGGCCCGTGCCGAGGTGGCCCGCGTCTGGGACGTCGACCACGTGCCCGCGACGCCGCCGCGCGACACGGCCGGCATCGTCGCGGCCGCCGCTGCGGGAGACATCCAGGCCCTGCTCGTGGGTGGCGTCGACCCGTCCGACCTCGGTGACCCGGCTGCTGCCGTGGCCCTCGAGAAGGCGTTCGTCGTCTCCCTCGAGCTGCGCGAGTCGCCCGTCACCGCCGTCGCCGACGTCGTCCTCCCGGTTGCCTCGCAGTCCGAGAAGGCCGGCACGTTCGTCGACTGGGAGGGCCGCGTCCGCGCCTTCGAGGAGGCCCTCGAGAGCAACGCCGTGAGCGACCACCGGGCGCTCGACATGCTGGCCAGCGAGATGGGCCACTTCCTCGAGACCCGCACGCAGCACGAGATCCAGGCCCAGTTCGAGGCGCTCGGCCCGTGGGGCGGTGCGCGCGCCACCAGCGCGCCGGCCGGCCAGCGTGCCGCCGCGGCGCCCGACGGCACCGGTGACTTCACCTTGTCGACGTGGGCCACGCTCCTCGACGCCGGCCGGATGCAGGACGGCGAGCCGTTCCTGGCCGGCACCGCGCCGCTGGCCGTGGCCCGGCTCTCGGTCTCCTCGGCCGCCGGACTCGGCGTCGAAGACGGCGACCACGTCACGGTCACCGGCCCGATCGGCAGCGTCACGCTGCCCGCGGTCGTCACCGAGGGCATGGTCGACGGCGTCGTCTGGCTCCCGACCAACTCGCGCTCGACCAACCAGGACTGCTCCGTCCGCGCCGGCCTCGGCACCGACGCCGGGGGCCGCGTCCACGTCACGAAGGGTGGTGCGGCATGAGCCTCGGCCTGACCGCATACGGGGTGGCGGCCGCGCTGCCCGCGACCGAGAACCCCACGGCGAACTTCAGCGACACCCCGTGGTGGCTGTCGCTCATCAAGGCCGTCGGCATCTTCGTCTACCTGCTCATCTCGACGCTGCTCGTCATCTGGTTCGAGCGCCGCGTCATCGGCCGCATGCAGCAGCGCCCGGGGCCCAACCGCAACGGACCCTTCGGGCTGCTGCAGACCCTCGCCGACGGCATGAAGTCGATGCTCAAGGAAGACATCACGCCGGCCAACGCGGAGAAGCTCATCTACACGCTGGCGCCGCTCATCGCCGCCACGATGGCCTTCGTGTCGTTCGCGATCATCCCCGTCGGCGGCACGGTGTCGATCTTCGGCCACGAGACACCGCTGCAGGTGACCGACGTCCCGGTGGCCGTGCTCCTCGTGCTCGCCGTCGCCTCGGTCGGCGTCTACGGCATCATCCTCGCCGGGTGGAGCTCCGGCTCGACCTACCCGCTGCTCGGTGGCCTGCGCTCGACCGCCCAGGTGATCAGCTACGAGATCGCCATGGGGCTCTCGCTCGTCGCGATCTTCCTCTACAGCGGCTCGATGTCGACCTCGGCGATCGTGTCGGCGCAGAGCTCGCTCTGGTACATCCTCCCGGCGTTCTTCAGCTTCGCCGTCTACGTCATCACCATGGTCGGCGAGACCAACCGCCTGCCCTTCGACCTCGCCGAGGGCGAGGGTGAGCTCACGGGTGGCTTCCACACCGAGTACTCCTCGATGCGCTTCGCGATGTTCTTCCTCGGCGAGTACGTCAACATGTTCACCGTCTCGGCCCTCGCCACCACCCTGTTCCTCGGCGGCTGGCAGGCACCGCCGATCATCTCGGCCATCAACGACAACATGTTCGGCGGCGGCTGGTGGGGCCTGCTGTGGTTCACCGCCAAGCTGTGGCTGTTCATGTTCATCTTCGTCTGGCTGCGCGGTTCCCTGCCGCGCGTGCGCTACGACCAGTTCATGCGCTTCGGCTGGAAGTTCCTCATCCCGATCACCCTCGCCTGGGTCGTCGCCGTCGCCTTCATCCGCGGCGCCCAGCTGGGCTTCCTCGGCGACAGCAAGCTGACCTTCGCCGGCCGGGAGCTCTCCGTCGCCACCGTGGTCATCGTCAGCATCGTCGCCGTCATCGCGCTCGCCGCGGCGTGGATCTGGGACGACAAGCGCGCCGCCAGGGCCGCCGCCGAGGAGGAGACCCCGCCCGAGGAGGTCGACCCCTTCGAGGACGGCTACCCCGTGCCGCCGCTGCCCGGCCAGCGCCTCGCCGAGCCCACCCCGCGCCTGGCCGCGTCCCGCGAGCCCGTGCTCACGACCGCCAGCACCTCGAGCACCTCGACCCCCCGCAAGGAGGAGGACCATGCCTGACGACACCGTCGGCAAGGACGTGTCGCCCCAGAGCCCCGGCAATCCCACGGGTTCGGAGGTCGGCGCGCCGCGTGGCCAGCGGCCCGCCAAGGACGAGCGCGACAAGGGTTTCCTGTCCGAGCTCTTCGCCCCGGTGGCCGGGTTCGGGGTGTCGTTCTCCACGATGTTCCGCAAGGTCGCCACCGAGGAGTACCCCGAGAAGCCGCGCCCGACCGCGCCGCGCTTCCACGGCCGCCACCAGCTCAACCGTCACCCCGACGGCCTCGAGAAGTGCGTCGGCTGTGAGCTGTGTGCGTGGGCCTGCCCGGCCGACGCGATCCTCGTCGAGGGCGCCGACAACGACGACACGCCGCTCGAGCAGGGTGGCAAGGGCCGCTTCAGCCCCGGCGAGCGCTACGGCCGCGTCTACCAGATCAACTACCTGCGCTGCATCTTCTGCGGCCTGTGCATCGAGGCCTGCCCGACCCGCGCCCTGACGATGACGAACTTCTACGAGCTGGCCGACAACGACCGCGGCAAGCTCATCTTCACCAAGGACCAGCTGCTCGCACCCCTGCAGGGCGGGATGCTGCCGCCGCCGTTCCCGATGGCCGACGGCCTGGAGGAGCGCGACTACTACCAGGGCAAGGTCACCGGCGCGACCGCCGAGCAGAAGGCATACGTCGGCGCTCGCGACGCCGGCACGGCTGACGGCGACGTCGACGACCTCGACGACGACGGCAGCACCGCGCCCTCGATCACCGGCGCCGGCGGCCGCCCCGGCAACGCGGCCGCGGCCGTCCCGGGCGAGCACGACGTCGCCCACGCCGGGCACCCCACCGCAGCACAGACCAGGGAAGGGGCCAACCCGTGACCTCCACCGCCGAAGCCGTCGGCTTCTGGGTGCTGGCCCCGATCGCGGTCATCGCCGCGCTGGGCCTGCTGTTCGCCAGGAAGGCCGTCCACGCCGCCCTCGGCATGGCGCTCGTCATGTGCACCCTCGGGATCTTCTACATCATGCAGAAGGCCGACTTCCTCGGCATCGTGCAGGTGTTCGTCTACACCGGCGCCGTGATGATGCTCTTCCTCTTCGTCCTCATGCTCGTCGGCGTCGACTCCTCCGACTCCGTCGTCGAGACCATCAAGGGCCAGCGCTGGGCGGCGTTCCTGCTCGTCATCGGCCTCGCCGGCGTGCTTGTCTTCTCGATCGGGCAGGTCGTCCTCGACCAGCAGAGCGTTCAGGCCGGCATGGACAAGCTCGTCGCGAGCAACGCCGACACCGGCAACGTGACGGGCATCGCCGAGCTGATCTTCGGCCAGTACGTCTGGATCTTCGAGATCACCTCCGCGCTGCTCATCACCGCCGCGCTGGGCGCCATGGTGCTCGCCCACCGCGAGCGCCTCACGCCGCGCATCACCCAGGCCGAGTGGGCCGCCAAGCGCGTGCGCGAGAACAAGAACGTCGCCGGCCTGCCCGTGCCCGGTGTGTACGCCCGCCACAACGCGGTCGACACCCCGGCGCTGCTGCCCGACGGCACGCCGAGCGACCTGTCCGTCTCGCGTGTCCTCGTGGCGCGCGACCAGGTCGCCACCGCCGAGGGCCTCAAGGACGTCGAGCGCCACATGGAGCGCGAGATCGAGGAGGGTCGGTCCAAATGAGCCTGATGAACTACGTCAACCTGTCGGTGCTGCTCTTCGCCATCGGTGCCGCCGCCGTGCTGATCCGCCGCAACGCGATCATCGTCTTCATGGGCGTCGAGCTCATGCTCAACGCGACGAACCTCGCCCTCGTCACCTTCTCCCGGCTGCACGGCGCCCTCGACGGGCAGGTCATGGCCCTGTTCGTCATGGTCGTCGCAGCCGCGGAGGTCGTCGTGGGACTCGCCATCATCATGGCGATCTTCCGCGCCCGCCGCTCGGCCTCGGTCGACGACGCCAACCTGCTGAAGCTGTAAGGAGCGCCGCCCACAATGGGAACTCTCGTCCAGACGCTCGCGAGCTCGCCGAGCACGCTGAGCACGTATGCCGTGGGCCTCGCCACGCACGAAGGTGAGGCGCACGCCGCCACCGGGGTGACGGCATACGCGTGGCTGCTCGTCGCGCTGCCGCTGCTCGGTGCCGCCGTGTTGCTCCTCGGCGGCCGCCGCACCGACAAGTTCGGTCCCGTGCTCGCGACCGCCCTCTCGTGGGCCGCCTTCGTCGTCGGTGCGGTCGTCATCCTCTCGATGATCGGCCGTGGCGCCGAGGACCGCGCGGTGTCCGTCAACCTCTTCGACTGGATCTCAGCCGGCTCCTTCACGGTGAACGCGGGCCTGCTCGTCGACCAGCTCTCCCTGGTCTTCGTGCTGCTCATCACCTTCGTCGGCTCGCTGATCCACGTCTACTCGCTCGGCTACATGGAGCACGACCGCGACAAGCGCCGCTTCTTCGCCTACCTCAACCTGTTCGTCGCGGCGATGCTGCTGCTCGTCCTGGCGAACTCCTACCTGCTGCTCTACGTCGGCTGGGAGGGCGTGGGCCTGGCCAGCTACCTGCTGATCGGCTTCTGGAACCACAACCCGGCGTACGCGACCGCGGCGAACAAGGCGTTCGTCGCCAACCGTGTGGGTGACTTCGGCCTGTCCATCGCGATCATCCTGATGTTCTTCCACTTCGGCGCGGTCGACTTCCAGACGGTGCTCGGGGCCGCCGGCAGCAACGCCAACCAGGGCTTCATGACGGCCATCGGCCTGATGCTGCTGCTCGGTGCCTGCGGCAAGTCGGCGCAGTTCCCGCTGCAGAGCTGGCTCGGTGACGCGATGGCCGGCCCGACGCCGGTCTCGGCGCTGATCCACGCCGCGACCATGGTCACGGCCGGTGTCTACCTCGTCGTGCGCTCGGCGCCGGTCTTCGAGGCCGCGCCAACGGCCCAGCTCGTCGTCGTCATCGTCGGCGCCATCACGCTGCTCTTCGGGGCGATCGTCGGCTGTGCCAAGGACGACATCAAGAAGGCCCTCGCGGCCTCCACGATGAGCCAGATCGGCTACATGATGCTCGCGGCGGGCCTCGGCCCGGTCGGCTACGCCTTCGCGATCTTCCACCTGCTCATGCACGGCTTCTTCAAGGCCGGCATGTTCCTCGGCGCCGGCTCGGTCATGCACGGCATGAACGACCAGATCGACATGCGCCGCTTCGGGGGGCTGTCGGGCGCCATGAAGATCACCTGGGCGACCTTCGCCGTCGGCTGGCTCGCGATCCTCGGTGTGCCCCCGTTCTCGGGCTTCTGGTCCAAGGACCGGATCATCGAGGCCGCCTTCATCGGCGAGGGCTGGCGGCCGTGGGTGTTCGGCACGGCCACCCTCGTCGGTGCCGGCATCACCGCCTTCTACATGTCCCGCCTGTTCTTCATGACCTTCCACGGCAAGAAGCGCTGGACCGACGACGTGCACCCGCACGAGTCCGGCCGGCTGATGACGGTCCCGATGATCGTGCTCGCCGTCGGGTCGGCCTTCCTCGGGCTCGTCCTCGGCCCGACGGGGCTCTTCAACACCTGGCTCGAGCCCGTCACCGGCGCCGAGCCGGCTGGTGCCCACCCCGTCCTGCCGGTTCCGGTACTGATCGCCCTGACGCTCGTCCTCGTGCTGGCCGGCGGGCTGTTGGCGTGGCTGCGCTACTGGCGTGACGAGGTGCCGCTCACGGCTCCCACCGGCTCGCTCGCGACCCAGGCGGCCCGCAAGGACCTCTACCAGGACCAGGTCAACGAGGCCCTCCTCATGCGGCCCGGCCTCCACCTCACGCGCTCGCTCGTCTTCGCGGACAGCAAGGGCGTCGACGGTGCCGCCGGCGGCCTCGCCGCCCTCGTCGGCGGGACGAGCTCCCGCCTGCGCAAGCTGCAGAACGGCTTCGCACGCTCCTATGCCCTGACGATGCTCGCGGGCGTCGTCGCCATCCTCGGTGCACTCTGGGTGATCTCCTGATGACGAACATGTCCACCGTCCCGTGGCTGACGATCCTCGGGCTCGTCCCGCTCGTCGGCGCGCTGCTCGTCGCCTTCGTGCCGGGCAGTGTCGAGAACGCCAAGCGCCTCGCGCTCGGCGTCTCCCTCGTCACGCTCGTCCTCGGCATCGTGGCCGCGACGCAGTTCGACCGGTCCTCGACCGCGCAGTTCCAGCTCGGTGAGCAGTACTCGTGGATCCCGCAGTTCGGGGTGAGCTACGCCCTCGGCGTCGACGGCATCGCGCTGGTGCTGATCCTCATGGCGCTCGTGCTGACCCCGGTATGCCTGCTCGCGGCCTGGCACGACGTGCCCGAGGAGGCCGGCCCCCGCGGCGGACAGCGCGTCAAGACGTACTTCGCGCTCATCCTCGTGCTCGAGACGTTCATGGTCGGCGTGTTCGCGGCCACCGACGTGTTCCTCTTCTACGTCTTCTTCGAGGCCATGCTGATCCCGGTCTACTTCCTCATCGGCCGCTTCGGCGGGCCGCGCAGGCAGTACGCCGCGATGAAGTTCCTGCTCTTCTCCCTCGCGGGCGGGCTGATCATGCTCGTCGCCGTCATCGCCCTCTACCTGCAGGGCCCCGGCGGCAGCGACGGCTTCCTCATCGAGCGCCTCACCGGCCTCTCGATGGACCCGATCACGGAGCGGCTGCTCTTCGTCGGCTTCTTCTTGGCCTTCGCGGTGAAGGCGCCGATGGTGCCGTTCCACACCTGGCTGCCCGACGCCGCCACCGAGTCCTCGCCGGCGACGGCGACGCTGCTCGTCGGCGTGCTCGACAAGGTCGGCACCTTCGGGATGATCCGCTTCTGCCTCCAGCTCTTCCCGGAGGCGAGCGCGTGGGCGACGCCCGTCGTGGTGGCCCTCGCGGTGCTGTCCGTCATCTACGGCGCCCTGCTCGCGATCGGCCAGACGGACATGATGCGCCTGGTGTCCTACACCTCGGTGAGCCACTTCGGCTTCATCGTGCTGGGCATCTTCGCCTTCACCAACGTGGGCCAGGCCGGGTCGACCCTCTACATGGTCAACCACGGCTTCTCGACCGCTGCGCTCTTCCTCTTCGCCGCCATGCTCGTACGCCGTCGCGGCAGCAAGCGCATCCCCGACTTCGGGGGGTGGCAGCGCATCACCCCGGCCCTCGCCGGCATCTTCCTCGTCGCCGGCCTGGCCGGCCTCGCGCTGCCCGGCCTCTCGACCTTCGTCTCGGAGTTCCTCGTCCTGGCCGGCAGCTTCTCCACGCAGCCGGTGGGGACCGTCATCGCGACGGCCGGCATCATCCTGGCGGCGCTCTACATCCTGCTGATGTACAAGCGGGTCATGACGGGCCCGAGGGCGGAGGGTCTGGTGGGCGTGCGCGAGCACGACCGCCTCGACGAGCCCGGCCGCCGCGGCCTCACCGCCGTGCGTGACCTGACGACGCGCGAGAAGCTCGTCGCCGTGCCGCTGATCGCCGCCTTCGTGGTGCTCGGGTTCGCCCCGAACCTCGCGCTCAACGTCATCAACCCGGCCGTCGACAAGACCCTGTCGCACGTTCAGAAAGCCGTCCCCAACCTCAACCCGACCGGCACCTTGGCCGAAGGGAGCTCGAAGTGACCGCCGTCGCTCCGCTGGCGCTGCCCACGCTTCCCGCAGCGTTCCAGCAGTCGAACGTCGACTACCTGGCGATCCTGCCGCTGCTCATCGTCTTCGGCACGGCCCTGGTCGGCGTGCTCGTCGAGGCCTTCGCGCCGCGCGCGCGCCGTCACGCCATCCAGCTGACGCTGACCGTCGGGGGCCTGCTCGTGGCTGCCGCGTCGCTCATCCTCGCGGCGAAGCACCAGGGCCTGACGATGGGACTCTCGGACGGCACCGCCGGCCACCAGCTCTTCGCCCTGTCCATCGACGGTTTCGCCCTGTTCATGCAGGGCACGATCCTGCTCATGGGCGTGCTCGGCGTCCTGACGATGTCCGAGCGGTTCGGCGGCGTGGGCCCCGACGCGTTCACCCCGAGCGGCGCCTCGACCCCCGGCTCAGCGAGCGAGACGGCTGCGGCCCGCGCGGGTGCGCTGACCTCCGAGGTCTTCCCGCTGACGCTCTTCGCGATCTTCGGGATGATGCTCTTCCCGACGACGAACGACCTCATCGGCATGTTCGTCGCACTCGAGGTGCTCTCGCTGCCGCTCTACATCCTGTCCGGCCTGGCGCGCCGTCGTCGCCTCCTCTCGCAGGAGGCCTCGCTGAAGTACTTCCTGCTCGGCGCCTTCAGCTCGGCCTTCTTCCTCTTCGGCACCGCCCTGCTCTACGGCTACGCCGGTTCGGTGTACTTCGGCGACCTGTCCCGGGCGATCGCCTCGGCACCGCTCGAGCTGAACGGGCTGCTGCTGCCGGGGGCCTTCCTCGTCTTCGTCGGACTGCTCTTCAAGGTCGCTGCCGTGCCGTTCCACGCGTGGACCCCCGACGTCTACCAGGGCGCCCCGACGCCGGTCACCGGTTTCATGGCGGCCTGCACCAAGGCGGCGGCGTTCGGCGCGATCCTGCGCCTCGCGTACGTCGGCCTCGACACCGCTCGCTGGGAGTGGACCAACGCGCTCGTGATCGTCGCGATGCTGACGATGGTCGTGGGCTCGGTGCTCTCGGTCACCCAGACCGACATGAAGCGCCTGCTCGCCTACTCCTCGATCGCCCACGCCGGCTTCATCCTCGTCGGCGTGCTCGCCTTCGACCGCAGGGGCGTCAGCGCGGTGCTCTTCTACCTCGTCGCCTACGGCTTCTCGACGATCGCGGCCTTCGCCATCGTGTCGCTCGTGCGCCAGAACGGCGCCGAGGCGACGCACCTGTCCCAGTGGGCGGGTCTGGGCAAGCGCTACCCGCTCGTGGCCGGCGCGTTCGCCTTCCTCATGCTCGCCTTCGCCGGCATCCCGCTGACCTCGGGCTTCGTCTCGAAGTTCGGTGTCTTCTCCGCAGCGGTCGCCACGGGTGGCGCGACCGGTACGGTCCTTGCGGTCGTCGGTGTCGTGTGCAGCGCGATCACGGTCTTCGTCTACGCCCGGGTCATCGTCCTGATGTTCTTCAGTGACGCCCCGGACGACGCCGTCGAGGTCATCACGCCGTCGGTGTCGACGACCTTCTCGATCGCGATCGGCACGCTCATCACGCTGGCCCTCGGCGTCCTGCCGTCGTCGCTGCTCGACCTCGCCGACCGTGCATCGCTGTTCGTCCGATGACGTCGCTGTCGCTGCACGGTCACGGGGCCCGATGACGACCCACGCCACCCCGCCGGTCCTCGGCATCCCGGGGGCCAGCGCGGACCTCTCGGCCCGGCTGCGTGACGGCCTCGCCCGCGTCGACGCGCTGCTGCTGCAGGTCGTCGACCACGAGGACCCGTTCATCGCGAGGGCCTCGGGCCACCTCGTCGAGGCGGGCGGCAAGCGGTTCCGGCCGCTGCTGACCCTCCTCGCAGCCGAGCTCGGTGACGGCATCAACGACGACGTCGTGCGGGCCGCGTCCGGAGTCGAGCTGACGCACCTCGCCTCGCTCTACCACGACGACGTCATGGACGAGGCGACCGTGCGGCGGGGCGTGGAGTCGGTCAACGCCGCCTATGACAACTCGACGGCGATCCTCGTCGGCGACCTGCTCTTCGGCAAGGCCTCGGAGCTGGTCGCCGGTCTCGGCGCCGAGGCGGTCCTCATCCAGGCCCAGACGTTCGTACGCCTCTGCTCGGGCCAGATCCGCGACGACCGCCCGTGCCCCGAGGGAGTCGACCCGGTCGACTACTACCTCGAGGTCCTCGCCGACAAGACCGGCGTGCTCATCGCCACCGCGGGGCGCTACGGCGCGATGTTCAGCGGAGGCACGGCCGAGACCGTCGAGATCCTGCGCGCCTACGGCGAGAAGGTCGGCGTGGCGTTCCAGCTCGCCGACGACCTCATCGACATCGCGTCGGACGCCGGCGAGAGCGGCAAGCTGCCCGGCACCGACCTGCGCGAAGGCGTCGACACACTGGCCGTGCTGCGCTTCCGGGCCATGGCGGACCCCGCCGACGCCACTGACGCCCGCCTGCTCGAGCTGCTCGACAGCGACCTCTCGCACGACGAGGACGCCCTGGCCGAGGCCCTGACGCTGTTCCGCGCCCACCCGGCGCTCGAGCAGGCCCGCCTCGAGACGTATGCCGTCGCGCGCCAGGCACAGGACCTGCTGGCCCCGCTGCCGGCCAGCGACGCCAAGGCGGCCCTGCAGGCCCTCGCGCTCTCCGTCGTCGACCGCGTCGGCTGACCCCGCCGGCGAACCCCGACCCTGGCCGCGCGAACCCAGCGTTCGGTCGCGAACTGAGTGTCCTACCAGCGAGTTCGACACCGAGCGCTGCGTTCGGTGAAGGGGCCGGGGAGGGGATGGAGGGTCGCTAGGGTGCAGGGCATGCCTCGTCGCCTGTCGCCGCCCGTCGCGGCGCGCCTCTCGGCAGCGACCGCCGACCTGCCCGCGCCGCTCGCCGTCGTCGACCTCGACGCCTTCGACGCCAACGCCGCGACGCTCGTCGGGCTGGCCGGAGGCCGGCCGATCCGGATCGCGACGAAGTCCCTGCGCAGCCGGCCGCTCATCGAACGCGCGCTCGGTCGTGACGGCTTCGAGGGGCTCATGTGCTACGCCGTCCGCGAGGCCCTCTGGTGGGCCCGCGCGGGCCACGACAACCTCCTCGTCGCCTACCCCAGCGTCGACCTCCAGGCCCTGCGCGAGCTGGCCGCCGACCCGGCCTGGAAGCGTGCCGTCATCCTCATGGTCGACAGCGTCGAGCACGTCGACTTCCTCGCCCGTGAGGTGCCCGGCCACGAGGGCCTGCGGGTGGCCGTGGACGTCGACGCCTCCCTGCGGCTCGGGCCGGCGCACCTGGGCGTACGCCGGTCGCCCACCCGCACGCCGGCGGACGTGGAGACGGTCATCCGCAGGGCGCAGGAGCGCCGGCTCGTCGTCGCCGGCCTGATGTTCTACGACGCCCAGATCGCAGGGCTGCCCGACTCGTCGCTGGTGGTGCGCCGGATGAAGAGGGCGTCCGACGCCGAGCTGCGCACCCGTCGGGCGGAGGTGGTCAGGGCTGCCCGCGCGCTGGCCGACCTCGACGTCGTCAACGGCGGCGGCACCGGCAGCCTCCACGTCACCCACTCCGACCCGGCGCTGACCGAGCTCGCCGCCGGGTCGGGGCTCTTCGCGCCGACCCTTTTCGACGGCTACGACGCGCTCTCGCTCCGACCCGCTGCGTACTTCGCCGTCCCGGTCGTGCGCCGGCCCGGACCGGGCATGGTGACGGCATACGCCGGTGGTTACGTGGCATCCGGGCCGCCCGGGTGGGCGCGGGTCCCCGCCCCACTCGCCGAGCAGGACCTGGAGCTCAGCAGCCGCGAGGGGACGGGCGAGGTCCAGACGCCGCTGACGGGAGCGGGGGCCGACCGGCTCTCACTGGGAGATCGGATATGGTTCCGGCACGCCAAGGCGGGGGAGCTGGCCGAGCGCTTTCCGGAGTTCGTGCTCGTCAGCAGCGACGGAGGCGACCGGGTCGTCGGGCGGGCCGCGACCTATCGTGGGGAAGGGCAGTGCTTTGGCTGACACGGTCAGTGGCGTGACGAGTGGCGTGACGAGTGGCGTGACGAATGGCGTGACGAATGGCGTGGACCCCGGTGTGGATCCCGGTGTGACCGGCGGGAAGGGTGGCGTGGTCCGCAGCGTCGAGTGGTCCAACTGGGCCGGCATCGAGCGCTCGAAGCTCGCGCGGGTGGCGACCCCGACCAGCGAGGCCGAGGTCGTGGAAGAGGTGTCGCGCGCGGCGGCGCGCGGCCTGCGGGTCAAGGCCATCGGCGCGGGTCACTCGTTCACCGGTGTGGCCGTCACCGACGGGGTCCAGCTGCGCCTCGGCGCCCTGGCCGGCGTCACCTCGATCGACTCGACGCGTGGTGAGGCCACGGTCCGGGCGGGCACGCCACTGCACGTCCTCAACGAGGAGCTCGCCGCGTTCGGCTACGCCCTGCCGAATCTCGGCGACATCGACCGCCAGAGCGTCGCGGGCGCGACCGCCACCGGCACCCACGGCACCGGGCTGAAGCTCAAAGGGCTGTCCGCCGGCATCCGTGCCCTGCGCATGGTGCTGGCCGACGGCTCGGTGGTCGAGTGCTCCCCGACGCGGGAGCCGGAGCTCTTCCAGGCTGCGCGTCTCGGTCTGGGCGCGCTCGGCATCGTCACCGAGCTCACTCTGTCGGTCGTCCCCGCCTTCCTGCTGCACGCCGACGAGCGGCCCGAACCGCTGGCCGAGGTGCTTGCCCACGCCGCTGCGTCGGCCGAGGGCAACGACCACTTCGAGTTCTACTGGTTCCCGCACACCGACCGGACCCTGACGAAGCGCAACAACCGGGTCCCCGAAGGCACCGCGCGCCGACCCCTTGCGGCGTGGCGCGAGAAGCTCGACGACGACCTGCTGAGCAACCGGTTCTTCGAGCTGACCAACCGCGTCGCCACCCGGGTGCCTCGTTCGACGAGGGGCATCAACGCCTTGGCCGCCCGGGCGCTCAGCGAGCGGCAGTACACCGACAGCTCGCACAAGGTCTTCGTGACGGCGCGCGAGGTGCGCTTCCTGGAGTCGGAGTGGGCCTTCCCGCGCGCGAGCCTGGCGGAGGTGCTGCTCGAGCTGAGGGAGTGGGTCGACACCCACGACGAGCGGATCTCCTTCCCGGTCGAGTGCCGCATGGCGGCCGCGGACGACGTCTGGCTCTCGACGGCGTACCAACGGCAGAGCTGCTACGTCGCGATCCACCGCTACCACCGCCAGGAGCGAGGGGCCTACTTCGACGCCTTCGAGGCCATCGCGAGCAACCACGGTGGCCGCCCCCACTGGGGCAAGCTCCACACCCGCGGTGCCGACTACCTGCGCGGCGTCTACCCGCGCTTCGACGACTTCCTCGCCGTGCGCGACCGGGTCGACCCCGAGCGCCGCTTCGGCAACCCCTACCTGGAGCGCGTGCTCGGCTCCTGAGCCGGAGGGCTCACGACGACCGCGCCGTGCGCTGTCGATCCCACGCGAGGCGCAGCGCCAGCCGGACCGCGTCCGCGTCACCCGCGAGGTCGGCCTGCACCTTCTGGTGCGACTCCCACCGGGGCGGCACCACGAACGTCTGCGGGTGCGCCGCCACGAGCTCCTCGCGGTCGCGACCGCCGAGACGCACGAGCAGGGTGCCGTCGGCGTCGGCACGGGCGACCAGCAGGCCGTCGACGTACCACGCCCGGCGCCCGTCGGTGCGGCGCGCGCGGCAGCCCGCGAGCGTGTCGAGGTACGCGTCGACGTCGTCCAGCGTCATGGGCTCACGCTAGTGGGGGGGCCAGCCGCTGTGCGTTGGGTCGGCGGGTGGCCCAGAGGCGAACGACTGCGTATGCCGCTGGCTGGGTCACGTGGCAACCCAACGCAGAGGGGGCCTCTGGAACCCGACAGGTGCTGTGACCGGCAGGCGTGCTGACCGGCCGGTGTGCTTCACCGCTTGGTCAGCTTGCGGCCTCGGGCCGGGTCATGGACAGCACGTCCAGGGCCTCGTCGAGCTGCTGCTCGGTCAGCCTGCCGGCGGCCACGTGGCCCTGCTCGATGACGACGTCGCGGATCGTCCGGCGCTCCTTGACGGCCTGCTTGACCACGGCGGCTGCGGCCTCGTAGCCGATGTAGCGGTTGAGCGGAGTGACGATCGAGGGCGAGCCCTCGGCCAGCGCCCGCGCGTGCTCGACCTCGGCGGTGATGCCGTCGACGCAGCGGTCGGCGAGCAGGCGGCTCGTGGACGCGAGCAGGCCGATCGACTCGAGGATGTTCTTCGCCATGACCGGCAGCATGACGTTGAGCTCGAAGTTGCCGGCGGCCCCGGCGGTGGTGATGACGACGTCGTTGCCGATGACCTGCGCACACGCCATCACCGTGGCCTCGGGCACCACGGGGTTGACCTTGCCGGGCATGATGCTCGAGCCGGGCTGGAGGTCGGGCAGGTGGATCTCGCCGAGGCCCGTGCGGGGCCCCGAGCTCATCCAGCGCAGGTCGTTGCAGATCTTCGTCAGGCTGACCGCGACCACCTTGAGGGCGCCGGACAGCTCGACGACGGCGTCCTGGGCCGACTGCGCCTCGAAGTGGTTCGCCGCCTCGCGGAAGGGCAGTCCGGTGACGCCCGACACCCGCTCGATCACCGCCCGCGCGAAACCGGGAGCCGCGTTGAGCCCGGTGCCCGCCGCCGTGCCGCCGAGCGGCAGCTCGCTCGTCGCCTCCGCGGCGGCCCGCACCCGCGTCGCCCCGAGCTCGACCTGCCGGCGGTAGCCGCCGAACTCCTGGCCGAGGGTGACCGGCACCGCATCCATCAGGTGCGTGCGCCCTGCCTTGACGACGTCGGCGAACTCCGACTCCTTGCGCGCCAGCGCCAGGGCCAGGTGCTCGAGCGACGGCACGAGGTCGAGGACCGCGGCCGTGGTGGCGGCGATACGCAGCGCGCTCGGGAAGGTGTCGTTGCTCGACTGGCCGGCGTTGACGTGGTCGTTGGGGTGCACGTCGAGGTCGCTCTCGAGGTGTGCCAGGCGGGCCACGACCTCGTTGACGTTCATGTTGGTCGAGGTGCCCGAGCCGGTCTGGAAGACGTCGATGGGGAACTGGTCGTCGTGCTGGCCCTCCGCCACCTCACCGGCCGCTGCGGCGATCGCGCGGGCGCGGTCGGCGTCGAGGACGCCGAGGTCGGCATTGACCTCGGCCGCCGCGGCCTTGAGACGCGCCAGCGCGTGCACGACTCCGGTCGGGACGGGTTGTCCACTGATCGGGAAGTTCTCGACCGCGCGCGCCGTCTGCGCGCCCCACATCGCGTCGGCAGGCACCTGCACATCGCCCATCGAGTCGTGCTCGGTCCGGAAGCCCTGCGTTGCGACGTCGCTCATGCCCCCATCATCCACGCAATGCATCCTGGGGCCACGGGCAGCCGCCCGACCACGTGTGCGGCCGGGTCGGTCATTCGTGCCGGGCCGTGGCCGGCTCCTCGCGACCCGTGCCCGGGCAGCCCTCGGAGCCGGCGCACGACCACCCGGCCGGCGCCGCCCGCATGTGCCGTGTGCTCGGGCTGAGGACGGCGGCAGCGTCGCGCACGGGCTCGGTCGTGCCGTGCCTGTCGACACCGGCG